>CAZTMB010000004.1:5485-55354 GCA_964614695.1 uncultured Isosphaeraceae bacterium | reverse complement strand
AGAGGATCTCGCCCGCCGCATCGAAGGTGGCTTCAAGACGGCCGAGATAGCGGTAATCGCCGGTCGTGGTGACGACCGGGACGACCCGACCATCAGCATCGCTTACGAGGATCGGGTACGGCCCGGCCGAAGTGTCGCCTGGAAGCAGCGCAGTCCCGGGGTTCGCAAGCAGGTCGTCTCCGCCCCCGGCGATCGCGATGTCCACACCGCGAAGCATCGGGATCAGCGCAAGATCCTCGCTGACGCTCTGCAGGTGGCTGGTGAGCACGATGATCCTCGCGCCCGCGGCGAGCAGGGCGTCGATCTGCGCCTGCACGGCTCCCGGCACGTCCGGATCCACGATGACGTCGCCTGGACTGGAGATGAACGGAAGCTGGGTGGTGGTCGCGCCGACCACGCCCACAAGACGGCCCTCGATCTCGAGCAGCGTCGACGGCGCGATGCGTCCCGCGGCCGCGAGCGCCGCGAGCGACGGCTCCGGCGCGACATCGAGGTTCGCGGAGAGGAAGGGCACGTCGGGAGCGAAGCCCTCGATGAAGTTCGCAAGGACCTCGGGTCCGAAGTCGAAGTCGTGGTTGCCCAGACCGAGCGCGTCGTACCCGATGAGATTCAGGGCGATCGAGTCGTAGTAGGGGACGCCGTGTTCGAGACTGCAGTCCCACTGCGCGCCGGCGAGGAAGTTGTCGCCCGACGTGAGCATCAGCACGCCGCCCGGCGCCGCCGCCTTCGCGTGGGCGACCACCGTCGCGAAGCGAGCAATCCCGCCGAAGTCGGGCTGACTTGGGCTTGCGCCGATCAGCTTCGACTCGCCGTCGTGGTGGTGGAGCAGCGTGAGCGAGAAGGTCCCCTTGCCTCCGCCAGCCAGGACCGTTCCGGACGCGGCAACGGCCAACGCCGACGCGAGACTCCATTCGAACTTCATTCGGCTCATGAGATTCTCCCTCTCCTCCCTCCCGGAGATGGCGAGCGACGCACAGCCTCGCGGGCGGGAGACTCGCGACTCTAAGGCCGCGGTGTTCGCGGCGCGCGGCTCAACCGCGAGGATCGCTTCAACTTCGAGCATGTGCTCCAAGACCGATTCATGAGCGATCGGCCGGCGCCACCACGACAACGCCGCCGTCCCGAAGGACGGCGGCGCCGAGTGCTTCATGAGTGCCGGGAAGGATCGGCGGGGAGGGTCAGCCGCCCTGGCCCTGGCCACGTCCGCCCTGGCCACCCCCGCCGCCCTGACCGCCGCGACCCGGGAACCCCTCCTGCCGGAAGGTCTCCATCATCTCGCGACGCTCTTCAGGGCTGAGTTCGCCGTCTCCGTCCTTGTCGAATCGCTGCAGCGCCTGCTCACGCATCTCGGCGAACTGGCCTCCGCCGCCACCGCGGCCGCGCCGCGTCGAAGGCAACTGCTCGACCTGCTCGGGCGTCAGCAGCGCCTCGAGGCGCTCGCGGTACTGCCGATCGAGTTCGCCCCGCATGTCCATCGCTTCGCGCATCGGATTCTCCGCGCCGGGTCCGAAGCCGCCGGGATTGAAGCCGCCGCCGGCCATGACGCCCGCGATCGCCGCGACAAACCGCTCGGCCTCGTCGAGCTGCTGCTGAGGCTCGAATCGCTTGGTCAGCGCCAGCAACTGCTCGTTGCGAGCCGTCATCTCCGCCTCGAAGGCCGCCTGCGTCGCGAGCACCGCCTCGAGCACGCTCGCGTCGAGCCCGTCGATCCCGAGAGCCGCCGCGAAGGCGCGAGCCGTCGGCGTGGGCTGGTAGATCCGCTCGAAGCCCGACTCGAGAATCGCCTGGCCGAGCGACTTCGACTCCGACGAATCGCCGAGTTCCGAGACCAGCCGAACGCGATACAGCTCGTTCACATCGCGAAGCGCGGTTCGAGCCTGCATCTGCCGCTCCATCGTCCTCATCGCCCCGACGGTGTCGCCTTCCTGGATGGACCGGTACATCTGCGCCGAAGTGGTCGCGACCACCTCGTCGCGACGACGGATCGCCTGGTCGAGCACGACCTCGTACTCGTCGAGGATCGGATCGAGCTTCGTCATCGCCTCCTCGGAAAGCTCCGCCTCGTCGACGACGAGGAAGAGGTTCAGCCCCTCGCCGGAGAGCCGAGCCTTCGGAAGGCTCTTCTCGCGGATCACGAACCGCTCGAACGCGGGCCAGAGCTCGAGCTGCTCGTCGGTGAGCTGGACCTTGAGGCCGTCCACGAACGCCACCCGCATCGCGGCCTTCTTCGCCTGCCACTCCTGAAGGCGGGCGAACATCTCGCCCATCGTCGCCTGCATCTGCGCGGCCATGCCGTTGTCGCCCTGCTCGGCGGCGATCTCCTGCTGCAGCTTGCCCATGCGCTCCCGCCAGATGTTGCGGATCTGCTCGGGATCGAGTTCGCCGCCCGCGGCGTCCTGCATCTCGCGGATCTCCTCGCGGATCGAGCGAGCCTCGTCCTCGAAGCGCGTCCGCATCTCCGGAGTCACCATGTTCGAGAACATCTGGCGGCCCATCTCGGCCATCTGCTCGGTGACGCGGCCCGACGCCGAGGCGTAGTCGTTCTCGTAGTCGCCCATCAGCGTCTCGACGACGAGGCTCTGGGTGTCGTCGAGCTCGAGTTGCGTGACGAAGAGCGGCACGTCGCGCCGCACGAAGTCGGGCTCCATCAACTCGCGGACGTCACGCATGCCGCCGCCCATGCCACCCATCCGGCCGCCACGGCCACCCATGCCACCCATGCCGCCACGGCCGCCTTGGGCGCCGTCCTGACCGCGCTGCCCGCGACCGCCCCGCTGCCCGGCGTCGCCGCCATCCTGCATGCGCTGGCCACGACCGCCTGACCGACCTCCGGCCTGACCGCCTCCCGCTCCATCCTGCGCCGACGCCGAGGAGAGCCAGCCACCGAGCGGGCTGGCGGAGGGAGCAAGCAGCATCGCTGCGGCGGCAACCGCAGCGAGCATCGAGGGACGACCGAAGCGAGCCGTTCGAGACTTCAAGGTGGACATGGATCCGGTTCCTGAGGGAGACGTTGGGTCGATCGGGGTCGGAAGGCTTCGCGATCGAAGGCGATCCGGTACCGCTACGGGCGCGATCGGCTGCAACGACGCATCCTCGCGGTTATGGCATCCGACCGTGAGAAACGGCCGGTCGGTCGAAGCGGACTTCGCGAACCTTCGGATCGCGACCGGAATCGCTCGGGACCTTCGATCGGGAGCCTCCGAGCGGCTTCAAGGCTTCGATGGGCCGAAGCCGGTCGGATGCGGCGAGACGGATCCGAAAGCGCGACCGACCGGTTCCGGATGGACCGCTCCAAGGGCCCCCTCCGTCAAGACGCGGGCTCGA
The DNA here is from genome assembly GCA_964614695.1 of uncultured Isosphaeraceae bacterium. GTDB lineage: Bacteria > Planctomycetota > Phycisphaerae > Phycisphaerales > SM1A02 > VGXO01. The sequence goes on along the minus strand of CAZTMB010000004.1, from coordinate 52,030 downwards.
GGTCACGCGACCTTCGGGTCGGCTTGGCGTCTTGAGGTCAATCGAGGCACGGTTCCTGCCGAAGGACGTCAGTTCCGAAGGTGCGCTTGGACCGAAGCCGCCACGGATCGGCCCAAGATCCTCGTCCACAACGCCTTATGTCCGACTCTGCCCCCCTTCGAGTCCTGATTGCCGACGGCGATCCTCTCGCCGCAGGCGCCTACGAGCGGTGCCTCGCCGACGCGGGGTTCGCTTCGAGCGTGGTGAACTCGATCGAGCAGGCGGGGCGCGAGATCCAATCCGAGTTCGGAGTCGCCGCCTTCGTCGTCGCGGACGGTTGCTGGGGCCGCCGGATCGCCGAAGTCGTCCGGGACCTCCGAAGCCTCGACCGCGTCCCCGCGGTTCTCGCGGTCCTCACCTACGGAACGATCGAGGATGCCGTCACCGCGATGCGGGAGGGCGCCGACGACGTGCTGGCGAAGCCGGTCGTCGATCGAGAACTCGTCGCCGCAGTCCGCCGGGCGATCGATCGCCGCCGAATCTCGGCGACTCCGCGGGGCCCCGCCTCCGGCTCCAACCTTCTGATCGGACACGACCCGCGGATCCTCCGGGTGCAGGAACTGGTGCGTTCGACCGCCGCCACCCGCGCCACGGTGCTGATCTCGGGAGAGTCCGGGACCGGAAAGAGCCTCGTCGCCAAGACGATCCACGCGGCGTCCGATCGATCCGGCGGACCGTTCGTCGAAGTGTCGTGCGGATCGCTCTCGGAGACCCTGCTTGAGTCGGAACTCTTCGGTCACGTCCAAGGAGCGTTCACCGGAGCGGTCGGCGACAAGAAGGGCCGCTTTCTCGCCGCTCACGGTGGCACGATCTTCCTCGACGAGATCAACTCCGCGAGCCCCGCGCTTCAGGTGAAGCTCCTCCGCGTCTTGCAGGAGCGCCGCTTCGAGCCGGTGGGCTCCGACGAGACCCGCGAGGTCGACGTCCGCTTCCTGGTCGCCTCCAACGAGCCGCTTGAACGGCTCGTCGCGGAAGGCCGATTCCGGCAGGACCTCTACTACCGCATCAACGTCGTCACGATCGAGATGCCGCCGCTGCGCGAGCGTCCGTGCGACATCCGCCCGCTCGCCGAGGCGTTCCTCGAGCGATATCGGCAGCATCACGGGCGTCAGGTGGTCGGCTTCTCCGACGACGCGATCGCCTCGATCGAGGCGCATCGCTTCGCCGGCAACGTCCGGGAACTCGAGCATGCCGTCGAGCGCGCCGTCGTGCTGGCGAAGGGGCATCTCGTGAGGATTGAAGACTTGCCGGAGCCGATGCGGAACCCGGTCGCCGATCCTCGCCACCCCCTGCGACTGGACCATGCCGCGACCACCCTTGCCGCATCGCCAGCCGATGCCAACGGCGAGCCCCAGGATCTGCAGGCGGCGTTGCGTGAACCCGAACGACGCCTCATTCTCGATGCGCTCCGTCGGCACGGCTGGAATCGCACCCGCGCCGCACTGGACCTCGGGATCGATCGGACGACGCTCTACAAGAAGATGCGGTCGCTCGGCATCGATCCGAGCCGCGCCGCGGCCTGAGCGGATCGCGGTCCGAATAACCCTGTGTTGTGAAGTGGGGAAAGCCGTGTGGGGCGTTCGACCGAAACAGAGCGGTTCTCTCGGACACTGAGACCCCGTCAGCCGCGCGGCGGTGAACCGGGGCTAGCGTTGGATCGAAATCAGGGTGGGTGGTGCGGCCCCGCGAGGAGTTCGCACGTTGGATCTCTCAGGAGTGGTGGCCCGCTTGTCAGCGGAAGGAGTCCCGATCATGCGTTCGAATCGAATCACGTGCATCCTTGGCGTCTTGGGAGTCGCGGCAGTCTCGACCGCAGCGCCACCCGTGTTCACGGGCCCGCTGCCGTACCAGTCGCTGTCGGACAGCCCGTACTTCGGCTTCGGGATGGAGTGCTTCGAGGTCGAGGTGTTCCCGGGCGGAGTCGTCTCCGTTCCGGGCTACTCGTTCAATCAAGCCTCCGGTGCCACCATCATTCCCGGCGTCGGCGTTCCCCCGGGTGGCCACGTGCTGCAGGCGAACGATCTGGGCGTCATCGAGTTTTCCTTTGATCCGCCGGTGAACGTCGCGGGCTTCGCGTGGACAGGCGGTGATCCGATCGGTTCGACGATCACCCTCACCGTGATCGCGGGAACCGAGGCGATCACGGAGCAGTACCCGAACCTGCCGCCGAACGACCCGAGCAATCCCAACGACAACCGCTTCTTCGGCGTCAGCTGGGATGTCGGCATCCAGATCCTTCGCGTCACGTTCCTTCCGTTCGGCGCCGGCATCTCGAACCAGGTCGATCAACTCCAGTTCTCGTCCGCCTCAAGCGGCTGCCTGCTCAAGCAGGCCGACCTGAACGCGGATGGCATTCCCGATCTCGTTCTGCAGAACACCTCGACCCGCGCGGTGTCGGCGCGGCTCCTCGGCATCGATGGCACCGTGGCGGCGAGCAATCCGGTCGTGACCGCTCCCGCCAACTGGAGGATCGGTGCGGTCGGCCCCTTCGACCCGAACACCGGCTCCGAGAGCATCATTCTTCAGAACTCGGTCGATCGACGGGTCGTCGCCTGGCTGCTCGGCGGGCCTGACGGCACCGACTACACCGGCTGGGCTCCGCTGCAGCGAGATGGCGGTGATCTTCTGGCCTCTCCCGGCTGGGTGATCCAGGGCTCGGCCGACTTCGACAACGACGGCGATTCGGATCTTCTGGTCCGCAACGAGTCCACCGGCCGTCTGGTGATCTGGGAGATGAACGGCCTTCAGTACGTCGGCTTCCACTTCGTCTACTCGGCGAACACGCCGCTGGCGTGGCGAGTCGCGGGCGTTCACGCCAACGAGGGCCGCTCGGTCATCGTGCTGCAGAACCAGTCCAGCGGTCAGGTGATCCGTTGGGAACTGGTCGGCTTCACCTACGACGGCTGGGCTCCGTACACCCGCGCCGACAACGGCGCGTCGCTCGTCGCGCCGACGGGCTGGAACGTCGTCGGGATCCGGATGTTCCCCGGCGAGCCGGCGCCGTCGATGGTCGTTCAGTCGAACTCCGGCGCGATCGTGGGGTGGCTCTTCAACGCCGCTCTCGAGTACACCGACTGGGCCGAGGTCGATCTGGCGAACCCGGCCAGCCTTCGCGTGCAGCCCAACTGACTTCGCGTTCAGCCGGTCAAGTCCACCCGACAGGCCGCGCCTTGGCGCGGCCTGTCGCCGTTTCCGAGACTCGATCAATCGCAGGTCGCCACCGCGGCCAACGACGTGCCCGCGGGCCATGCACGGAACCGGTTCTCGAGCGTCGTCGCCCATCCGAGGCCGGTGTCCAGCCAGCGAGGCACCGACGGAAACTCGTCGCTCGCGGCGGACAGCCCCATGACGCCACGAAGCCACGCCGGCGCGAGCATCGAGAAGAAGAGGTACCGCACCTGCCTCACCTTCCAACCACCTGCCTCGAGATCTCGCCGCAGCGTGCGGGCGAGATAGCGACGGCGATGCCCGAGACGGTCGTCCCACTCCGACCACAGCGACGGCATCGCCGGAACCAGTGCGACGAGCGTCGCGCCTGCCGCCGCCATCGATCGCAGCGAACCGAGCGTGCCGACCGGATCGTCGAGATGCTCGAGCACATCGAGCGCGGTGATCGCGGCGGGTCGATGACCCAACCGAACCGCCGGCAAGTTCGAAGCGTCCGATCGATGGGCCTCGAAGCCCATGCCGCGAACCCGCTCGACCGCCCCCGCATCTCCATCGATCCCGACGGCGCCGCCCGCCGCGACGAGCCCGCGATCGACGGCATGTCGCAGGAACCCTCCCGAGCCGCAGCCGAAGTCGAGCAGCGACGAGACCGGCGCGCCCGCTTCGCGGCGCAGCATCCGCTCGACGGTCGCATAGCGGGCCCGGAACCACCAGTAGCCGCGATCGCGTCGAGCAAGCTCCTCGCCGTGCGCGGCCTTCATCGCGACCCCCCCGAGGCTCGCGCGATCAGCCGGTAGGCGGACCAGGGCGCGAAGCGAGGCGCCGTCATCGGTCGCCGAATCCATCCACCGAGCCGCCTCGACAGCGACGGCGGCAGCAGGCCTACGTTGCCGACCACCCGCAGCGACGGACACGCCGAACCCTCGCCGACCGATCGCCGCCACAACCCCCGCTCCTCGCGGAAGCGCATCGCAGGATGCAGCGCGATCTGCGCCGCGTACAGCGGATTGAGCGGGTTGGGCTCGAGGAATCCTGCGCCGACCGAAGGCCTCGCCTGCAACGCTCGCTCGAGGCACGCGAGCGTCGCAGGATCGAGGTGGTGCAGGACGTGGAATCCCAGCACCGCGGCGAATGGATCGCACGCGGCGATCGACGCGTCGTCGAGACACGCCTCGACCACCCGCACGCTCGATCGTCCCTCGAATCGCGCCCGCAACGCCGACGCGAGCGCCGCGTCCGGCTCGATCGCGAGGACCTCGAGTCCCCGCGACACCAGCAGCGAGGTGTAGCGGCCGCGCCCCGCGCCGATCTCGACCACCCGGTCGCCGGAGGCGACTCCTGCCGCCTCGAGCACCGCGTCCACCACCGCCACCTGGTGCGGATCGTCGGGAACGCGATCGAGGTACCGATGGTCCTCGCTCTGCGCGTACAGCGTCGAGTTCATTCCGAACCGGCCCGAAGCACGAGGTCCTCGGCGACGACGTAGAGCGATCTCGACTGCACGGGCGATGGGCTTCGTGACAGCATGTAGGCGAGCACCGTCAGGAAGACGAGCGTCACGCCGAGCGCCGCGAGCACCAGGATCGCCACCAACGCGATGCCCTGCACCTGCACCTCGCCGACGATCCGCAGCACCGCGAGAGCGATCGCCAACATCGCGCTCGCCGCGAGCGTGACCGCGGCGAGGACCAGCATCGCCTGCAGCGGCAGAGACGAGTATCCGAAGAACGCGCCGATCGCGAGGCGAACCAGGCGTCGAAGCCCCATCCGCGAGTTCCCGTCCGATCTCGCATCGCGTTCGAGCGGAACGCCCCGTTGCCGGAATCCGACCCACGCGCGGAGTCCCGGGAAGAAGAGGTTCTCGTCGAGGTTCGATCGAATCGCGACGGCCGCCGGGCGGCGCATCGCGCAGAAGTTGCCGGCGTCGGCGGGAATCGGCACCCGCGACCAGCGGGACATCGCCGCGTAGAAGGCCTTCGCCGCCACCCGGAATGCCGCCGACTCGCGTCGCTTGGAGCGCACCGCGTAGGCGACCTCGCACGAGGCGAGCGCACCGACCAGCGAGGGCAGATGCTCGGGGCGGTCCTGGAGATCGCCGTCGATCACCGCCACCACCTCCGCGGCCGGCTCGAGGTCGAGCGCCGCCTCGAGTCCCGCCGCGATCGCCTTCTGCAGACCGAAGTTCCGGCTCAGCCTCCGCAGATGCACCGCCGGACCGCGACCCGCCTTCGCGGCTTCAAACGCCGCCTCGACGGTCTGGTCGCTCGAGCCGTCGTCGACCAGCACGATCCGCGATCCGGGATACGCCGCGAGGGACGCCTCGAGCCTCGCCAGCAGCTCGGCGACCGAACCCTGCTCGTTGAAGAGCGGCACGACCACCGAGATTCCGCCGACGCCAGCGCTCATCCGCGACCCTCCGGCCGATACGCCGACGCGAAGTAGTCCCACGCGGCGATCCCCGCGATGCGGATCGGGAATCGAATCGTCTCGAGCCGCCGCCAGCCCGCAAGCGACGCGAACGCCGAGAAGTCCCGAACATGGCGCCCGCGGTCGAGCGACTGCAGGAGCCGGCTTCGCGCGGGCGTCGATTCGTCTCGCGCGTGATCGCAGACGACGACACCCGTGGCGCGTCGAGCGGCGGACAGGAGCGACGCGAACTCGGCGTCGTCGAGATGGTGCGCCGTGCCGTTGACGACCACGACGTCGCGAGCCTCGAGCAACTCGCCCACATCCGCCGCTCGCCCTTCGACGATGTCCTCACGCCCCTGCGGCGGATCCGGATCGATCCCGAGATAGTCCGCCCCGAGCGACGCCGCGGTCGCGGCGAGCCAACCCGGCCCGCATCCCACGTCGAGCAGACGAATCATCTCGCTTCGGTACGTCTCGGCGCTCATGAAGTGTCGTGCAACCAACTCGCGGATCGCCCGCTCCCGCGCGGGCCAATGGACCTTGGCGAGCAGGCCGTAGGCGACCGTTCCCATCGGACGAAGTCTACGGCGAAGCGGCATCCGCCTCGTTCGGACGCCAGAGCGTGACCGCGGCGACCTGGTCGTAGAACGGCAGCGGGACCTCCGCGACCTTCTCGTAGCCGCTCGGAAACTCGAGGCCCACCGACCCAAGCACCTCCGAGACGTTCGGATTCGCGCCGGGACGCGTCCAGGTCTCGGCTCGTTGGGGACTGCGCAGCATCACCCAGGCCTCCGCAAGTCGTCGCGGCTCGACGCTGCCGAGAACGACCTCCGCCGCCGGCCCGCAGCCGCGATACCCGCTGAGGATCCACGACGCGCCCGGCGCCCGACCACCGAGCGAGAGCACGACGCCGGGCATGTCGTAGAGCGCGAGGACGTCCTGCCCCGGCGAGAAGCCGGCCTTGGAGGCCTGGTCGCGCAACGTCTCGATCGCGGTGGCCAGCCGCCCGTCCACGAGCAGGGTTCCTCGGCCCGGCGAGACCTCGACCGTCCGCACGGTCGCCGCTTCGCCCGGCAACGGCCGATACGGCTGCGCCCGCATCGCGGCGAAGGTCCCGAACCCGACCAGGACTGCAGCCGCGATCGCGGCGATTCTCGAGGAGTCGACGGCGCGGCGAGATCCCCCGAGTCCGAGCGCCAGCGAGGAGGCGGCGGTCAGCCAGATCCCGGACGCCATGCCGGCCGATCGCCAGAACATCGCATTGCCCGTGCCGACCGCCGTGGCGAACGCGGCGGCGATGGCGACGAGAAGCAGCATCGCTCGAATGGTGTGCATGCGCGGAGCGATGCCGCTTGTACGAAGGCTCGTGCCCCCGACCGCAAGCCAAGTGCAGACGAGCGCCGTGAACGCGACAAGCGAGACACGCGCCCAGACGTCGACGGCGCTCCACGCCGCCGGCTTCCAGAGGAGTAGCGCGACAAGCGTCGCGGGAAGCGCCCAAGGGACCAGTCCCGCCGCGACACCTGGCTTCCACCGCGCTCCGATCATGGCCGCCGCCCCCAGGACTGCCGACGCTGCCAGCGCCGGCCATGCTCCCGACAACCACAGCGTCGCGAAGAGCCTGCTCTCCTGCGCCGTTCGGCCGAGCAGATCGTCGTAGAGGCGAATGTGCTCGAGCACCTGCAGGCCGCGCTCGAAGGCGGCGATCGGATCGCCCCACCATCGAAGGACGACGAACGACGCGATCGCGCCCACGACGACACCAAGCGACCAGCCGCCGACGCTTCGAAGCCGGCTTCGCCATCCGGCACGGCCCAGCCACGGCGACATCGCCAAGCCGAGCCCGGCGAGCGCCGCGCCGGTCGAGATCTTGCTGGCCGCCGTGACGCTCGCGATCGCGCCGCCGAGAATCATCCATCGTCCGATCCGCTCCCGCCCCGCCGCGGCGGCGAGGCACCCCGCGACGAGCGCCGCGCCGAGGATCGCGCTCCAGTTGTAGCTCGGAGAGCGCAGATCGAAGGCGTAGAAGGCGAGCATGCACGCCGCCCCCACGCCGCCGGCGATCGCGCGCGACGATCGGTCGCTCGAGCCGCGAGTCCGATCGAAGCTCGAACCCAACAGCCAGCCGGCGAGCGCGAGGATCGCCGCGCCCCAGACTCGATTCAGCCAGAGATCGCCGAGGCTCAGTGCCAGGACCGGTCGCGTGACGAGCCAGTGGAACCGCACCGCGGAGGTCTGGTCCTGAGGATGCGCCGCATCGAGGATCGAGAACGACTCGTCGGTGAGGTCGAAGCCGTGCCGGAACTCCACGGCAAGCACGACGAGAAAGCCTGCGGCCGTGATCGCCGCGAGAGCCGCCATCGCACGATCGGCGAGCGAGGCGGCAGGCACGACGGACTCCGCGGCATCATCCGGCATCGGCCAGAGCCTCCGCGATGCGTCGCGATGCCTCGCCGTCTCCGTAGGGCGCGCACTCCGGATCGCCCGGCGTCGCCCCTTCGACCACCGCGGCGATGTCGCACGAGCCGTCGGGCGGTGCGAGCCGGTTCCATCCGCTCTCGACCAGTTCCACCCACTCCGTCTCGTCGCGCACCGTCACGCACGGCACGCCCGCGAAGAAGGCCTCCTTCTGCACACCTCCGGAGTCGGTCATCACGACCTTGGCGTGCCGCTCGAGCCAGAGCATGTCGAGGTAGCCGACCGGTTCGATCGTCTCCACGCGACCGAGGGAGCCCGCATCGCCCGAGGCGAGCAGCTTCCGGGTGCGTGGATGCACCGGCCAGATCACCCGTTGCGACTCGGCCAACCGACGGAGCGCCTCGACGATCCGCGCCAGCCGCGCGGGGTCGTCGGTGTTCTCGGCGCGGTGGATCGTCGCCAGCACGAACGACCCGGGCTCGAGGGCGAGCGTTGCGCCGACGCGGGCCCGCTCCGCCGCGAGTTCGCCGAAGTGCCGCGTGGCGTCGTACATCACGTCGCCGACCTCGCAGACCCGCCGCGCGATCCGATCGCCGGCCGCGCCGATCCCCTCGGCGGCGAGGTTGCGAACCGACGTCTGCGTCGGGCAGAAGAGCCACGTCGAGAGGTGATCGGTCGTGATCCGATTCAGCTCCTCGGGCATCCGGCGATTGAAGCTCCGCAGTCCGGCCTCGACATGCGCGACCGGCACGTGGAGCTTGGCCGCCGCAAGCGCACCCGCCAAGGTCGAGTTCGTGTCGCCGTAGACGAGCACCGCGTCGGGACGCGACTCGACGAGCACCTGCTCGATCGCTGCGAGCATGGCCCCCGTCTGCGCTCCGTGAGCGCCGCTGCCGATTCCGAGATGGTGGCTCGGCTCGGGCACTCCCAACTCCTCGAAGAACACCGCCGACATCGAAGGGTCGTAGTGCTGGCCAGTGTGGACGATCGACTCGCGCAGGCCCGCCGCCCCGAGCGCCCGCGACACGGTCGCCGCCTTGACGAACTGGGGCCTCGCGCCGAGGACCGTGACGATCGAACGTCGCATACGGGACCTGCTCCTTGCCGCCCGAACGGAGCGGAGCGCGAAGACTAGCGGAGACCGGTGGCGCCTCCGCTGCCTGTACACTTCCCCGCCCGATGTGGCTCTCCTACCCGGCAATCCATGGGCGTCCCATCCGAGCCGCCGTCGTCGGCTGCGGGCGGATCTCCCGCAACCACTTCAAGGTGCTCGACCGGGTCGCCGACCGCATGCAGCTCGCGGCGGTCTGTGACGTCAGCCCCGCCCGGCTCGAGGGGATCCCGTGGGACGAGTGCCCCTCGCTCGACCGCGGCACGCCTCGGTTCACCAGCCTTCAGGAGATGCTTGCGGCGGTGAAGCGCGGCGATCTCGCGATCGACCTGGCGATCCTCGCCTCGCCGAGCGGGCTGCACGCGGCGCAGACGATCGCCTGCGCCGACGCCGGCCTTCACGTGATGACCGAGAAGCCGATGGCGACCCGCTGGCAGGACGCCCTCGACGCGGTCAAGGCGTGCGACGGGGCTGGCGTGCGACTCTTCGTGGTGAAGCAGAACCGCTTCAACGCCACGCTGCAGCTCCTCAAGAGGGCCCTCGACGAGCGGCGCTTCGGCCGGATCTTCATGGTCAATGTGAACGTCTTCTGGCAGCGCCCGCAGTCCTACTACGACACCGACCGCTGGCGCGGCACGTGGGAACTCGACGGCGGGGCGTTCATGAACCAGGCGAGCCACTACGTCGACCTGCTCGACTGGCTCATCGGACCGATCGAGAGCGTGCAGGCGATGACCGGCACGCTCGGCCGGAACATCGAAGTCGAGGATTCCGGCGTGCTCAACGTGCGGTGGCGAAGCGGCGCGATGGGATCGATGAACGTGACCATGCTCACGTTCCCCCGGAATCTCGAGGGCAGCATCACCGTCCTCGGCGAGAAGGGCAGCGTCCGGATCGGCGGCGTCGCGGTGAACGAGATCCAGCACTGGGAGTTCGCCGACGAACGCGACTACGACGCCTCCGTCCGCGACGCGAGCTACGAGATCCCCAACGTCTACGGCCTCGGCCACCTGCCCTACTACGACAACGTGATCGAGGTGCTGCACGGCCGCGCCGAGCCGCTCACCGACGGCCGAGAAGGACTCAAGAGCCTCGAGGTGATCATCGCCGCCTACCTGAGCGCCCGCGACGGACGGACCGTGAGCCTTCCGCTCCACTACTGACCAAGCATCCCCTTATGCCCAGCGACCTGATCGAGATGCCCGGCGGCTGGTTCCGCCATCCCAGCGCGATCGTCGACGAGGGCGCTTCGATCGGCGCCGGCACGCGGGTCTGGCACTTCGCGCACGTCTGCGGCGGCGCCAGGATCGGCGAGCGGTGCTCGCTCGGGCAGGGCGTCTTCGTCGGCAACCGCGTGTCGATCGGCTCGAACGTGAAGATCCAGAACCACGTCAGCGTCTACGACAACGTGACGCTCGAGGACGACGTCTTCTGCGGTCCGAGCATGGTCTTCACCAACGTCTACAACCCGCGCAGCGCCGTCGTTCGGAAGGACGAGTACCGCGACACCGTCGTGCGCCGCGGCGCGACGCTCGGCGCGAACTGCACGATCGTCTGCGGCGTCGAGCTCGGCGAGCATTGCTTCGTCGGCGCCGGGGCCGTGGTCAATCGCGACACCCTTCCCCATGCGCTCATGCTTGGCGTGCCGGCGCGCCAGACCGGCTGGATGAGTGCCCACGGCGAGCGGATCCCGCTGCCGCTTGAAGGCGACGGGACTTGGACATGTCCCGCCTCGGGCGACCGCTATCGCCTCCGCGTGGGTCGCCTGGCCGTCGAAGGCTGAAGCCATCGCCATGAAGGGACGCCCCGCATGAGGCTCGCCCTCCTCTCGCACCACCGCATCGTTCCCGGCGAGGGCGTCTCCGAGAAGCTGTTGCGAACGGCCCGCTGCTGGCGATCGCTCGGGCACGAGGTGGACCTTCTCGAGTTGCCGACCGGCGGGCTGATCGATCCCGCCGAAGCGACGAGCGGTCTTGCGGCCGAACCTCCGCCGCGCTGGCGGCTGGGTTGGATTGCGCGGCACCAGTCGTGGTTCGCGCGGGCCGCGAGGACGCTCGAGCCTCGCCGACCAGATGCGATCTTCGTTCGCCAGGGACTCTGGTGCCCGGCGTTCGAGCGGCTGGTGAAGTCGATCCCCACCTTCTTCGAGATCAACAGCGATCCCGTTCGAGAGTTGAAGTACCGCTCAAGGCTTGCGGCAACCTATTGGCAGGCGACGTGGCCGCGTCTGGCGCGGCGAGCGCGAGGATTCGTCGCCGTGACCTCGGAACTCGTGCCGCCGGGACGCGAATCCGACTCGATCGTGATCGGGAACTCCATCGAGGTCCCAAGCGATCCGCCTCGACGGAATCCTCCAACCGATCGGCCGACGCTCGCCATGCCGATCGGATCGCCTTCGCCCTGGCACGGGATCGACCACGCGATCGAGATCGCCCATCGGATCCCGGAGGCGCGCGTGCTGCTGATCGGCGCGCCGGCGATCGCCGCGCCGCCGAACGTCGAGTTCCTGCCCCGGGTCTCCGAGCCGGAACTCCTGACGCTGCTCGAAGGATGTCATGTCGGCCTCGCGTCGCTCGCGATCGCCCGCGCGGGACTTCGCGAAGCATGTCCGCTCAAGAGCCGCACCATGCTCGCCGCCGGTCTGCCGATCGCGTACGGCTACGTGGATCCCGATCTGCCGCAGCCGACTCCGTTCGCGGTGCGCCTCGACATCGAGCGAGACGGCCTCGAGGTCGCGGCGGAGTCGGTTCGCTCCCTGCTGCGGCGGGCGATGGCCGATCCCGCGCTCGGACACGAGGCGTGGCGCTTCGCACGTGAGCGACTCGACCTTCACGCGAAGGAGCGGCGACGGCTCGACTTCATCGAGTCCGCGGCCCGGTCGACCCGTACGACGGGTGCGCCATGAAACTGCTGCTGCTGACCCAGACGTTTCCGTTTGGGCCGGGTGAAGGATTTCTTGCCGCCGAACTCGATCGTCTCGCCTCGACGTTCGCGGTGACCCTCGTCCCGGCGTATCGGCCATCCGGTCCTTCGCGGCGAGTGCCCGGCGCCGTCGAGGTCGACACCACGCTCGCTACGGGGTCGATCGGCTCGCCCGGCAACGCCCTCCGTGTTCGCCGCGCCATCGCCATCGCGGTGCGCGACGAGTTCTCGCAGCGGCGCCGGGAACTGGCGCGATCGCCGCGCAAACTCGCCTTCCTCTCCTACTACATGCTTCGCGGCGCGCGGGCCGCCGACTGGATCCGGCGCGGCGTCACCAAGGCGTCCGGCACCGAAACCCTCGTCTACTGCTACTGGTCCAATGCCGAGGCGTTCGGCGCTGCGCTCGCCTTCGAGCAGGACTCGATCCCCTTCGTCTGCCGTGCCCATGGCGGCGATCTCTACGAGCGAGCCGACGTGTTCGGCTACCTGCCGTTCAGATCCTTCATCGTCGATCGCGCTCGGGCCGTGCTGACCGTCTCCGATCACGGCCGCGACCATCTGCGGCAACGCCATCCACGCTCCGCCGCGAAGATCGTGACCGCCCGACTTCCCATCGAGATCCCATCCCGCGCCGTCGAAGTTCCCTCGAGCGATCCCATCGTGGTGGCAAGCTGCTCTTCCGCCGCCTCGATCAAGCGCCTGCCGCTGATCGCCTCGGCCGTCGCCACGCTCGCGGCGCAGCGACCCACGACCCGCTTCAAGTGGTCGCACATCGGTGTCGACACCGCGTCGCTTCTTCGCATGCTTGCGGCTGGCGCCCCTCCAACGAACCTCGAGATCGAAGGCTCGGGATGGATCTCGCCGAGCGAGGTGCGCGAGGTCCTCGTTCACGAGAAGCCTTCGGTGTTCGTCAACCTCTCCTCGACGGAAGGCCTTCCCGTCACGATCATCGAGGCGATGGGACTTGGCATTCCCGTGGTCGCCACCCGCGCCGGCGGCACCGGCGAGTTCGTCGACGAGTCCGTCGGAGCGATCCTTCCCGTCGAAGTCTCGCCCGAGGCCGCCGCGAAGGCGATCGGCCAAGCGATCGATCGCGGCGAGACGCTGCGGTTCGCCGCGCGATCACGAGTTCTCGATCGGTGCGATCCTTCGAGGTCCGGCGCTGCGATCGTGCAGCATCTGCTTCAGGCCGGGCAACCGGAGTCGAGGGATCGATGAGCGACCAGAGCCCCATCGCGATCCGTGCGACCCGTCGCGCATCAACCTCAAGCGGCTCGAGCGATGGCCGCGATCGCTCAAGCGGCTCCTCGACGCTGCTGGCGATCTCGTTCATCGCCATGGCGACCAGCAGTGCCGAGGCCTCGTCGATCGTGCCGTGGCCGAGGCCCTGCCTCGCCACCATGGTCAACGAACCCACGATGGGTTCCGAGGCGATGCCGCTTCAGATCCTCGCGGCGATCGCGACGATCTCGCTCGGCTCGCTCGCCTTGCTTCGCCGCGCGAGCCTCCGGCGCCCCTCCTTCTGGCTCGCGACGCTCTTCCTCCTGCAGATCTCCTGGGCCGCGGCGACCGTGCCGTCGGAGCTCTCCGAGCCGCTCATCTCCGGGTCGGCTCGCGTCGCGTCGGCGTTCCCCGAGTTCGTCGCCCGCTTTGCCGGAGTCTGCTTCCCGCTCGCGATCGCCTCGTGGATCGCGTGCACGCCGCAACTTGATCCGGGACGCTGGCCGGATCCGCCACAAGCCATCGACGCGCCCTCCGCCGCCGAACGGGCGACCCTCGCGGTTGCGATCGGGCTCTCCGTGATCGGAGTCGGTGCGCTGCTGACCGTCGTGCCGCTCTCCGAGACCGGGCTCTGGGGAGCCTTCGAGAGCCCGGAGGCGATGGCCGCTCGGCGCGAGACCACGTTCAAGTTGTTGCCGAGCCCGGCGATCAAGGCCGCCTACGGATTCGCGACCGCCGTCGCGATCCCGCTCGCGGTCGCCCTGCTCGCCTCGCGGCGCTGGCTACGCGATCGCGCGGTGGACCTCGGCGTTCGCGCACTCCTGATCGCCACGCTCGTGCTCGCCGCGAGCTTGAGCGGCGCGCGAAGCACCGCCGCGTTCCTCGTGATCCTGATCGGTTTCGTGATGCTGGTGCGCGGGCCGTTGCCGCGCCTTCGGACAATCGCAATCGCCGGCGGCACGGGCCTCGCGCTGGTGGCGCTGATGAGCGTGCTGCCTTGGCTTCTCTCGGCGGGAGGCCTGCCCGGCACCTCCGCCGACTCGGCGTTCTGGATCGCCCGACGTGCGTTCAGCCTCCCGTTCCAGACGGGCCTCTGGCATCTGCACTACGCCGAGACGCACGGCGCCTGGGGCTTCGACGGCTTCTACATCCCGCTCCGCACCTCGCTCGGCGGCGAGTACGCCGACCCCGCCACGGTCGTCGGCCGCTGGTACGCCACGGGCATCCTCGGTCGTCCGGAACTGACCACGACGATGAACACGTCGGTGCTGTGGATGGCGATGGCGTCCTTCGGCGCTGCCGCGGGCTTCCTGCTCGCGACGGTGATGGCCACGACGAGCGACCTTCTGGCGAGGATCTCGACGAGACTTCCCGGGTCGCTCGGACCGACGCTGCTGGCGCTCCTCGTCTGGCAGGTCGCCTTCGGCGTGCACAACGAACTGGTGGGACGCTCCTTCGCCTGGGCGCAGCAGCTGGCCATCGCGCTGGCGGCGACACTCGTCTGCGATCTCGCCTCGCGTGCTCGGCTGGCGCCACGCCGCGAGAAGAACGAATCACCCGAAGCCGCGGGCTGAGCCGCGATCAGGATGTGGTCGACGAACGCGCGACCGATCGCGCCGCGAGCATCATGTCCAGCCCGAGGGCCGCCAGCACACCGGTCAGCACGGCGATGCCGCCGATCGCAAGCAGCCGAGCCATGCGACCGGAGACGCGGGCATCGCGCACGCCATCGACGATGCCGCCCGCTTCCGCCGACGCCCTCGCCCCCACCAGTTTCGCGTAGTCCGCCGGAGCGTCGCCCGACTCGACGAATTCCGCCGGGGCATCGCGGAGCGACTGCAACTGCGCCTCGAACGCGAGGATCTCGACATCCAGCCGCTCGATCGCCTTCGCGAGGCGGCTCGACAGCATCGTGTCGAGCATCCCGGCCATCGCCTGAAGGCGTTCGTCCAACTCGGCGAGTTCGCCCGCATCCGCGTCCGGCGGGATCGCCTGGGTCAGCTTGGCGAGCCCGCCCGCTTCCTCGACGCCAAAGGACGCCGCCTCGGCGGGCGAGCAGCCCAGTGCAGGCGCGATGGCCATCCTCACTTCGGCGGTGATCTCCACAGCAGTCGCGACGGGAGTCCGGTCGATCCTCGGAATGCGCACCAGGATCTCTCGTGATCGCGATCGCTCGAGTCCCCACGGAAGCAGGACCGCCACGACGAGCCCCGTGACGACGAGCGCCAGCCACCGTCGGCGCCAGAGGATCACCGCCACGCCGAGACCGGGTTGCTCGTTCGAGGACATGGAACGGACTCTACCGCGCGACTCCGGCGCCACGGGCCAGCCGGATCGCGAACGCGAGGCTCGCGGCGTGCAGCGTGGCGAGCGCCACCGCAAGCCCGATGACCGCGCCGAGCCCGCCTCCGGCCACCGCGCCGATCGACGCGCTCGACACGACGAGCGTCATCAGGGCGATCTTCCACGCGAGGTCGAACCCGTAGCGGCCCGCCACGAGTCGAATCGAACTGAGCGGCGCGTCGAGCAGCCGGATCGCGGCCGCGATCGCGAGCACCTGGGCGAAGGTCCCGGCCTCGGCCCACTTCGCCCCGAGCAGCCACTCCACGGCCATCGGCCCGATCGGCGTCGCCAGCAGCGCGACCGGCACCGCGCATGCGGCCAGCAGCAGCAGCGCCTTGCGATACAGCGACCAGCACTCGCCGGTCTCGCGATACCGCTTCGCGGCCTCCGGGAAGAAGGCCTGGGCGAGGGCTCCGCTCACGAACTGGACCGGCTGGAAGAGGATCCGCTGCGCCATCAGGAAGGCGCCCGCAGCGCCGGGACCGGCGATCGCCTCGATGGCGTAGACGGGCCCTTGCGTCGCCGCGACGAGCGCTCCATGGCCGGGCAGCAGCATGGTCGCGCATCGGCGATGGCGCCGCGCGACCATTCGCAGTTCGCGCCATGAAGTCCATCGCACGCCGATGCGGCTCGCGAAGGCGAACCCTTGGAAGACCATGCTCGCCGCCGTGCCCGCCGCCGCGCCGATCAGAAGCGACTTCGGCGAGGCGTCGACGAGCAGTCCCAGCGCGAGCGCCGCGCCGAGACCGCCAACCGATCGGATGACGAGCGCGATCGCCGGCGTGCGGAAGGCGCCCTCGCGCTGCAGGGCGATCCGCGTCACGTCGTCGATCGCGAGCATCGGCAGCCACGCGAGCACGAGCCACGGCGTGCCGGCCCAAGGCCGAAGCGACGGAGGTGCCCACCACACGGACGTCGCCGCCGTGACGAGGCCGATCGCGGTGGAGAGCGCGAGGCACAGCATCACCAGCGATCGCCGCTCGCGAAGGCTTCGCGAGGTCGGGATCGCCATCTCGTATCGCGCCGTCGAACAGGCCGCGATCACGATGACGATCGCGGCGAAGGCGCCGTAGACCCCCAGCGCCTCCGGCTCGAAGACCCGCGAGATCGGCAGGAGCATCGCGAGCTGCCCGCCCTGGGCGATCGCGAGGCCGATGCTGGTCGCCGCGACGTTCCGTCGAAACGGCGAGGCAAGCGGCGCCGACCGGACCGGAGCATCGTTCACGACCCGGTCCGTCCCTTCGCCGAGGCGATCGACGCGAGCATTCGATCCGCGAGCACCCGGTGATCGTGATGCGATCGGACGAACGACCGGCCCCGTTCGCCCATCGCGTCACGTTCGGACTGCGGCATCCCGACGAGCGTGCGGATCGCCGACGCGATCGCCTCGACGTCGCCGGCGGGGGTGACGATGCCGCAGGCCGCCTCGGCGATCGGATCGTTCGCGGAGGTGTAGTTCGCGAGGATCGGGCGCCCGCACAGCATGCCGTCGTAGAGCTTGTTCAGGCTCGTCCCGTAGCGCTCGTAGAGCCGGTGGGGGTGCAGCCCGAGATAGATCGCATCGCATCGGGAGAGCAGCGAGAGCGCCGCGGCCCTCGGCATGCGTCCGGTGAAGCGGACGCGATCGGCGATCGGCGCCGCCGCCGCCTCGAGCGATTCGCGACATGGCCCGTCGCCGATCAGGAGGATCCGCGAATGCTCGCCGTCGGCATGCCGCGCGACCGCCTCGATCAGCGGCTGCACCGAGTTGGCGACGGTGAGCGATCCCGCGAAGCCGATCGTGAACCCTTCCGACGCCCAGCGGCGGTGATCCTCGAGGTCCGGCGCGATCGGCGCCGAGCGATCCGGCGCGTCCGCAGGATCGACCCCGTTGGGCACGTGCAGGTAGCGGGCGGGATCGAGCCCTCGCGTCAGGAGATGCCGATCCGCGTGGGGAATGATCGAGATCACGCGATCGGCCTTGCGGCAGTAGGCGTCCTCGCACCACTGCGTGGCGACGACGAACGGATGGCGTCGCGAGTAGCCGCCGAGCTCGACGATCGACTCCGGCCAGAGATCGTGCAGCTCGAAGATCGACGCCGCACCGAGCCGCCGCGCGGCCCGATGCGTCACGAGAAAGTCGAACGGATACGTGCTCGAGGCGATGATCGCGTCGATAGGTCCTTCCTTCGCCAGACTCCGGATCGCCCGTCGAAGCCCCAGGCAGTACGCGACCATGCTGCGGATTCGGCCGAGTCCGTTTCCGCGGTACTTAGGCGTCTCGAGCCAGAGGAACTCGACGCCCTCGAGCCACTCCCGGCCCGGCTTCGGATTGCGGACGCGCAGATGGCTGTAGGAGCCGCCGACGATCGTCACGCGATGACCCGCGCGAACCCACTCGCGGGCGAGCTGGAACGGACGGAACTCCATGCCCAGATCCGGCGATCCGGCGTAGTGGTCGCAGTAGACGATTCGCATGGCCGCAGATCGACCGTGGTCGGGAGCACTCACCCTGCGCGATCGCCGCCGCGGGGCGTCGCGAGAGGCGACTGCTCGGCGACGCCCTCGACGAGCTCGCGAAGCAGCCGACGGACCTCCATCGCATCGTGGCGGTCGCACGCCGACTCGAGCTGCGTCAGGAACTGGGCGAGTGACCGACCCGCGACCCCCTGCTCGCGAGCGCGGCGGATCTTCGGGTGCTCCGTCGCCTCCGAGTCGTCGGCGACGAGCAGCTCCTCGTAGAGCTTCTCGCCAGGCTGCAGCCCGATGAACTCGATCGCGACGTCGCCGGCTGGATTCGACTCGTCCCGCACGGTGAGTCCCTGCAGCACGATGAGGTTGCGGGCGAGATCGACGATCCGGACTGGCTCCCCCATGTCCAGCAGGAACACGTCCCCACCGTGGCCGAGGCTGCCGGCCTGGATGACCAGGTTCACCGCTTCCGAGATCGTCATGAAGAACCGCGTGACGTCCGGATGGGTCACCGTGACCGGACCGCCCTCGCCGATCTGCTTGAGGAACTTCGGCACCACGCTGCCGCTCGAGCCGAGCACGTTGCCGAAGCGCACGATCACGAAGCGCGTGGGGCACTCGAGCGTCGACGGGGCCGAGGCGGGCCGCGCCGACCGTTCGCCGAGCACTCCCGCCCAGGCCCCGGCCGCGAGATCCTGAAGGACGAGTTCGGCGAGTCGCTTGCTCGCACCCATGACGTTGGTCGGACGCACCGCCTTGTCGGTCGACACGAGGACGAAGGTCTCGACCTTCGCCTTCACGGCGGCACGGGCGATCGACTGCGTCCCGAACGTGTTGACGACGACGCCGGAGACCTCGTTGCCTTCGACGATGCCGACGTGCTTGTAGGCCGCGGCGTGATAGATGGTCTGGACTCGATGTTCCCGCAGCAGCTCTTCGACCATGACCCCGCTGCAGACGCTCCCGAGCACCGTCTGCACCGGCACCTTGGCGACGGCGGCGTCGGTCCGCGCCAGCGACGCGAGCTCCTGCTCGATCTGATAGAGCATGAACTCGCTGTGGTCGAGCAGAACGAGCCGACTCGGCCGGAGGCGGATGATCTGCCGGCAGAGTTCGCTGCCGATGCTGCCGCCGGCTCCGGTCACGAGAACGCTCCGCCCGGTGATGCACTTGGAGAGCAGATGCTGGCTCGGCTCCACGCTGTCGCGGCCGAGCAGATCCTCGATCGCGACCTCCTTCAGCTCGCCGAAGCGGGCGTTGCCGAGCATCAGATCGCGCAGCCCCGGCACCGTCATGATCCGCAGGCCGAGCGGCCGCAGCCTCTCGATCACCTGCCGACGCTGCGCGGTCGTCGCGGAGGGAAGCGCCAGCACCACCGCCGCGCCGGGATGCTTGGCCGCGAGCGACGGAAGGCGCGCCGGCGAATGGACCGCGAGATCGCGGACCCGGCTTCCGGCGAGTCGGAGGTCGTCGTCGACGAACGCGACCGGGCGATACATCGGACTGTGCGACATCGCGGCCGCCACGCCGACGCCCGAGGCGCCGGCGCCGTAGATGATCACGGACACGGCCTCGCCGACGATGCCCGACTCCGGACGGACGCCCGCGAGCCATTGGATCGCGATCAGGCGTACGCCGCCGCACAGAAACGTCGAGACCACCGCGAACGCGATCAGCACGCTGCGGGAGACGTCGCGCTCGCTGAAGGAGAGCGCCGCGGTGCCGACGATCAAGGTCACGACCCCGGTGCACGCGGCGAGCCGGATCCACATCCGCGGCCCGGCGTACCGCAGCACCTCCCGATAGAGGCCGCCTGCCCAGAAGACCCCCACGCCGGCGATCGCCGCCACGAGCGACAGCAGCAGGTACGTGCGATCGGAGAGTCCCGCCTCCCCGAAGCGCAGGTACGCCGCGAGCAGGAGCGAAATGGCGAGCAGCCCGGCATCGATCGCCGCGGCCATGCCTCTTCGCACCACCCTGGGAAGGGAGATCAGACTCTGCTCGAGCCGGAACATGGGGAGGAAGGATAACGGCGATCGAACTGGTCCCTGCTCCGGGCCATCGTCTCGCCCGGAAACGCCCACGGATCTGCGAGTATGGGGTCGAATGCCCTCTGATCGCGCCAAGACCTCGCCCGATCGACCGGCTCCGCTCAAGCGGACCTTCGATCTTCTGGTCTCGATCGTCTTGCTGATCCTGTCGTTGCCGCTGCTGCTTCTGCTCGGCGCGATCGTCTCGGCGACCTCGGCGGGCGGCCCGTTCTTCCGTCAGGCGCGTGTCGGCCGGCACGGGCGCCCGTTCCGGATCGTGAAGTTCCGCACGATGAAGGTGCTGGCCGGCTCCGAGCGCGGCTCGTTCGAGCCCGGATCGACCGCACGCGTGACCCGCATCGGTCGAGTGCTGCGGGCCACGAAGCTCGACGAACTGCCTCAACTGTGGAACGTGCTCCGCGGCGACATGTCGCTCGTCGGGCCTCGGCCCGAGGTGCCGCGTTGGACCGAGGTGCATCGGGATCGATGGGCGATCGTGCTGAGCGTTCGGCCCGGCATCACCGATCCGGCGAGCCTTCTCTACCGGGACGAGGAGCGGATCCTCGCCGCCGAAGCGGATCCCGAAGCGGCCTATCGCGACCGGATCCTGCCCCGCAAGCTCGATCTCGCCGAGCAGTACGTCCGAGAACGCACCTTCGCCGGCGATCTCGCGATTCTCGCGCGGACCGCGATCGCCGTCTTCCGTCGCGCGGAAGCCGCGGATACCCTCGGCGATTCCGGCAAGTCCGGCGAGTCCCGATGAACGTCCCCTTCTTCCGAGTCGACTGCTCCGGCCGCGAACTGCAGTATCTGCAGCAGGTGCTCGAAAGCGGATGGCTCACCACGTCGCGCTTCGCGGCCGAACTCGAGAAGCGCTTCGCCGAGACCCTCGGCGTTCCGCACGCGATCGCGGTCAACTCCTGCACCGCCGCGTTGCACCTCGCGGTCGAGGCGCTCGGCGTCGGACCAGGCACTCCGGTGCTCGTGCCGACCCTCACCTTCACCGCGACCGCCGAGGTCGTCCGCTATCTCGGCGGCAAGGTCGTCCTCTGCGACGTCGATCCGCACACCGGACTGCTGACGCCGGAACTGCTCGCCGCGGCGCTCGACCGGCATCCGGAGGTGCGAGTCGCCATGCCGGTCCACTTCGGCGGGCTCGCCTGCGACCTCGACGCGTTGCGAGCAGTCGCCGAGCCGCGCGGAGTGGCGATCGTCGAGGACGCCGCGCACGCCTTTCCGACGCGGTATCCGTCGCGTGACGGCGCCCCGGGCGCCATGGTCGGAGCCGGACGAAGCGCCGCGTGCTGCTTCAGCTTCTACGCCAACAAGACCATGACGACCGGCGAGGGCGGCCTGCTCGTGACGCAGGACGATGCGATCGCCGAACGCGTGCGTCGCATGCGGCTGCACGGCATCGACCGGGACGTCTGGAAGCGGTTCACCACGACGAACGCCGGCTGGCAGTACGACGTCGTCGCCGCGGGCTACAAGTACAACATGCCCGACCTGAACGCCGCGGTCGGGCTCGCCCAGTTCGAGCGGGCGTTCGAGTTTCACGAGGCGCGGGTGCGGCTCGTCGAGCGGTATCTCGACGCGCTCGCCGGCCTCGACTCCATCGAGCTTCCCGCCTGCTCTCCGGATCTCCGCGACCATGCGTGGCACCTCTTCCCGATCGTGCTCACGCCCGAGTCGAGCCTCGATCGCGACGCGGTGATCGAACGACTCTCTGCCGCCGGCGTCGGCACGAGCGTCCACTACCGGCCGCTCCATCGCATGACCTACTGGCAGCAGGAGACCGGCGCGAATCCCGAGGAGTTCCCCGGCGCCGAGCACCGGTGGCTCGGCACGCTCTCGCTTCCGCTCTTCCCGTCGATGCGCGACGACGAGCAGGACCACGTCTGCACTTCGCTGCGCCGAATCCTCGAGGCCGGACCGATCGTGGAGGTCGCGTCGGCCGAGAAGTTCGCCGCCCGCTGACGCGTGCCTCGCGCCGCAGGGAGTTCGGATGCAGCAGTCCGCGAGCCCCGGCACGCCTTCCGACCACGCACCGAAGGGTGAGCTCGATGCGATCGCCGACCGCTACGCCCGCCGCGTCGGCCGGGTCGATCGATTCGGCGCCGTCGCGGAGCGCGAGCGGTTCCCGCTGCTGCTCGAGCGGATCGACTCGCTCGGCCTGCCGCGCGACGAGATCCGGCTGCTCGAGATCGGCTGCGGCGGCGGCGGCAACCTGCGGCGACTGATCGAAGCGGGTCTCGCCCCAGAGCGGCTCGTCGGCAACGAGCTGCTCCCGGCTCGCGTCGAGGCCGCGCGGGCGTCGCTTCCGGCGGCGACGCGCGTGATCGCCGGAGACGCGTCGGCGATCGATCTGCCCGACGGTGCGTTCGACGTCGTCTTCGCGAGCACGGTCTTCACCTCGATCCTCGACGAGGGGCTTCGTCGCCGCGTCGCCGAGGCGATGTGGCGCCTCGTGCGGCCCGGCGGCGCGGTGCTCTGGTACGACTTCGCGTTCGACAATCCGCGCAATCCCGACGTGTTGGGCGTCGACGCCCAAGCGATCCGAAGGCTCTTTCCCGAAGGCCGCGCCTCGATCCGGCGGATCACCCTCGCGCCGCCGATCGCGCGGCTCTGCCTGCGACTGCCGGGAGCGCTCGGACTCTTCGTCTATCGCGGTCTCGCCGCGATCCCCCTGCTTCGCACGCACCTCCTCGCCTGGATCGAGAAGCCGTGCGGGTAGCGCTCGTCCTGCCCTTCGCCCCGGGAATCCTCCGATTCCGGGGACCGCTGCTGCGCCTGCTTCGCGAACGCGGTCACGAGGTCTTCGTGCTCTCGCCGGATCCGGGCGAGCCGATCCTCGCCGGGCTTCGCGATCTCGGCGTCGAGTGGCGTGAGATCCCGCTCGCGCGAGGCGGCCTCTCGCCTCGCGCCGACCTCGCCGCGATCCGCGCGATGGAGTCGATCCTTCGCGAGATCGCGCCCGCGATCTCGATCGGCTTCAACCCCAAGGGCGTCCTGCACGGCACGATCGCGGCCGCGCAGGCGGGCGTGCCGAAGCGCTACGCGATGGTGACCGGGCTCGGCTTCGCGTTCACGCAAGGCGGCGGCCTCAAGGCGCGCCTCGCGCGTTGGGCGACGCTGCGGCTCGCGCGGAAGGCCCTGCCTCTGCTCGACGGCCTGGCGTTCCAGAACCCCGACGATCGCGAGACCCTCCGCGCTGCCGGCGTGCTTCCGTCCTCGTTGGCCACCACGATCCTGCCCGGCACCGGCGTCGACTGCGAACGCTTCGCACCTCGCCCCTTGCCCGATCGCCCGGCGTTCCTCATGGCGTCGCGCCTCCTCGAGACCAAGGGCGTGCGGGAATTCTTCGACGCGGCCTCGCGGCTGCACGAACGCCGTCCCGAAGCGACCTGCCGGCTCGCGGGCTGGATCGATCCGGGCGTGGCGGCGATTCCGCAGCGCGATCTCGATCGCCTGCTTGGCGAGGGCCATGTCGAGTTCCTCGCGCGGCTCGACGACGTCCGCCCCGCGATCGAGGCCGCGAGCGTCTGCGTGCTGCCTTCGCATCGCGAGGGCCTTCCGCTCTTCCTGCTCGAATCGATGGCGATGGGCCGCGCGGTGATCGCCACCGATGTGCCGGGCTGCCGCGAGGCGGTCGAGCCGGGCATCACCGGCCTGCTCGTGCCGCCGCGCGACGCCGCGGCGCTCGCCGAGGCGATGGCCGACCTTGCCGCGGACCCGGCAGGGGTCGCCGCCATGGGCGCCGCTGCCCGAGCACGCGCCCTCGAGCGATTCGAGAGCGCCGCGGTGTGCCGGGGTTTCCTCGACTTCCTCGGCCTTGACGACGAACAGCCGACCGCCGGCTCCCCGTAGGATCGCCGTTCCTCCCCTTTCGACTCCGCAGAGCCCCGAAGACCATGCCGCCGGAATCCCGCCCGTGAAGTTCCTCGTGACCGGCGGCTGCGGCTTCATCGGAAGCCATGCGGTCGATGCGCTTCTCGAACGCGGGGACGAGGTCGTCGTGCTCGACGATCTCTCGACAGGGCGCCTCGCGAACCTCGCGCACCTCGAAGGGCATCCTCGTCTCGAAGTCGTGGTCGACGACGTCTGCAGCGGCAGCGCGATCGAGCCGCTCGTCTCCCGCTGCGATGCGATCCTCCATCTCGCGGCCGCCGTCGGCGTGCGACTCATCATGGAGCGGCCGGTCCGGACGATCGTCACGAACGTGCGCGGCACCGAGGTGGTGCTCGAATCCGCGTCGCACCACCGTCGTCCGATCTTCGTCGCCTCGACGTCGGAGGTGTACGGCAAGCTGATGGACCACGACGAGGTGGACCTGCTTCGCGAGGACGGCGACTGGCGGCTCGGCCCGACGACTCGAAGGCGCTGGGCGTACGCGTGCTCGAAGGCTCTCGACGAGTTCCTCGCCCTTGCCCACGCCGACGAGCACGGCCTGCCCGCGGTGATCGGCCGATTCTTCAACACCGTCGGTCCGCGCCAGACCGGCCGCTACGGCATGGTGCTGCCGCGCTTCGCCCGCGCCGCCCTGATCGGCGAGACCATTCCGGTCCACGGCGACGGATCGCAGAGCCGCTGCTTCACCCACGTCGCAGACTCGGTGCGGGCGATGCTCGGACTCGTCGATGCGGCGGTCGCCGGAGATCGAAGCGTCGTCGGCGGCGTCTTCAACATCGGCTCCGATGCCGAGGTCTCGATGCTCGACCTCGCGGAGCGCGTGCGAACCGCGGCCGAGAGCCCATCGCCGATCGAACTCGTGCCCTACGAGGCCGCCTACGGCACGGGCTTCGAAGACATGCGGCGCCGCACGCCGGACCTCTCGCGCATCCGCGGGGCGATCGGATGGGCGCCGCAACGCGACCTCGCCGCGATCATCAGGGACGTCCTCGCGGATCAGCGGGCCCGGCTCGCTCGCGGCGACTGACATGTGCGGGATCGCCGGATGCCTCGACGTCGCCGGACTCGCGGATCGACCGCTCGACGTCGCGGAGCGCATGGCGGCGACGCTCGCCGCGCGAGGTCCGGACGGCTCGGGAAGCTGGGACGCGCCGGAGGATCGAGTCGCCTTCGGATTCAGAAGGCTCGCCATCCAGGACCTCTCCCCGCTCGGCGATCAGCCGATGACCTCGCCGTCGGGGCGATTCGTCGCGATCCTCAACGGCGAGATCCACAACTTCCTTGAGATTCGCCAAGCATGCGAGCGCGAGGGCGTGCGATTCCGCGGGCGATCCGACACCGAGGCGATGCTCGCGCAGTTCGACCGCCTCGGCGTGCGCGAGGCCCTCGGCACCTTCGTCGGCATGTTCGCGATCGCGGTGTGGGATCGACGCGAACGGGAGCTCTCGCTCGTGCGGGATCGCTTCGGCGTGAAGCCGCTGTATGTCGGTCTCGCGTCGCGCGATGGCGCGACGCCTCCGGACGATCCGCTCGCGCCGTGGCCGCTCGAAGGGCGATCGCTCGTCTTCGCGAGCGAGCTGAAGGCATTCAGGGCGTTCCCGGGCATGCGCTTCGACCTCGACGCATCCGCGGCCGACCTCTTCCTTCGCCACGGCTACGTGCCGGCGCCGCGCACGATCCATCCGGCGATCCGCAAGCTTCCGCCGGGATGCCTGATGCGGGTGCATCGTCACCGCGGGGGCTGGCAGGCCGAAACCTCGATCTGGTGGTCGCTCGCCGAGCAGTCGCAGCGGGCGCTCGGCGACCGCTTCACCGGCGACGAACACGACGCGCTCGAGGTGATCGAACCGATCTTCCGCGACGCGGTACGGATCCGGCTCGTCGCCGACGTGCCCCGCGGGATCTTCCTCTCGGGCGGCATCGACTCGGCCGCGGTCGCCGCGGCGGCGAGCGCGGTCGGCGGCGCTTCGCTGCCCTGCTTCTCGATCGCCTTCGACGATCCCGCCTACGACGAATCCGCGCGTGCGGCCGAGACGGCGACGTCGCTCGGCTTGCCGCACACGGTGCTGCGGATGACCGGCCACGAGTCGATCGAGATCGCCGAGGGTCTCGCCGAAGCCTTCGACGAACCGTTCGCGGACAGTTCCCAGCTTCCGATGCGTTGGCTCTGCCGCGCCGCGCGCCGCGAGGTCGCCGTCGCCTTGACCGGCGATGGCGGCGACGAGGTCTTCGGCGGCTACGAGCGGCACCGTGCCGTGCCGGCGATCTGGAAGGCGATCGAACCGATGCCGATGGCGCTACGACGGGCCGCCGGCGCCACGCTCGCGAGGCTTCCCGCGCAGGCGGTCGAACGGGCCCTGCGCCCGATCCTCGCCGCGCTGCCCGCCTCCTTCGCCACGGCACGCCCCGCGTCGAGGGCCCGGCTTCTCGGCTCGCTGCTCGATGTGCCCGATGCGTGGAGCCTCTATCGGCGCTTGCTAACCCTCGGCCCGGGCACCGCGCCGCTCGCCGTTCCGGCCGAGCCGGCGGCCACGCTGCTCGACGATCCTCGCTTCATGCCTCGGCCGCTCGCGGTCGCCGGGCGAAGTCCCGAGACCCTCACCGAACTTCTCATGAGGGCGGATCTGCTTGGGTACCTCGCCGACGACCTGCTCGTGAAGGCGGACCGAGCAAGCATGGCGTCGGGGCTCGAGTTGCGCGAGCCGCTGCTTGATCACCGACTCGTGGAGGCGATGTTGGCGATGCCCGCGAACCTCAAGGTCCGCGGCGCGGTGACCAAGCCGCTCCTGCGCCGCCTCGTCGAGACGCGGCTCGGCGTGCGCCCGCCGGTGCAGCCGAAGATGGGCTTCGCGGTCCCGCTCGCGTCGTGGCTGCGAGGACCGCTGCGATCGTGGTCGGAGGACCTGCTCGAACCGTCGAAGATCGCCGCGGACGGCCTGCTCGATCCCGCCGCGGTCGCTCGCCTTCGACTCGAGGCCGACCGGGACCGCCCGCGAGCGATCGACCGCCTTTGGGCGGTGCTGATGCTGCTGGCATGGCGGCGTCGCTGGAGCTCGTGAAGGGCCGGACGTTTCAGGGTCGCGATCTCATCCCCGGTCTGGCATCGACCGATATCTCCCGTTCGAGCGTTCGAACGAGACCTCTCCTATGCCCGATCCCGTCCTCGTCACCGGCGCCGCCGGCTTCATCGGCTCCCACGTCGCCCATCGCCTGCTCGACCGCGGCGAGGAGGTCGTGGGTCTCGACAACGTCAACGACTACTACGACCCGAACCTGAAGCTCGCCCGCCTCGCGCGGCTCGAGGCGAAGAAGGGCTTCTCGTTCACGCGGCTCGACGTCGCGGACCGCGCCGGCATGGAGGCGATCTTCAAGAAGCACCGCTTCGGTCGCGTGGTGCATCTCGCCGCGCAGGCCGGCGTGCGGTACTCGCTGACCAACCCCTACGCCTACGTCGAGAGCAACATCGTCGGCTTCCAGAACATCCTCGAGGGCTGCCGCCACCACGGCTGCCGGCACCTCGTCTACGCCTCGAGCAGTTCGGTCTACGGCGCCAACGAGACGCTGCCCTTCTCCGTCCACCACAACGTCGACCATCCGCTCTCGCTCTACGCCGCGAGCAAGAAGGCCAACGAGCTCTTCGCCCACGCGTACTCGAACCTCTTCTCGCTGCCGACGACGGGCCTCCGGTTCTTCACCGTCTACGGGCCGTGGGGACGGCCCGACATGGCGCTCTTCCTCTTCACGAAGTCGATCCTCGAAGGCAAGCCGATCCAGGTCTTCAACCACGGGCACCACCGCCGCGATTTCACCTACATCGACGACATCGTCGAGGGCATCCTGCGCACGCTCGACCACGTCGCGGCGCCGAATCCCGAGTGGACCGGCACGAAGCCCGATCCGGCGACGAGCCGCGGCCCGTGGCGGGTCTACAACATCGGCAACGGGAATCCCGTCGAGCTGCTCCGCTACATCGAGGTGATCGAGCAGTGCCTCGGCAGGAAGGCGCAGATGGAGCTGCTGCCGCTGCAGCCCGGCGACGTGCCCGACACCGCCGCCGACTGCGAGGCGCTCGAGACCGACTGCGGATACCGCCCGAACACGCCGGTCGAGGTCGGCGTCGAGCGCTTCGTGAAGTGGTATCGCGAGTACTACCGCGTCTGAGCCGGCTCGGCGGCGCCCGCACGCACCCGGATGTTGTCGATCACGTTCATGAAGTTGATGTACGCGTCGTACGGGCTGTCGTAGGGGCTGAAGTACTTGTGGACGTCGCCGTCGGCCCAGTACTTCGTGCACATGTAGTAGAGGTGGTCGCTCGTGGTGAGCTTGCGCCAGTCCTCGAGGATCCACTCGTCGCCGGCGGCGTGGCGGGCCTTCACCGCCGGCTCGAGGGCGTAGAGCTCCTTCGCGGCGTGCTCCTGCATGGCGTTGCCGAGCCACGCGGTCAGGTCGCGTTCGGTGTCGGCCCAGGAGATCCATCGCGGCACGCCGTACATGCCGACCGGCTCGTAGCGGTCGACCACCTCGCGCGGCAGCTGGAAGTCGTTGTTGCCGGGGTTGACGTCGTAGATCGATCCCGGCAGCGCATCGAGGAACTCGAAGATCCCCGTGTCGGCCCACTGGTGCTCGCCGAAGGTCTCGTAGTCCATGAACAGGTTGCAGACGAAGCCGTCGCCGTTGATCTGGTTGACCCACTTCGCGAAGCGGTGCGAGTCGAGCGGCCACTCCTTCCAGTTGCGGTCGGAGAAGCGGAAGGCGATGTCGTCGCTGAGCCGGTAGTTCTTGAGGAGGAGCCGGAGGTTCTCCCCGCCCGCGACCGGCGGCGTGTAGAGATAGTTCGGCGAGCGGTAGGCGAGGATCGAATCGACGCCCTCGCAGAGGATCGCCCGGTGCCGGCCGAGCGAGGCGATGTGGGCGGCAAGCTCGTCGGAGTAGATGAGCTCGGTGTTGCGGAAGGTCGTCGGCGTCGCCCCGAACAGCTCGTGCAGCCGCTTCTCGTGATTCGCGACCTGCTCGTTGAACTCGCTTCGGGAGAAGAGGAAGCTCAGCGAGTGGTGGCTCGTCTCGGCGACGAACTCGACCGCCCCGGTCGCGGCGAGCTCCTTGAACAGGTCGACGATGTCGGGCGCCCAGAGCTCGAACTGCTCGAGCGCGGTCGAGGTGATCGCGTAGGAGACCCGGAAGCGGCCGTCGTGCCGGCGGATCAGATCGAGGATCTTCCGGGTCGCGGGGCGATAGCACTTGTCCGCGACCTTCAGGCAGATCCGCTCGTTCGCCTCGTTGTCGAAGTAGAACGGATCTCGGTCGAAGACCGAGTAGCGACGGAGCCTGAACGGCTGGTGCACCTGGAAGTAGAAGCAGACCGAGGCCATGGGATGCGGAGAATAGCCGTCACGCTCGGGGGCGATGGAGTCGCCGCGACCGCTCGGGTCGCCACATGATCGACCCACCGCACTCGAAGACTGCAGGAAGGGTCAGACGCGTTCCGCGATTCGCGGCTCGATGCTTCGTCGGAAGAGCCACGCCGAGCCCGCTCCGCCGGTGACCGCGACCACCACGATCTCGAACCCCCGCGCGACCAGTTCCGCGGCGAGCGCCTCCTCCCACGCGACGCCCGCGAGGCTCGGCGCGACCAGCGCGATCACCCACTCCCGAACCCCGAGGGTCGAGCCGAGGACCGGGATCAGGCCGCTCGCCATGGCGACGCAGCCAAGCGCGATCGCCGACTCCGCCGGAAGGTCCGTGCCGAGGATCGCGAACGCGGCGGCGATTCGGACCGACCAGGCCCCGAGATCGACGAGACGCCACCAGAGCAGTTCGCTGCCGATTCCGATCCGCGCCGCCGGCGCCAGCACCAGAAGCAACACGCCCACACCGAAGAGCACGGCCGGCGCCGGAACTGCGAAGTGGCTCGCCGCCACGATCGCCAACGTCGCGATCGCCACCGCGCCTGCCGACAGCCCGATCGCGGCGACGGTCACGCCGAGCGACGCGCGGACCTCGACGCCCTGATACCGCCGCTGCCAGGCGATGCGACCCGCGAGGCCGGCCTTCAGAGGCAGCAGGTTGAAGAGGGTCGCCGCCGCGTTGAGGGCCAAGAGATCCGTGAATCGCAGATCGGGTCGCCGCCAGAAGAGCCGCTTGAGGATCAACGCCCCGATCGCGATCGAGGCAAGCGTCGCGAGCGGCAGCGTCAGCATCGCCCACGCCGGAGGATCGCGCAGCGACACGAAGGAGTCGGTCAAGGCCTCGCGATGCCGCCAGACCGCGTAGCCCGCAGCCGCGAGCAACAGCATTCCCACCACGCCCGCGATGCCGCGGAGCGCGGGCGCCGCCCGAGCCCGCTCGCCGCGGTTCACGATCCGGGACGCCGCGGAGGCGGACTCTGGCGAGCCGCGGTCTCCGCGACCCGCGACCTGACGAGCTCCGCCACGATCTCGAGCCGCGGGTCGCCCGAAGCCATCGCCTCGAGCAGCACCGGATCGTCGGGCGAGCGGACTCGACCGAGCAGGTAGCCCAGCACCGTCGCGGGCTCGCGGCTTGATCGCGCGAGATCGACGATCTCCGCGACGCCCTTCGAGGGGATCGCGGGAAAGGACGCCAGCAGCCAGCCGCGGCTCGCCGGATCGAGCTGCTGCCACGCCGCGCGCATCTTCGGCCAGATCTCGTTGAGCGTCGCGAACTCCTCCGGCGGCGCCTCGGTCGCGTTGTCGGTGGCGGCGCCGACCGCCGCGAGGAGATTCATGAAGACGAGGTCCTCGTCGCCGTCGGGCGTGGCGATCGCCGCCAGCGCATTCTCGACCCAGCCCGCGCTCACGCGGACGCCGTCGACGCGAATCTGCGGACTCTCGGCCTTCGCGCCAAGCACCGCCGGCTGCAGCGCGCCGCCCGAAACCGGCCGGAAGTTCGTGAGCACGCGGCATCCGACCGTCGAGCCCGAGAGCGCCGTCCGGTCGAGCACTTCGCCGAACGCGGTGAGGCTCAGATCGACCGGCACGACCACTCGCTCGCGCGGCTCGAGGCGAAGCACGCCCGAGATCGGCACCACCAGCGGCGGAGAAGCGACCGGCCGCTGCAACTGCGACACGGTTGCGTTCGCGATGATCGCAAGGTTCGGCTCGATCGGCCCGGCGCTCGAGATCGAGAGCGGCAGGTCCGTGAGGTTCGTGATCTCGACGTCCACCTCGACCGGTTCAAGCGGCCCGAAGGACGTCTTCTTCGGCCGGATGATCACGCCCACCGCCCGCTCCCGCTCCGACAAGAGACGGTCGTAGGTGCGGGGCAGGCCGCGCACGAGCGATTCGAGCGACTCCGCCGTCGGCGATGCAGGCACCGCGCGCCCAAGCAGTCCCGCCAGACGGTCGCGGCTCCACACGCCCATCGCCGAGCCGGGCACGCGTCGCCAGATCTCGAGGTACTGCCGAGCGGCATCGCTGCGGCGATCAAGATCCATGTACGCCTGCGCGAGGCCGAGGCTCGAGATCGCATCGACCGCGGCGAGCGGCTCGAGCAGTTCGACCGCCTTCGCGGCGTCGCCCCTGCGAAGGGCGATCCAGCCTTCGATCCGCGCCCGCGCCGAGTCGCCGATCCGCACCGACTCGACGAGCTGCTCGTACATGCCGACCGCGCCGTCGACGTCGGCGCCGAGCCAGAGCAGCATGCCGACGCTCTCCAGCGCGAGTTCCGCGATGCTGCGGCCAACCTGCGGCGAGTCGCCTTGCCGCGCCATCAGATCCGCTTCAAGGCGGATCGCGAGCAGTGCTTCGCCGACCGCCGCGTCGGCCTCGGGCGATCCGATGCTTCGCAGGATGACGGCCTTCAGGGTCGAGAGCTGGCGGTTGGGGGGAACGCGGATCTGGTCCGCCTCCGCCAGGTCGAAGTCCGGATCCTGAAGGCGGGCCTCCTCGCGGACGATCTGATCGAGGTCGCGTTGCCGCTTGTCGATGATCGCGATCGCCGCGGGAGTCGAGCCGAGCGCCCATTCCGAGAGCGCGAGCCCGGCGGACGCCTCGGCGATCGCCTGCCGCTGCACGGGCATCAGGGGAAGCACCAGGCCGTAGAGCCGCTGCGACGCGGCGAAGGCGCCGTTGGAGAGGCAGAGCGTCGCGAGCGTCTGAAGCGGCTCGAGGTTGGCCGGATTCGCGACCGCGGCGGCCAAGGCCAGCTCCGCTTCGCCGACCGGATCGCCCACGCGATGGCGCAGGAATCCCGCCGCCATCTCGGTGGCCGCCGGATTCGCAGGATCGAGCGCGACCGCCTCGGCCAGTCGCGCGGCGAAGCCGTCGATATCGCCGTTTCGGTAGAGCAGCAGTGCAAGTTCCAGCGCCAGCCGCGAGGCCACCGGCCCGCCCAGCTTCGACAGGTTCTCCCGAGAGAGCAGACGCTCGTAGGCCGAGACCCGCTCCTCGACGGTGCCGTAGCGATCGACCGCGAGGCTCAGCAGACGAAGCCGCGCGACCTGGTCCCGCGGATCGAGCCGCACGATCGCGGAGAGGGCTCGCCGCAATCGCTCGGGCCCCTGATCGTCGACCGACTCGGCCACGCTCGCGATCTGCAGGAACGTCCGCCAGCCCTCGAGCCAGTCCGGGGCGAGGTCCGTCGCCCACTCCGACAGCGCCAAGGCCACGCGATAGTCGGTGGCGGTCGGTTCGGGCAGCCGCAGCAGTTCAAGCGCGGTCCGAGTGATGAGCCTCGCCAGCCGAAGGCGACCCGCCTCCTCGAGTCGGGCACTCGGCCCGGGGATCGGCGACTCCTCCGGAGCGGCCGCTTGGGGGGTCGAGCCGGAACCGACCGCTCCGGACGCGAGGGCGGCCGCCGCGACCATCGCGGCCAGACCAAGTCGGAGGCGGGAGCGGCGCGGGAGCGGGTCGATGGGCTCGTGCATGAGCACCCTTCTCGGCGAGGCGAGCGCACCCGCTCGCGATTCTGCTTGATGCAGGCGGCGGATCACTGCGATCGCCGACCATTGACACCCCCGGCGAGGTTCAGATACCGTCCGCCCCTTCGTCCGGCGGCGGACTTCGGACGGTTCCAGAGCCTCGTCGCCGGTCCCGTTCGACCCCTACCCCGGCCACCGGACGAATCTCTGGCGGCAAGCCGCCGCGATCGCCCGCCCGGCGCCATGTCGCTTCGGCTCGGCGCGTGCGAACCGCCGGACGAGGTCCGAAGGCCTGCTCGACGATCCCTCAGGAAGTCCACCGTGTTCGACCTGCTCCGCGCGTCCCTTGTTCCGATGGCGATCGCCATCACCGCCTCCTCCGCCGCCGCCCAGCAGGCCGCTTCCCTTCCCAACTCGATCGTCGCCGCGTCGGCGCCGCTGTCGGCTCGCGACTCGCAGGTCATGGCCGACTTCGTCGCCGCGTGGACCTCGCAGATCGCCGAGGCCGAGCCGCTTCGCGTGAATCAGGCCCGCGGCGAGCTCATCTCGCCGGCC
Source organism: uncultured Isosphaeraceae bacterium (assembly GCA_964614695.1). Classification (GTDB taxonomy): domain Bacteria; phylum Planctomycetota; class Phycisphaerae; order Phycisphaerales; family SM1A02; genus VGXO01. The sequence goes on along the minus strand of CAZTMB010000004.1, from coordinate 18,579 downwards.
CGATCTCCCTCCGCGACCCCGATCTTCATCCGCGCCTACTCCGAGGCGCTCGTCCCGGCCCTCGCCCCGATCGCCGGCGGCGACGACACCTTCCGGGCCATCAACGCCCTGCAGGTCGCGCGGTTCCTCAAGACCCCCGAGGCGGTCGAACTGATCGTCGTCCGGGTCGATCCCTCCCAGGAGTCCGTCCGAGCCAAGCGACTCGTCGCCGCCGGTCTGCTCGCCGCCGCGATCCGCGACGGGCAGTTGAATCCGGTGCAGCTCGACGGCACGACGCGCCGCATCGCGTCGATCGCCGCGACCGAGGCGGACTGGATGGTGCTTCTCCAGTTCATGGAGGCGCTCGACGCCGTCGCGAACCTGCCGAACACGCCGCAGGCTTCGCTCGACCTCGCCCGCCGCAGCCAGTTGACGGTGCTCGAGGCGACGGTCTCGCGCATGAAGGGTCCCGACGGCAACCCCGAACTGATCGAGGCGCTCTATCGCTCGCTGCTCGAACTCCGCAACCAGCTCGTGCGCATGAGTTCGTCCCAGCGAGCCGCCTTCAGCCGCCAGTTCGGCCCGGTGTTCGCGTCGATCGAGTCCGCCGCGAAGGCGGGGCTTCCCACGGCGCCGGCGAACCTGAAGCCGGTCTTCGAGAAGACCGCCGAACAGGCGAAGGTCCTCGCCGACCTGACCCGCGGCTGATCGATTCTCGCATCGACCCGTTCGAAGCCCGATTCCGCGCGAGCCGTACACTCGCCGCGTGCGCATCGCGATCGGACTCGTCATCCTGCTCGGGGCGTTGCTGGCGACGGTGATCGCGGCGGAGGATCGCCGTCCGCGGGCCGAGGTGGTCCTCGCGCAGTCGGCGGACTGCTTCACGCTCGACCCGCAGCGCATGACCTATCAGCAGGACCTGCGCATGGCGCGAGGGCTCTACGAAGGCCTGGTGCGCACCGATCCCGACACCGGCGAACCGCTGCCGGGCGTCGCGACGCGCTGGTCCGCGTCGACCGACGGACTGCAATGGCGGTTTGAACTCGACCCGCGGGCGCGTTGGAGCGACGGCTCGCCGGTCGTGGCGGAAGACTTCCGTCGCGGCTTCATGCGGGCGCTGCTGCCCGACACCGCCGCGGACTACTCGGGACTCCTGATGTCGATCGCAGGCGCCCCGGAGTTCTTCGCCTGGCGAGCCGAGGCGCTCGCGGGCTTCGAGCCCGGTGAAGACGACGCCGACGAACTGTGGCAGCGGACGCTCTCGCGATTCGACGAGACCGTCGGCCTCTCCTGCCCGGACGACCAAACCTTCGTCCTTCGGCTCTCGCAGCCGGTGCCGTATCTGCTCAACCTCCTCGCCTTCCCGGTGTGCAGCCCGGTCCACCGCGCGACGATCGACCGCTTCTCGAGACTCGATGCGGAGACCGGACGCCGCGAGGAGGACCCTGCCTGGATGAAGCCCGGGACGCTCGTCTCCAACGGCCCCTACGAGCTCGTGCGGCGCCGCTACAAGCGCGATCTTCGGCTCGAGCGAAACCCGCACTTCCGCGATCCGGAACGCGTCGCGAGCGAGTCGATCGAGGCGGTCGTCGTCGAGGATCCCTCGACCGCGGTGCTTGCCTTTGTTTCCGGCGAATTCGATTGGCTCACCGACGTCTCCGCCGGCTATCGCGCCGATCTGCTCGAGCAACGCCGCGCCGACGCGAATCGCCACGCCGACGCGTTCGACGCCGCGATCGCCGCGGGCCTCGATCGCGACGACGCGCTGGCGTCGCTGCCGGCGCCTTCCGACGGCGAGCGCCGAGACATCCACGCCCTCTCGACCTTCGGCACCGACTTCTTCCACTTCAACTGCAACGAACGGCTGCCCGACGGTCGCGCGAATCCCTTCGCGGATCCACGCGTGCGGAGGGCGTTCGCGCTCGCCTGCGACAAGCGATCGCTCGTCGAGCGGGTCACCCGCCTCTCCGAGCCGATCGCCGACACCTTCATTCCGCCCGGCGTCATCCCCGGCTACGAAGGCCCGCGAGGGCTCGGCTTCGATCCCGATCGTGCTCGCGCCGAACTCGCCGCCGCCGGCTGGAGGGACCGCGACGGCGACGGCCGCGTCGAGAACGAAGCGGGCGAACCGTTCCCCGTGATCGACCTTCTCTACTCGACCGGCTCGAGCCGATTCCGCGACCTGTCGCTGGCGCTTCGCGCGATGTGGCAGGAGTCGCTCGGCGTCGAGATCGAGTGCCGCGGGCAGGAGCAGCGCTTCTACAAGGAGGACCTTCGCCGCGGGCGCTTCATGATCGGACGCGGCGGCTGGTTCGGCGACTTCCTCGACCCGACCACGTTCCTCGACCTCTGCCGCACCGGCGACGGCAACAACGTGCGCGGCTACTCGAGCGAGCGCGTGGACGCGCTGCTCGCCGAGGCCGCCGCCGAACGCGACGCGGCGAAGCGTCTGCGGATCCTCGCCGAGGCCGAACGCATCGTCTGCGAGGAGGACCTGCCGATCCTCCCGATCTGCCGCTACGTGACCATCACCATGTACGACCCGGCGGACTTCACCGGGCTCAGTCGCCACGCGATGCTCGACCACCGGCTCGAACGGCTGCGCACCTCGCGCAGCACCGGCCCGGCAGCGCAGCGCGACCCGGAACGATCGGCTCGACCCGTGGAGCCCGCCTCGTGATCGGCTTCATCGCGAGGCGCCTCGCGCAGCTGCCGCTGCTCCTGCTGGCGATCTTCACGCTCACCTTCACGCTCGCGTGGCTCGTGCCCGGCAATCCGCTTGAACAGGGCGACGGTCGCCGTCCGCCGCCCGAGATCGAGAAGGCGATGCGCGAGCAGTACCGCCTCGACGATCCGATCGCCTTCGCGACGGACTACCTCGCCGGCGCGAGCGGCCTCGACTGGCTGCGAGGGCGAAGCGAGCGCGTCTTCGATCTCGGCCCGAGCCTGCGGCAGCCCGACCACACCGTGAACGAGATCCTCGCAGCCGGCCTTCCGGTGTCGCTCGCCCTCGGCACCGCGGCGATCCTGATCGGCCTCGCGATCGGCGTCGCAGCGGGCCTGTGCGGCGGGCTCGCGCCCGAAACGCGACTCGACGATCTTTCGCAGATCGTCGCGCTCGTGGGCATCAGCGTCCCGAGCTTCGTGGTGGGATCCGGGCTCCTGCTCTGGCTCGGGGTGTCGTGGGGCGTCGCGCCGGTCGCCGGCTGGGGCGGACTCGCGCACGTTTGGCTTCCGGCGCTCGCGCTCTCGCTGCCGATGGCGGCGTACGTCGCGCGGCTCCTGCGCTTCGGTCTCATCGAGCAGATGGCGTCCGACCACATCCGCACCGCGCGAGCGAAGGGCCGTTCGCGGCTCGGCGCGGCGTGGCATCACGCGATGCGGAACGCCTTCCTGCCGGTCCTCTCCTACCTGGGACCCGCCGCGGCGGCGGTGCTCACCGGATCGTTCGTGATCGAGAAGGTCTTCTCGATTCCGGGCATCGGGCGGCACTTCGTCGAGGCGGTCCTCGCCAAGGACCTCACGCTCATCATGGGCGTCGTGCTCGTCTACTCGACGCTGCTCGTCTGCCTCAATCTGGCGGTCGATGTCCTCTACCGCTGGGTCGATCCGCGCATCGAGGCCGGTTGACCGCCAGCCGAGTGAAGCGCTTCGCCTTCCGGGTCCATCACGTCCTTGGCTCGGTGCGAGAGGCCTCATGCGCCGACAGGACCGCAACGGGCCTCTGGGGTCGGACACGAAGCGGGCGGTTCTCAGTTCGCGCTCTGAGGGGCCGAGCGGTTGGCGTGCCGGTGATCGCGGGGTTCGGAGCCCTCACGCCGGCGAGAGCTTCGAAGTACGTTCACCATCAAAAAGGTAATGACCTGATTGACCAGGTCAGTACTCCGTTTAGGCTGTTCTCATGGTTGCTCGAACCGTCACGCTGACCGAAGCCAAGGCGCACCTCTCCGAACTGCTCGACGCGGTCGAGCGGGGCGAGTCGGTGGTGATCGTGCGGCGGGGACAGCGGGTGGCGGTCCTCTCGAACTACCAAGCCGCCGAGCGGAACCCGACCGATCGCCGCGGACAGATCGACCTGCTCCAAGACCGCTGGCGCGGCACGATCGCGGCGATCCGCGAGGCCGACCCGGAGTTCGACCTGAGTCCGGCGACGGTGCGGCGAATCGGGCGCGAGGGACTCTCGTGATCGTGATCGACGCCTCGGCGCTGATCGCCATGTGGTTCCGCGAGCCGGGAGGCGAGGCGCTGCTCGAGACCTACCAGAGTCGTGTCGCCGAGCGAGGCGAACCAGCCGTCGCGCCCGATCTTCTTGCCCTCGAACTCGGCAACGTGCTGCTCACGATGCGCCGCCGCATGCTCGCCGCGAGTGGCTCGCCATCGCTCGCCGGCGGGCACGGGCTCGCCCGGCTTGCCGCCGAGGCGATCGGCGGCGAAGTGCTCGCCGCGATCGCGGCCTTCGGCATCCATCTCGAAGCAGCCCGGTCTGGGGAGCTTCTGCCGGCCACGCTGGCCCAGGCCGCCGACAGCGGGCTCACCGCCTACGACGGCGTCTACCTGCACATGGCCCGGAGACTCGGCGCCACGATGTGCACGCTCGATGGCTCGCTGCGTCGTGCCGCGCTTGATCTCGGTGTCCCCGTCATGCCCGAGTGATCCGGCGGCTTCGCCTGATCAGGACGCCGGCGTCGTCGCGAGCTCCTCGAGTTCCGCTTCCGGCGACGAGGACTCCTCGAGCGGCATGACCTCTTCCTCCGCGGGTTCGGGCACGGCTTCGAGCGTCGGGTCGACCGGCTCCGGGCCGCGCACCGCGACCTGCGAAAGCGACATCCGCTTGCCGAGGTCGGCGAGGATCCGAGTCTCCCACTCCGAATCGCGACCGACCGGCGTCCACGTCTCGCGTTCGGGCCGCAGCGGGTCGGTGTACTTCGTGTTGAGCGTGCGGCTGTAGGAACTCGGCTTGAGGCCGGGCACGAAGGCCCGCTCGATGAAGACCTTGACACGAACTTCGAGCGGCTCGTCCGCGGCGGTCACGTCGAGTGGATCGAGCGCGGCCCGGCCCGGCAACGTGGCGCCCGGCAGCGGCTCGGTCGCCTCGCGGATCCCCGGCAGCGGCTGGGAGGGAATCGTGAACTCGATCCGAGCCCGCCTCCGCTGGAAGAGGATCGTGTTCTCGGCGGCCTGCGACAGCGACTCCTCCCCGAAGAGCCAAGGCTCGAAGAGGCTGCCGGCGATCCGCGACTGGGTCTCGATGACGCCGGCGCTTCGGTCGCGGACCGCGGGCGGCAGACCGGTGTCCCGGGCGGCCGCGACCGCCGCGTCGAACGCCTCGGCGTAGCGGTCCGGCGGCACGACGATGAAGCGGTCCTCCTGCGCCGGTGACGCACACGCCCCGAGCCCGGCGAGCGAGAGCAGCGTCACGCAGGTTCGAAGCACGCCTTGAAGAGGCATCACCGGAGTCTATCGGACCCGATCATCGCTCCCGGACGGAACGCGCGGTCCGCTGCAACCCGATCGCGCGACCTTGCGAGAAGTCGCATGGAACGGGTGGTCCAAACGGCGGATCAAGACACCTTGGAGTCTTCGCCGCATCCCCGCGGCCCCGGCCTTCGACCAAGACCAAACGAGGAGAGAGCCGCTCGGCGTCGAAACCGATTCCCGGAACGAACCGCCGCAACCGCCGATTCGAACCTGAGGGACGAACCCGGAGGTCCTTTCCATCCGAAGAGATCGCCGCTTCGACGCCGCTACCCTCGCCACCCAACCCCCATGACCACCCGCCGACCGATCCTTTCCAAGCGTCTGACCGTCGCCGCCGCCTCGATCGCGGTCCTCGGCGGCGTGTCGATCCTGGCCGCAGGCTCCGGCAAGCCGCCCCGCGGGCAGGTCAAGATCCCGGCGACGCCCAACGACTTCCTCCAGACCGGCACCCAGCCCAACGACGATCCCTACGCGTTCCAGCCGATCGTCGAGAGCTTCTCCTGCACCTACTGCCACTCCGACTACGACATCGAGGACGCGCCCTACGACACGTGGGTCGTGAGCATGAAGGGCCAGTCCGCCCGCGACCCGGTCTGGCACGCGGCGCTCGCGATCGCCAACCAGGACGTCAACCTTGGCGGCGAGACCTGCCTGCGCTGCCATGCCCCGGGCGCCTGGCTCGGCGGCCGGTCCTTCGACGGCACGACGGACCACTTCCAGTTCTCCGACTTCGACGGCATCAACTGCAACTTCTGCCACCGCGTCGTGAACCCGGTCCCGGGTGAGCTGCCGGCGGTGGGCTACCCCGGCGACGATCCGGACCCCGACACGCCGATCCTCTCGGCGCTGGCGAAGGACGGCCTGCTGCCGACGGGCTTCGGCAACGCGAGGTACGTGGTCGATCCGATCGACACCCGCCGCGCCCCCGCCGACGACGTGCCGCAGAACCTGCACGGCCTCGACGCGCTCGGCGATCCGATCCGTCTCGTCAGTTCGCCCTTCCACAAGACCGGCGAGTTCTGCGCGACCTGCCACGACGTGAGCAATCCGCTCACCATGAAGCAGGTCGGCAAGAACGGCGAGATTTCCTACGCCCTCGCCCCGCTCGACGAGCCGCATCCGACGCAGGATCCGCGGGACATGTTCCCCGAGCAGCGGACCTACAGCGAGTGGCGGATGAGCCTCTTCGCGAGCGAAGGCGTCTCCTTCCCGGACAACCGCTACGGCGGCAACCACCCAACCGGCGTGATGTCCAGCTGCCAGGACTGCCACATGCCCGACCAGATCGGCGGCGGGTGCGCGTTCTGGGAGAACCCGCCCTTCTTCGAGCGGCCCCACCTGCCCCAGCACGCCTTCAACGGCGCGAACACCTGGGTGATGGAAGCGATCCGGCTGCAGCTCGGCGACGAGGCGGACTTCTTCGGCATCACCGAGGAGCGGCTCGACGAGGCCAAGAGCCGCACGGTGCAGAGCCTTCGCAACGCCTCCGACATGGAGCTGTCGCAGGACGGCAGCCTGCTCAACGTGCGGATCATCAACCAGACCGGCCACAAGCTTCCGACGGGATACCCCGAGGGCCGACGCATGTGGGTGAACGTGAAGTTCCTCGACGCGAAGGGCGGCCTGGTCAAGGAGCACGGCGCGTACGACTTCAAGACCGCGACGCTCGAGACCACCGACACCAAGGTCTACGAGGCCAAGCACGGGCTCGACGATCAGATGGCGAGCTTCTCCGGCCTCCCGGTCGGCAAGAGCTTCCACCTCTCCCTCAACAACAAGATCTACTCCGACAACCGCATTCCGCCTCGCGGCTTCACCAACGAGGGCTTCGAGAGCGTGCAGGCCGAGCCGGTCGCGTACCACTACGAGGACGGCCAGTACTGGGACGACACGACGTTCACGATCCCTGCGGGCGCCGCTCGCGCGGTGGTCGTCCTGTACTACCAGACCAGTTCGCGCGAGTACATCGAGTTCCTCCGCGACGCCAACACCACCAACGACCGCGGCGAGGTCCTCTACGACCTGTGGCTGCAGACGGGCCGCAGCGCGCCGGTCGACATGGACGCGAGCGAGATCCTGCTCACGCCGAGCGTGCCGGGCGACCTCAACGGCGACGGCGTCGTCAACGGCGCGGACTTGTCGATCCTGCTGTCGGGCTGGGGCCAGCCGGGGCCGGCCGACCTCGACGGCAACGGCACCGTGGGCGGATCGGATCTGGCGATCCTCCTCGGCAGCTGGGGCTGATCGCGAAGCGAGTGGATCGCCCCCGACGTCAGTGCATGCCCGCGAGCTGACGCACCGTCGCCATGAAGGTGCGCTTCAGGTGGTTGTGCATCGCGACGACGAGGCCGATCCAGAGCGCCGCGGCCACGAGCGATCCGACCGCGAGGCCCCAGCGTGCCGCGACCGGATCGCCGAGGCTCGCCGGGATCGACGAGGACGGGAACACCGACGCGATCGCCAGATTGAGCGGCGAGAGCGCCGCCAGCGCCGCGCCGAGCACGGGGATGCTCCGCCCGCCCGCCGCGCCGCACAGCCCGACGGTGCCGGCGATGACGACGACGAGCCCCACCGCGCCCACCACCGCCCCGATGCTGCCGCGGCTCTTGATCGACCACTGCAGTCCGATCATGACCGCGAAGCCCACGAAGCCCGCGAGCACCACCGCCAGTTCGAGGAAAGCCTCGGGCAGCACGAGCGGCATCGACACCGTCGCGACGCCGACCGCCTCCGCGACGGTGGTCCGCTCAAGCCCGCCGAAGCCGTCGGTCGAGACGTAGAGCGAGGCGATCGCGAGGCTCGCGACCGGCACGAGCATCATCGGCAGCAGGAACTGGACAAGCCCCTGGAGCTTGCCGGCGAGGTAGGGCCCCGGCTGGATCGGCGTCGTCAGGATGATGTCGAGGCTTCCGTCCTCGCGCTCGCGGCTCACCGCGGTCGCGGCGAGGTTGAGCGCGGTGAGCACGATCACCACGATCTCCGCCCCGACCGCCGCGAGCAGCGCAAGCCGCAGCCCGTAGTCGTCGAGCGTGCCTTGGCGATGAAGCAGGACGATCACGAAGGCGATCGCGACGCCGAGCGCCGCGAAGGCGAAGCGGCCGACGATCCCGCCCATCGTCAGCCCTCGCAGCGTGCGCTCGCGCCACGCGATCGGGTTCGTCCCGATGCGGGATCGCCCACGCAACGCCTCGACCGGCCTTGAGAGCCACGAGCCGCGTCGCTTGGCCTTCATCGGGCGCTCGCCGATCACCCGCACGCGGATCGCCGAGAACGCCACCAGCACGGCACTCGCCGCAACGCCGAGCCAGACGAACGCGGTCGCCGGAGACGCGAACCACAGTCTCCCGAGCATGCCGCCCGCCGTCGCCGGGTCCCATGGCTCGTAGCGGTTGGTGAGAAGCCGCGACTCGAGGGCGAGGAACGGATTCAGCGGCGTGAGCACGGTGGTGCGGCTCGTCAGCGAGCCCGGCGCGACCGGCTGGCGAAGCCAGAGGTCGCCCGCGTAGGTGACCGCGAGCACCGTGAGGACCGCGACGTAGAAGACCAGCACCGCCCGGCGTCCCGCCGTGCGCGTCACCGCGAGCGTCACGGCGACCGCGGCGACGACCAAGGCGCTGGACGCGGCGATCGCGTAGCTCGAGGCGATCGCCTCGCCCGGAACCCCGCCGAAGGACTGGGTCAGGATGAAGAGCGGCAGCGTCGAGACGAGGAGCGCCAGAACGAAGAAGAGCCGACCGAAGAGGTTCCCCACCACGATCTGAAGCGGGCGGAGCGGCGTCGAGAGCAGGATGTCCCACGTTCGCGGGCTCGCCTCCTGGGCGATCGCGCCGGCCATGAACACCGGGGTCAGCAGGCAGATCAGGCCGACCTGCCCGAAGCTCACCAGGGTGAAGGCCGAGGCGCCCCTCTGGGCCAGTTCCCGCAGCGAGGTGCTCGGCCCGATCAGAGCGAGCAGCAGCAGCACGATCATCGCCGCGAGGTACGCCGACCGCAGCGTCAGGTGCCGCACGCGTCGCCCGCCGCCCTCGACCAGGCGCACTGCGATCGGGTTGAGCGGCACGAGTCGAAGGAACCAGTCGAGGATCGCGGGCATGCGGAGACTCGCGCGGCTCATCGAAGGGGTGTCTTCCGAGGGACGATCGCTCCCCCGAGATCCGATCGTCGCTCCAAGCGCCGCGAAGATCGAAGGTTGCGAATCGCGACCTCGCGCTCGCGGTTTCTTGACACGCGCGTCGAGCCCGGAATACTACCGACAGACTTTCACCGGTCCTCGGACCGGATTCTTCACGGACCGCCCGCGGAACGCCCGCAGGCCGCACACCGATTCGAGCCGCTCGCGCGGCCCCGGCACGAAGCCTGAAACCGCTTCAACGCCGGAGATAGATTCACGTTGACCTCCGTCGTCGCTGCCCACCCCGCCACGTTCAAGAGCCTTCTCCCGCGTGTCGAACCCCCCTCGGGTCCCATCTTCCGAACCCCTCTTCGCGAGGCGCAGGCGCTCGTTTGGGCCTTGGCCCACCGATCCGGGTTCGGAGTCGACCCCCTTCCGCAGCGAGCATTCGCAGATCGGGTCCTCGACCTGATCGTTGAAGACGGCGCCTTGGCGCCCGACCACGTCTCGTGATTCGGTGACGGCCTCCGCTCCGCCGGCGCACGCTTCTCGTCGAAGCGTCGCCCGGTCCGGTTTTCGCCGGCGATCGCCGGCCTTCGCGGAGGTGCCACCGTGACCCTCGACTCCACCATCACTCCCCTGCTCGCCGCCGCGCCCGCCGCCGCGAACCTGATGCTGCCGATTCTTCTCGGCGTGGGCGGCCTCGTGCTCGGCGCCGTGATCGCCGCGCTCGTGCTTGCCCCCAAGCGTTCCGCCGCGAAGGCCGAGACCGAGCGGGCCCTCGCCGACGCCCGAACCGAGTCCGAGCGGATCCTCAAGGAAGGCCGAACGCAAGCCGAAGCGCTCGCCCGCACCGCCGAACTCGAGGCCGAGCGGAAGGCCGCCGAGCGCCGGGACGCCTTCGACAAGGAGGTCGCGGCGACCCTCGCCGAACTCAAGCAGAGCCAAGCCCGCGCCGCGAAGCGCGAGGACACCCTCGACCGGAAGCTCGAGCAGCTCGGCGAACGCGAGCAGTCCCTCGACGCCCGCGACGAGGCGAACAAGGCCCGCGCCGCGGAGATCGACGCTCGCGAGGCCGATCTCGCCCGCGACCGCGGCGAGCTCACCCGTCGCCTGGCGGAGGTCTCGGGCCTCTCCCGCGAGCAGGCCGTCGAGGCGTTCATGGCGGAGATCCGCGTCGAGGCCGAGCACGAGGCGTCGGCGCTCACCCAGCAGATCGTCGAGGAGGCCGAGCACCGCGCCCACGAGCGTTCGCGCGAGATCACCCTGATGGCGATCCAGCGCTTCGCCGCCGAGCACGTCGCCGACAGCACGGTGCGCTCGATCAAGATCCCCTCCGACGACATGAAGGGCCGCATCATCGGCCGCGAGGGACGCAACATCCGCGCGATCGAGAAGGCCACCGGCGTCGACATCCTCGTCGACGACACGCCCGGGGTGATCAGCGTCTCCTGCTTCGACCGCGTGCGGCAGGCGATCGCCGCGGAGAGCCTTCAGAAGCTCGTCGCCGACGGCCGCGTGCATCCCTCCCGCATCGAGGAGATCGTCGAGCAGACCAAGCGCGACATCGCCGAGCGGATCGTCAAGCACGGCAACGAGGCGGTGCTCGAAGCGAACATCCGCGGCCTCAACCCCAAGGTCGTCGAGGCGATGGGCAAGCTGCACTTCCGCACGAGCTACGGGCAGAACGTGCTTCGCCACTCGATCGAGGTCGCCTACCTCAGCCAGATGATCGCCGACCAGCTCGGTCTCGACGGGCAGGTCGCCCGCCGCTGCGGCTTCCTGCACGACATCGGCAAGGCGATGGACCACGAGATGGAGGGCGGCCATCCCGCGATCGGCATGGAGTTCGCCCGCAAGTTCGGCGAGAAGTCCGAGGCGGTCCTCAACGCGATCGGCGGCCACCACGGCGACATCGCCGCGACGACGCCGTACACGCCGATCGTGATGGCGGCCGATGCGATCTCGGGCGCTCGGCCCGGCGCACGGCGCGAGTCGATGGAGCTCTACATCAAGCGGCTCGAGCAGCTCGAAGGGATCGCGAAGGAGCAGCCCTTCGTCGACGAGGCCCACGCGATCCAGGCGGGCCGCGAGGTGCGGGTGATCGTCGACGCGAAGCGGGCCGACGACGTGCAGACCTTCGCCATCGCCACCGCGATCGCCAAGCGCGTCGAGGAGGAGATGACCTTCCCCGGCGAGATCAAGGTCACGGTGCTCCGCGAGGTCCGCGCCGAGGCGACGGCGCGCTGATCCTGCTCGGCAAGACGCGCGAGGCCTGAGCGACATCGCGGAGTCATCCGCCTCGCCCCGACCTCGAGCCGCAGGGCGTGGGGATTCGCGAATCGAACCCGACGCTTCGGCCGTTGACCGGGCCGGTCAGCTCGACGGTCCGGTCAGCGTCGCCGGAAGCGGCTGAGCCCTTCCTTCGCGGTCGATGCACGCGAGCGTCGTCTCCGCGGTCGCGAGCAGTTCCTCGCCGCGGCGAAGCTCGTACTCGTGCTCGATCTTGACGTGGCCGAGGTTCGCGATGCGGGTCGTGAGCGAGAGCACGTCGTCGTAGCGGGCGGGCTTCTTGTAGCGGATCGCGAGCTTGACGACCGCGAGCAGGATGCCCGCCGACTCGAGGTCGCGGTAGTTGCCGCCGGTCGTGCGCAACAGCTCCGTGCGGCCCATCTCGAACCACGGCGCGTACGCGCTGTGGTGCGCCACGCCCATCGGGTCGCACTCGGCGTAGCGGACGCGGATCTCGATCGTGCCTGACTGGCCGGTCTGCATGGCGAGAAGGTAGTCGCAGCCCGACGACCTCGCGATGCCGCGGCGCGGGCGATCGCGTCGCAGCGTGGAGGCTCGGCCTTCGTGGTCGTCGGAACGCGCTTGAGATTGTCGATCAAGCAGGAACGAGAAAGGGGAAGGCGCCCGAAGACGCCTTCCCCTTCACGATCGATCGGTGGCGATCAGGAACCGCTCTTCGCCGCGACGCCTTCGAGGCCGACCACGACGAAGACCTTGTCGCCGAGCGAGCCGTTGTCGACGCCGTAGCCCATCCCGAACTCGCTGCGGTTGATGGCGAACGACGCCTCGAAGCCGACCCGCATGCCGCGGCCCTTGTCGGCGGCGCCGGTGAACTCGACCATCGCGACGACCGGCTTGGTGACGCCGAGCAGCGTGAGGTCGCCTTCGACCTTCCACATCCCGCCCGCCGCGGGAGACGCCTTGGTGCTCTTGAACGTCATCTCCGGGAACTCCTTCGCGTTGAAGAAGTCCGGGCTCAGCAGGTGCTTGTCGAGATTGTCGTTGCCGCTGTGGATCCCGGCGATCGGGATCTGGATGTCGAAGTCGAGCGTGCCCGCGGCACCCGGCGTGTAGCTCAGCGAGCCCTTCACGTCGTCGAAGCGGCCCCAGAACATGCCGGCCCCGAGATGCTGCACCTTGAAGTGGGCGTTCGAGTGGACGCCATCGACGGTGTACGCGCCGGCGGCCGCGGCCGGAATGGCCGGCGCGGTCGCCGCGGCGGGCGCGGCGGACT
>CAZTMB010000004.1:1770-5385 GCA_964614695.1 uncultured Isosphaeraceae bacterium | reverse complement strand
CCGGCGGCCGCGGCCGGAATGGCCGGCGCGGTCGCCGCGGCGGGCGCGGCGGACTGACGCGGCGCCAAGGCGAGCGCCGCCGCGGGCATGGAGATCGCAACGGCGAGAAAGGCGGCGCGACGAAGGTTCGAACGGTTCATGTCAGTGGCTCCTGGGGGTGTTTCGTTGCAGGCGGAATCCGTCCCAGGAAATGGGGACGGCCTTCGGGGTTCGGTCACGGGGCGATCGCGGCTTCGGGCTCGCGACATCTTGAGGCGACTTCGACGGCGACATCAGACGCTGCGTTCGCGCACGCCCGCCATGTCGTTCGACCAGCCGAATCCGTAGTCATACTCGTACTCGGAGCCGCCGTCGCCTTCCGCCGGCTCGAGCAATCCACCCTTGACGGCCGCCGTGCCGCCCGCGGCACCGACGACGAGCAGCACGACCGCAAGGCGAGTGACGGCCGCGAACCTCCACGACCGCGGCAGCGGGATCCGCATCGCCGCGGGCGCCACCGCCATCGCGAGGAAGCTCCACGCCGGGATTTCGGTGTCGTCGTAGGCCCAGCCCACCAACGCCGCGGCACCGAGCGTCGCCGCGAGCGTCGCGATGCCCAAGTAGCCGAGGTCGCGCTTGCCGCGGAGCGAGAGCACCGCCGCCGCCATCGAGAGCGCCGCGAGCGCACCGAGCGGAATCGCCAGCTTCGCGAAGCCGGAGAGAAGCACGACCCCCGAGAGCCCCGATGCCGCGAGCCAGAACGCGACGCCGAACGACCAGCCGGGGGAACCGGAGCGAACCGGTCCGCGATCGTCGTCCGATGCGCACGCACCACCCGCGCCGCACCACGGCATCGCGAGCCACGCGGGCCCGGCGATCGCGAGGAAGACGACGATTCGATCTCGAAACTCGTCGAACCCCGGCGGCTTCAGCATCAGCACGGCGATCGAACCCGCGATCGCCACAAGCAGCGAGCCCTTGATCCACGCGGGAATCCTCGGCCCGGGCAGCGGGATCGCGACCACCACGCTCGCCGCCGCGATCGACGCCGAGAGCACCCAGAGCCACTGCCACTTCTGCCGCAGCTCCCAGAGCTTGTCGCCCTCCTGCACCCAGAGCGCCAACGCGAACGTGATCGCCACCGCGACCGCGAGTCCCCAGCCGCTCGCCGCCGATGGCGCGTCCCGACGCCACAGCCGCATGCCGATCGCGAGCGGCACGAGACCCGCCGCCATCGGCATCAGCACACCCTTCAGGACGATCTCGAATGGACTCATCGCGGCGCTCCCATCGGGACGTTCATGCAGGCGACCGGAATCGCGCCGCGTCGATCCGCCTTGCGATTCCGCCGCACCGATCCGCGCGGCGGAACCCTGGTCCATCGGTCCGATCGCGGATCGATCAGGAGCTCACCGCCTCGAGGCCCACGATGATCGAGACCTCGTCGCCAAGCCCGCCCTGATCGACCTGGTAGTCCATGCCGAAGTCGCTGCGGGTGATCGTGAAGGACGCCTCGAAGCCGATCAGCTTCTTGCCGCGCGGCTCGGAGAAGCCGATCCACTCGACCATCGCGGTGATCGGCTTGGTGACGCCGAGCAGGGTGAGGTCGCCCTCGACCTTCCACATCCTGCCGCCGGCGGGCGTCGCCTTCGTGCTCTTGAAGGTCATCTCGGGAAACTCCTTCGCGTTGAAGAAGTCGGGGCCCTTGAGATGGTTGTCGAGCTTGTCGTCGCCGCCGTGCACGCTCGCGACCGGGATACGGATGTCGAACTCGAGCGAGCCGGTCGATCCGGGCGTGTAGGTGATCGAGCCGTTCACGTCGTCGAAGCGGCCCCAGAACATGCTCGCCGCGAGGTGCTCGACGCGGAAGTTGCAGCTCGAGTGGACGCGGTCGATCTTGAAGGTGCCGGCGGCCTTCTCGGGGATCGGAGTCGCCGCAGGCGTGGACTGCCGGGGCGCAAGGGCCAGCGCGACGAGAATCGAGGGGACGGCGAGGGCGGCGGCGGTGAGCGTTCTCGATCGCATGGCGACTCCAGAAGGTGAACGGTGGGCGAGTGGCAAGACGCAAGCAGCCGCCCACGCGTGGACGGCTGCTCGTGGCAGAGGTGTTATCGCCTGCGATCGGGAGTCGTTGCAAGTTCCGCGCGAGGCGGCGTCAGGGATTCTGCGACGGGCACGGCCCCCAAGCGCCCATGAGGATCGCCTGATCGGCGCCGTCGGTGGTGCCGTTGCCGTCGAGATCGGTCGCACCGGGCTTGCCCCAGTTCGCGAGCAGGATGCCGAGGTCCGCGCCGTTGACGACGCCGTCGCCGTTGAGATCCGCCACGCACGGCGCGATCGCCGGAGCAGGGCTCGCGGCAAGCGAGGCGGAGGCGAGCGATCCGACGAGCAGGGTGGTGATGAGCATGGTCTGAACTCCTCAATAGGTTCGGTCCCGGAAAGCCGTCCGAGCCCTCGATCGGACGTGTCGGTCAACAGTACGTCGTGATCGCCCCGAGACAACACCTTCGATCGTGGGTTTCCGCCCCAAGCCCCGGCTCGCCCCGCGCCAGGGCCCCACCAACCGCGGCGTCACGAGCGGTTTCGACGCCCTTGCTCGATCAGCCGCCCCATCGTTCGGGCGGTTTCCCCACGCGGCCCGGCGAGCCGCGCGGCCTGTTCGTCCGCGTGATAACTCGAACGCACCAGCGGGCCGCTCTCGACGACCTTGAAGCCACGCTCGAGACCGGTGACGCGATAGCGCTCGAACTCCTCCGGATGCACCCAGCGGGCGATCGGCAGGTGGTTGCGGGTGGGCTGCAGGTACTGCCCGATCGTCATGATGTCCGCGTCGCTCTCGCGGCGGACGTCCTCGAGCAGTTCGTGCACCTCGTTCTCGTGCTCGCCGATGCCGACCATGATGCCGGTCTTGGTGACGAGGCCGCCCGCCTTGATCTGCGCGAGCACCCGAAGGCTCCGCTCGTAGCGGGCCTGCGGACGCACCGCCGGATGCATGCGCCGCACCGTCTCCATGTTGTGGGCGAGGATCTCGGGCCGCGCGTCGATCACCTTCTGAAGCGCCTTCTCGTCGCCCATGAAGTCGCCGACGAGCACCTCGACCGACATCTCGGGGCACGCCTCGTGCACCCGCTCGATCGTCTCGGCCCAGATCGCGGCGCCGCCATCGGGCAGTTCGTCGCGGTTGACCGAGGTGATGACGACGTGCTTCAAGCCGACCAACTTCAGGCTCTCCGCGACGCGGCGAGGCTCGTCGAGATCGAGTTCCGGCGGGCGACCGGTCTTCACGTTGCAGAAGCCGCAGCTTCGCGTGCAGGTGTCGCCGAGGATCATGATCGTCGCGGCGCCGCGGGCCCAGCACTCGCCGATGTTCGGGCAGCTCGCCTCCTCGCAGACCGTGTGCAGGCGATGCTCGTCGATGATCGACTTCATCTTCCGGAAGCCCTCGCCGCCCGGCATGCGGGCCCGAAGCCAGTCGGGCTTCTTGCCGATGCGGAGGGTCTGCGCCTCCTTCTCGATGTTGTTGAGGACGAAGCCGGTGAGGCTCACCGCCGCCGGGCCCACGCTCCGTGCGGTGTCGCCGCCCAACGGCCGCGGATGCCGCGCGAGGGTCCGCGCGAGCGGCGAGTTGGGAGCGGG
>CAZTMB010000004.1:0-1670 GCA_964614695.1 uncultured Isosphaeraceae bacterium | reverse complement strand
CCAACGGCCGCGGATGCCGCGCGAGGGTCCGCGCGAGCGGCGAGTTGGGAGCGGGTTCTGGGGCGGGAGTCGGCATGGGCAGCGATTCGGGAAGCGAGGAGGGTAGCCGGGTCGCGGGCGTCGAGGTGACGGTTGACGCGATCGACGCCTTCCCCTCGATGACCGTCCGGCCCGCGAGGCCATCGATCAGAAGATCCACTTCGACCGCGTCGCGGTCGCGGCAGTGCGAACACCCCAGGCCGGCTGATTCAAGCCATGGCTTCGAATCTGCCGGAACGCCGGCCGCTCGCTTCGCTCGGCGGCGTGTTGGATGGACTCGATGGGCGGGGTGGACCGACTGGCCCCCATGAAACCGAGACCATGAAGCGCTGCACCGCCGGGCGGGCGACTGGCGTGAAGTCCGCGAGGGCGCCCGCCGTCGGTACACCGACCGCTCGAACACCGCCGAGCGCGAAGTGCAAACCGCCCGCTTCGTTCCCGGTCCCATGGTTCCCCATCAAGCCAATGCGGCGCACGAGGCCCATTGCACCAGGCCATCGGCTTGGAGAACGCAAGCGCACCTTCTCGGGCCTTCGCTGGCCTTCGCGATCGCGTCAACGAGCCCGAAACCGACGCCCTCGCCGCGTCAGCGTCGCCGGCGACGCAGGCCCATGAGCGCCGTGGCGAGCAACGCGCCGCCCGCGCCGCCCGGAACCGCGTGACTGTTGAACTGGACGTTCTGGAAGTCCATGTAGCGCCCGGTTCTGTCGGTGTAGATGTAGAACCGGAAGGTCACCGCCGAGGTCAAGCCGGTGAAGCCTGTGATGTTGAAGCCGACATGCTGCAGACCGGTCGCGGTACCGATGGGCGTCTCGTTCGCGTAGAGGTTGCTGGCGTAGCTGTCGAGGCTCGACCGCACGAACCAGCCGCGGACCGCGGTGGTGCCGCCGCGGCTCCAGTCGGCCTCGATCGAGCGGATGTCCATGCTCGAGGTCGGCGTCAGCGTGAACTGGAAGTACCAGTCGTTGGCGACGGCGTCTGCGGCGGTGGCGTTGGAGACCTCAGTGCCCGGTCCGGTCTTCAGGACCTGCGTGGAGCCGCTCCAGCTGTCCGTGCCGACCGAGTACTGGCCAAGACCGGCGCCCTTTGCAACCACCGAACTCGCCAGCACGCCCGAGTCGAAGGTGGTGTAGGCGAAGCCGTTGCTGCCGTCGGTGTTGTTGTTGAACGGGTACTTGACGAGGACCGCGGCGCCGGCGGCATCGAGGCACGCGAAGGTCGCCGCCGTGGCGAGCGCCACGGACTCCCAGCGGACGCGGCGGGCGGATCGAGAGCGGTCGCGGGACGAAGGTTCGAGCATGGGTCGTTGGTCTCTCTCGTGAATGGGCCGATACCGGCAGGTGGCGACAAGTCGACGCTAGCCGCTGCCAACGGGGAATGCCAAGCCCGCCGCGGGGCGGCCGATTTGCGTGAAGACTGCCGCATCAACCCCAATGGTCAAGTTCCGCCGGTGGGTTTGCCGCGCGATTTCTCAAGAAGAGGGACCGGCGGCCGCCGTTGATCAACCGGCTCGGGTCGGATCGGCTCGGGTTGGACGGATGGCCACGCCACGCGGAGAGGGCTCGCGTCGCTCGCCGCATGCCGCTTGGACGGATCGACGGAACGCGCGCGGTGGACCAGGACTGCGAAGC
>CAZTMB010000003.1:67259-73155 GCA_964614695.1 uncultured Isosphaeraceae bacterium | reverse complement strand
TGTCGCGTGTCGCGCGAGCGGGCGCCTTGGCGGGATCAGATCTCCTTCACGATCTCGACGAGGCTCTCCGCGACGTGCTGCCGCTGCGCCTCGTTGAGATCGGGGTAGATCGGGATCGCGATCGTCTCGAGCGCCGCCCGCTCGGCGTGCGGCAGGCAGCCCGGCTCGTAGCCGAGATGCTTGAAGCACTCCTGCATGTGCAGGCAGAGCGGGTAGTAGATCTCGGTGCCGATCTTGCGATCGGAGAGCGCCTTGCGCACCGCGTCGCGATGCGCCGCCGGCACGCGGACGACGTACTGGTTGTAGATGTGCCGAGCGCCCTCGACCGCCGGCTTCGGAAAGCGAAGCGGCAGGCCGCCCTCGTCGAGCGAGACGTCGCTGGCCGCCGCGCCCGCCTCGGAGAAGAACGCGTCGTAGAACGCGGCGTTCCGCTGGCGGCCCGCGGTCCACGCGTCGAGGTGGCGGAGCTTCACCGAGAGCACCGCAGCCTGCAGCGCGTCGAGCCGCGAGTTCATGCCGATCTCGGAGTGGTAGTACTTGGGCTCCATGCCGTGGTTGCGCAGTCGGCCCATGCGCTTGGCGAGGTCCTCGTCGTTGGTGGTCATGAGGCCACCGTCGCCGAAGCCGCCGAGGTTCTTGCTCGGGAAGAAGCTGAAGGTGCCGATCGCGCCGCGGTTGCCGACGCGGATGCCGTCGCGGTCTTCGGTGCCGAGGGCCTGGGCCGCGTCCTCGATGACCGGGACGCCCTTCGCCTTCGCGATCGCGAGGATCGCGTCGAGGTCGAACGCCTGCCCGAAGAGGTGGACCGGCACGATCGCCTTGACCTTCTTGAAGTTGGGGCAGGCGAACACCCGCTCGAGGCTCTCCGGGCACATGTTGTAGGTGGCCGGGTCGACGTCGACGAAGACCGGCTTCGCCCCGAGCCGATGCACGCTGCCGGCGGTCGCGAAGAAGGTGTAGGTCGGGCAGATGACCTGGTCGCCCGGGCCGACGCCGAGGGCCTGCAGCGCGAGGACGATGGCATCGGAGCCGTTCGCGCAACCGACCGCGAAGCGCGAGCGGTTGTACTGGGCGACCTGCTCCTCGAAGGCCGCGACCTGCGGCCCCATGATGAAGTACTGGCTCTCGACGACGTCGCGGAGCACCGGCTCGATCTCGTCGCGGATCGTGGCGTACTGGGCCTTCAGGTCGAGGAGGGGGACTTCGATCACGGCGGTGGCGACTCCGGACATCGGCAGGTGCCTTTCGAGAGATGGACGCCTGGAAACGGCGGAAGGGGTCAGTCTATCGGCGCGGTCGATCGCACCCAAGCAGCGGCTTGCGTTCCCGCGGGAGCGGCGACCGCACGCCGCCGCTTCGCCCGGGCCGGTCCGCCCCGGGGGCCCGGTTCCCCTTTCGCCCCGTGGCTCGCCCGGCCACCGCAGGTCTCAGGCTCGGCAGCTCCCTGCACCCGTTCAGGTCCTCGGGGTCGTGGGAGACTTCAACCCGCACCGCGGGCGGACTTCCATCAACTTCTCAAGCCCGCCCCTGTTCAGGCTCAACCGCGACTTCGGCTGCAGTTGCCGGCAGACGGTGCAGCGAGGCCGGCGTCCATGCTCGTCAGGCGCGATCTGCGGAGTCCGTGAAGCCGTGGTGTGTACCGGGCCTCGCTGGCGAGATCAGGAGAGTTCGCCTGCAAGGTTCGACCGACGAGCGGGCGGGCGCCGCGACAAGCGAGATCGCCCCGCGCCGCCGCGTCACACGCCCGTGCTGCCGAAGCCGCCGTGGCCGCGGGCGGTCTCGTCGAGCGACTCGACCTCCGTGATCGCCGCTCGCACGACCGGCGCAAGCACCATCTGGGCGATCCGCATGCCGGGCTCGACGGTGAACGGTCTCTTGCCCAGATTGATGAGGGGCACCTTCACCTCGCCGCGGTAGTCGGCGTCGATCGTGCCGGGGGCGTTGGGCATCGAGATGCCGTGCTTGGTCGCGAGCCCGCTGCGGGGCCGCACCTGCAGTTCGAAGCCCGGCGGGAACGCGACCGCGAAGCCGCAGGCGACCAGCAGGATGTCTCCGGGCTCGATCACCGTCGGCGACTCGATCGCGGCGTGCAGGTCCATGCCCGCGGCGTGCTCGGACTGGTAGGCGGGAATCGTCGCGAGCGGCGAGAGGCGCTTGATGCGAAGCGGCGCGTCATGCGGAGTGCGCATCGACGCGGTCGCCGGCGAAGTCGTGTCTGCGTGCATCGCGCGAGTGTAACCCGCGCGGGCTCCTCGCCCCCACGAGCTCGTCAGCCTTTCCCGAGCGCCTTCACGGCGGCGAGGACTTCCTCCGCGTGGCCGGGCACCTTCACGTTGTCCCAGCGCTGCGCGACCTTGCCCGCGGCGTCGATCAGGTAGGTCGTCCGCACGACGCCCATGTACTTGCGGCCGTACATCGACTTCTCCTGCCACACGCCGTACTTCGCGCAGATCGCCGGCTCGCCGCCATCGGGCGCCACGTCGGCGAGCAGCGTGAAGTTCAGCTCGTGCTTGTCGACGAACTTGCGGTGGCTCTTCTCGTCGTCGGGACTCACGCCGAGGACGATCGCCTTCACCTTCGAGAAGTCCGGACGCAGGTCGCGGAACGCACACGCCTCCTTCGTGCAGCCGGAGGTGTCGTCCTTGGGATAGAAGTAGAGGACGACCGGCTTGCCCGCGAAGTCGCTCAGGCGATGCGCCGTGCCGTCCTGGTCCTTCGCGGAGAACGCGGGCGCCTTCTTGCCGGGTTCGATCAGGGGCATGGGTGGGTCTCGGGGAGAGCCGCGTGGGATCGAGGAGTCGACTCGTTCGAGCCGCGAACCTCCGGCGATTCGCTCAGCCGCGGTCGTCGCGGCGGTACGCGAGATCGGGCCGCCGGCTCGCGTGCGACTCGAGGTGCTTCGAGCGCCAGCATCCGACCCAGCGGTCGGGCTCGATCTCGTGCAGGCAGTACTCGTTGCGGTCGGGCGCGAGTTCGGGCATCACCTCCGCCGGAGTCTCGGGCCACCACGGCACCACGCCGTCGCGGAAGCCCTCGAGCTTGCGGAACTCCTCGGGGTTGCCGACGACCTCTTCGACGGTGGTCAGGCGATGCCGCCGGCCATGAAGGCCGGGGATCGAGTTGAAGAGCCCGCGGGTGTAGGGGTGCAGCGGCCGATCGAAGAGTTCGAAGACGTTCGCGTACTCGACGACCCGGCCGGCGTACATCACGCACACGACGTCGGCGTTCTCGGCGACGACGCCGAGGTTGTGGGTGATCAGCATGATCGCCATGCTGCGCTCGCGCTGCAGGTCGCGCAGGAGATCGAGGATCTGCGCCTGGATCGTCACGTCGAGCGCGGTCGTCGGCTCGTCGGCGAGCAGCAGGTCCGGCTGGCACGCGAGGGCCATCGCGATCATCACCCGCTGCCGCATGCCGCCGGAGAACTGGTGGGGATACGCCTTCAGCCGCTCCTCGGGCTTGGGGATCCCGACCTCCTTCATCGCCCGCACCGCGATCGCCTGCGCTCCCTCGAGATCGACCTTCTGGTGCAGCAGGATCGCCTCGACGATCTGGTCGCCGATCGTGTAGACCGGGTTCAGCGAGGTCATCGGCTCCTGGAAGATCATGGCGATCTCGCCGCCGCGCACCTCGAGCATCTCCTGCTCGCTGCGGGTCAGCAGGTCGCGTCCCTTGAAGAGGATCGAGCCGCGGTCGAAGCGGCCCGGCGGGCGCGGGATCAGCTGCATCGAGCTCATCGCCGTCACGCTCTTGCCGCAGCCGGACTCCCCCACCACCGCGAGCGTCTGCTCGGGGTAGATCGTCATGTGGACGCCGTTCACCGCCTGGATGCGCGGGCCACCGGTCGAGTTGTCGAAGCTCACCGCGAGGTCGGCGACCTCCATGAGCGGCACGTTGCGGTCGATCGGCTTCGTCGCCATCGCCGGGCTCGTCGAGGTCGCGCTCATGCCTGCGCCGCCTTTCGAAGCTTCGGATCGATCGCGTCGCGCAGCGCCTCGCCGAGCAGGTTGTAGCCGAGCACGGTCAGGAAGATCGCGAGACCCGGGAAGATCGCGAGCCACCAGACGAAGGTGCCGGTGGTGTTGGTGGCGCTCGCGAGCAGCTTGCCCCAACTCGCCTGGCCCTCGGGGCCGAGGCCGAGGAAGCTGAGGGTCGCCTCCGCGAGGATCGCCGCGGCGATCGCGAACGACGCATCGACGAGCACCGGCGTCACGCCGTTGGGAAGCATGTGCTTGAAGAGGATCGACCGCAGCGGCAGGCCGACCGCGCGGGCCGACTGCACGAAGTCCTGGTTCCGCATGCGGAGGAACTCGGCGCGGATGAATCGCGCCGCGCCGGTCCAGCTCACGCAGCCGATGATCGCCATCATCACGTAGGTGTTCCGCGGCAGCACCGCGGCGGCGACGATCAGGAGGAAGAGCACCGGGATCGCCATGAAGATCTCGACGACGCGGTAGAGAAGCAGATCGACCTTGCCGCCGAAGTAGCCCATCAGCGAGCCGATCGTCACCCCGATCACGACCGCGATGCCCGTCGAGACGAGGCCCACCGAGATCGAGAGCCGGCACGCGTGCATCATCTGGCTCAAGACGTCGCGGCCGACGGCGTCGGAACCCATCGCGAAGCGACGGTCGCCGAATTCGCCCTCGACGCCGAGCTTCTCGCCGATCGCCTTCCCGGGCTCGACCAGATACAGGTCGCTGCGGGACTGGTTCGGCGACCACGGAACGACGGTCCAGGTGTTCCGCATCGTGCCGGCCTGCTCGCCCTCGATGAAGGCGTCGTAGTCGACGAGCGGATCGACCCAGCGATCGACGACGAGCGTGCCGGCGCCGAACGCGACCACGAGCGTCGCCGCGATGCGGCCAAGCCGCGAGTCGCAGGTCGGAATGCCGATCGCAAGCAGCGTGAAGACCAGCGCGATCGCCGCCGCGGCCGCGGTCGGGAACCACGTCTCGCGCGACCAGTCGAAGGCCCAGTCGGGAGCCCCGCTGCCACGCACCCAGCTCGAGACGCCGGTGCCGACCGCGACGATGAAGCCCGCCTGCAGCGCCGCGACGACGAGCATGCCGAGCCGAGTCGAGCGAGCGATCGGCAGCGGCAGCGCGATCCACGGAATCGCGACGACCGTGCCGAAGAGAAGCAGCAGGTCCGCCGCGGAGAGATGGCGCCAAAGCGGGCTCCACGCCTGAGTCACCGCGCCGTCGGGTCCGAGCCGCTGCGTCCAGAGCGGCAGGCCGTTCGCAAGCACCGGGCTGAACACCGCGAAGAACGCGACGATCGCGATCCAGACGAGCGCGAGGAACGCGCCGCGCCGCTTGACCACGCGGCCCCACGCGTCCTCCCAGAAGCCCTTCGCCTCGACCGCGCCGATGCCGCGCATGAGATCGATGCCGGTGACGGCTTCGGGCATGGGCTTCGGGCTGTTGGAGGAGGCGGCCATGGGCAGGGATCAGTCGTAGGAGACGCGGGGATCGGCGAGGGCGTAGAGGATGTCGGCAAGGAGCAGCGCGAGCAGGTTGACGCACGCGATCATCAGCGTGTTGGCGAGGATCAGCTCGCGGTCGCGCAGGTTGATCGCCTCGATGATGAGGCTGCCCATGCCCGGGACGGAGAAGATCCGCTCGATCACCACCGAGCCGGCGAGCATCGCCGGGAAGACGCTCACGAACATGGTGATGAGCGGCAGCAGGCTGTTGCGGAAGACGTGGCGGAAGATGACCGCCCGGGCGGGCACGCCCTTCGCCCGCGCGGTTCGGACGTAGTCGGCGCTCAGGTTGTCGAGCATCGCGGCACGGGTCTGCTTGGCGAGCACCGCGAAGCCGCCGTAGACGAGGCACGCGACCGGCAGGGCGAGGTGCCACAGCAGGTCGAGCAGGTAGCCCGGCGCGAAGAC
>CAZTMB010000003.1:17162-67159 GCA_964614695.1 uncultured Isosphaeraceae bacterium | reverse complement strand
TAGATGATCGGAATCGCGATGAGGTTGAGAAGCATCGTCACCGGCAGCGCCGCCGCGATGAGGTCGACGACGGGACGCCCTCGGCTGAACGCGACGCCGAAGTCCGGGGGGCCGAGGCTGAGAATGCCCGGGAGCACCGGGATGCCGACCTGGTCGTAGGGCTTCGCATCGAACGCCCGCTCAAGCCGCGTGCGCAGGGCGATCGCGGTCTCGTAGGCTTCGAGCGTCTGAAGCGCCGCGGCCTGCACGGGCTGCCAGCTCGGCGCGGTGGTGTCGGGCGTGTAGCGCCCGAGCGCCCGCTCGACCGGCTGACCGTCTGCATCGATCGCGCCGGCGATGCCGGTCTCCTCGGCGTAGCGGACCACCGCATCCTTGAGCGCCCGCGTCGAGGCGACGTAGGAGGCTCGCGCCGCCGCATACGCGCGGGTCGCCGCACGATGCTCGGCGACGATCTGATCCTGATCGAGCAGCGGCGCCGGCGGCGGCAGCGCCGCGAGGCGGGCCTGCGCCGCCTCGTCGAGCGCAAGCCCCTCGAACCAGGTCGAGCCGAGGAACATGGGCTTCACGTCCTTCGGCGTCCGGACGATCTCGCCCGAGGGCGTGACCTGGTCGCGGGTGCCGAACTTGACCGGACTGATGCGGCCGAGCCAGCGCACGTACTGCATGAGCACCGGGTCGTCGAGACCGTAGCGGTCCTCGAGATACGCCTCGAGCTGCGCGGCCTTGCTCGCCTCCATCTGCCCGCCGCTCACCCGCAGGCTCGCCCCGATGCCGCCGGGCGAGAGCGCGATCAGCATGAAGACGAGCAACGTGATCCCGACGAGGGTCGGGATCATCAGGGCAAGTCTTCGGGCGATGTACGCGGCCATGAATCGGTCGTCGCGGAGTCGGAAGCGGAATGAAGGAAAGCGGCGAGGATCAGGAGCCCGGCTGCACCACCGAGCCCTGCGCCCGGAAGAACTCCGCGCGATCGAAGCCGGACTTGTAGGTCTGCACGTTGCCGACGTCGCCCTTCACGAACCGCAGCCACGGCGAGACGCGGATGAAGGTGTACGGCTGCTCCTCGTGCACCACGCCGTGGAAGTCCTGCCAGAGCTCCATCCGCTCGTCGGTGTCGAGGGTGGCGCGGATCGCGTCGATCAGGCCGTCGGCGTCGGCGTTGGCCCACTGGATGAAGTTGTCGCCCTGATCGAGGATCGACGAGGAGTGCCAGATCTGCTTGGGGTCGCTCTCGGGCGCACTCGCCGACCAACCCATCATGAGCGCGTCGAAGTCGCGGCGCTTGAGGAGGTCCTGGTAGATCGACCAGTCGACGAGCCGCACGTTGCAGCGGATGCCGTTCCGCGTGCACTGGTTCTTCACGTAGCTCGTGATGCGTTCGACGATCTCGCCGCCGGTCGCCATGGTGAGCTCGAACTGGAACTCCTGGCCCTCGGCGTTCTCGAGCACGCCGTCGCCGTTGCGGTCCTCCCAGCCGGCCTCCTTGAAGAGCGCCTGCGCCTGCTCGGGGTCGTAGGGCCACGGGGCGATGTCGGGATCGGAGGTCGGGCTCTCGGGATTGTTGGGTCCGCTCGCGACGACGCCGATGCCGTCCCAGATGTCGCGGATCATCCGCTCGCGGTCGAGGATCATGGTCATGCCGCGACGCACGCGCTTGTCGTGGAAGGGCGTGAGCCGCTCGTTGCGCGGACCGCACTGCCACGCGATGAAGCTGTAGCCCGAGCGCATGTTCACCCAGTTGAGCGACCAGTTCTCGCTCGCCCAGTCGGGCTCCTCGCGAGCCTGGTTGTACTGCGGCGAGGTCGGCGTGAGCATGTCGCCCTCGCCGTTGCGGTAGGCCACGAGCGACGCGAGGTCGTTCGTCACCGTCTTGTAGCGCAGGCGGTCGAGCGGCGAACGCGGTCCCCAGAAGCTGTCGTTCCGCACGAGCACGACATCCTCGCCGGGCGCCCACTGCCGATCGGGATCGAGCGAGGCGAGCTTGAAGCCGCCCGAACCCATGAGGAGCCCGGTCGACTGGTTGATCTGCGAGGGTTCGAACCTCGAGTAGAAGTGCTTCGGCAGCACGTAGATGCCGAGCGAATAGGACAGGTTGGTGAAGAGCGGCTTGTTGAAGACGAACTCGACGGTCTTCTCGTCGATGACCTTGACGTCCGTGATCATGTCGAGCGTCGAGCGCGACCGCTCGGCCTCGATCTGCGGGTTGAAGACGAACTCCTGCAGCGTCCAGCGGACGTCCTCGGCGGTCACCGGCACGCCGTCGCTGAAGCGGGCGTCGTCGCGAATCCGCGCCCGGACCCAGAACCCGTCGGGATCCTGCTGCCACGCCGCGGCGAGCCGACCGCGAAGCGCGAGCGTCTTGGGGTCGTAGGCGGCGAGCGAATCGACCACCTCGTCGATCACGCGGCGGCCGTAGACGTCGGTCGAGAGGTACGGGACGAGCTTCGCCGGCTGGGCGCCGAAGATCTCGGTGAACTCGCCGCCGACCCGGAAGCCCGGCACGTCCTGCGGAGGCGAGGCGAACTCCCACGGCTCCTGCCAGGCGATCGCCACGCCGGGGCGGGCCCACGACTCGTCACGGCCGCCAGAGGTCGCGACCCGTGGCGTCTCGGCCGGCGTGCTTGGGCCGGAAGACGCCTCGGTCGAGACCGCACCCACGCTGCCGCCGCCCTGGATGATCACGTTGACGGGCCGGTTGAGGATCGCCGAGCGGAGTTCCGCGACTTCCTTCGCGAGATCGCCGCCACCCCCGCCGCCACCCGTGAACATCCGGGTCTCGATGTCCGCGAGCCGCTTTTCGAGCGTCTGCAGCATCTCCTGCCGGCGATCGCCCGCCGACATCGACAGCCACACGCTCACGATGGCGAAGAGGACCGCCACGAGCAGCACGAAGTCCTTCAGTCCGAACCGATTCTGCATGGAGAGGAACCGCCTTCTGAAGACGACCGATCTGAGGGGCAAGAGGACCCGAGCCGCCGGCTCGGATCGCCTCGCCGGCGGTCCGGCGGGAAACCGGGCACGTACGCTACGAAGTTCGTGAAGCGGGATCAAACCTTCTTCTAAGTCGATCTCCGACGAGGTTCAGACCCACGAGGGTGGCCGAGAGCGCCAGGCACGGCGCGGCGAGCAGCCACCACCGGCTCCGGAACGGATTCAGTTCCTGCAGCGCCTCCGAGGCCAGGTTGCCCCAACTGGGCAGCGGCTCCCGCACGCCGATTCCCAGAAAGCTCAGAAAGCTCTCGGCGAGCATCGCCGAGGGGATCGCGAGCGTCGCGTAGACGAGCACCGGCCCGGCAAGATTCGGAAGCAGGTGGCGCAGGAATCGCCGCCGCCATGGGATCGCGAGCGCTTCGCACGCCTCCATGAACGGCTGCCCACGCAGGCTCAGCACCTGACCCCGCACGATCCGGGCGAGCGTGAGCCAACCGATGCCGCCGATCGCGACGAAGAGCGTTGCGAGGGAGATCCACTGTCGCGCTGCCGGCCGGGGCTCCCACCCGCTTCGGGAGATGACGCCATCGACCGCGACGGCGAGCAGCACGACGAGAAGGATCGAGGGCAGTCCGTAGAGGACATCGACCGCCCGCATGAGGATCGCGTCGGTTCGACCGCCGGCGAACCCGGCGATCGCGCCGAAGAGGGTTCCCACGACGACCGCGACGATCGCTGCGGCGAACCCGACCGCCAGGCTGACCACCCCGCCCGCGAGGAGCCGCGCGCCGACGTCGCGCCCGAGCCGATCCGTGCCGAGAAGCCTGCCCGGAACGAATCCGCCCGCCTCCTGCACGGCCGCGATCCGCGACCCGACGTTCGCCGACTCCTCCGCCGAGAGCGGCAGCCACTTCGGCGGCAGCAGGTTCAGTTCGAGATTGCCGGCCTCGAATCGACGAGGGCTCGTCGGCTCGTCGGCGATCCGTGCGAAGGTCCACGGGACCGAACCGAGGCAGGCGAGCACGATGCCCGCCAGAAGCAGCGCCCCTGCCACGAGCGAACGGTCCCGAAGCCGCGCGGCGCGGGGCTCCGGGATCGATCGAACCTCGAGAGCGATGGCCGAACTCGCGGACACTCCGCGAGCATAGTGCCGGGCGCGAGGATCACTCGGAGGCCGGCGGAGGCATCGGCCGACCGCGACGCGGGCCGGGCGGAGGTGGCGCCTCGCCGATCGGCTCGCGACGCATCTCGCGATCGTCGTCGGCGGGCGGTCGGCCCGCCTCGACCGCGGCGACCAGTTCGTCGATCGCGGCGTCACGGGCGAGGCTGTCGGCCTCGAGCTCGGTGCGCATGCGGCGGATCGCCTCGTCCATCGCCGCGAGTTCCATCGCACGGGTCCGGAGTCCGAGGTCGACGTGCTTCGCCGCAAGCACGCGGATCTCCTCGCGCGTCGAGTCGATCGCCGCCGGATCGCCCGCCTCGGCGAGCTCCTGCATCCGCGCCGACAGCCGACGCAACTCCATCTGGTTGCGGAGCTCCTCGACCTTCATCTTGAAGAGGTCGGGATTGCGCTCCCGCAGCATCGCGAGGGCGAAGAGCCGCCGCGCGTTGCCGGCGATCGCGCGATCGAGGCCCTCCGGATCCTGCTCGCGCAGCGTCTCGAGGCGATCGGCCCACTCCGGGAAGACCTCGCGGGCGGTCTCGAGGACGAGTTCGATCTGCTGCGGGGAGAGGCGTCGCGGACGATCGTCGCCGCGTTCCGGTCCATCGCCTTCGCCGCGGGGAAGACGCATCGCCCCGCTGCCGAACCGCCCGCGGTCGCCGCGGCGCCGTTCTCCAGCACGGGGCGGCGACTGCGGGGCCTCGGACGCCGCCGGCGCTGCGGGTCCCGGCGTCGGAGCGGGCGATGCCTGCTGCGCCGACGCGACCGTCGCCATCGCGAGACTCGCCAGCAGCGCCGCCGCGCCAAGCAGGCTTCCACGAGGCGTCGCGCCGAATCGACCGATCGTTCGCTGTGGGTTCATCGCGTCACATTCCCATCGGTGCGGATTCGAACGCACCCAGAATCGCCTCGAACTCCGCCGCGTACTCGTCGAGACCGCGTCCGCGCGTCTCGATGACCGACAGGATCTCGACCCCCGGCTCGTGGCCGAGCACGTCGCTCCAATCGGCGGAGACCGGCTCGAGCATCGCGACCAGCAGCGGCTCGGCCACCGGCGCCTCGGCCAGCAGGGCGGCCTCGACGACTGGCGGAACTTCGATCGATGCCGCAAGCGACTCGGTGGAGTCGACCTGCGGGCGATCAAGCAGCAGCACCGCCGGCAACGCCAGGCACGCGAAGAGGAGCGCCGCCAAGGCCAATCGCGGCGGGCTGAAGAGGCTCAGCAGTTCGCCGAGGCGCTCGCCAAGGCTCGGCCGGGACTCGCGGCGAGCCGCGATCGAGGCGCGAGACGCCTGGAAGATCCGATCCGCGAGATCCGGGGGCGCGGCGTTCGCCTCGGCCCAGATCGCCAGAAGCGACTCGATCCGCGCCACTTCGGACGCCTCGTCCGGCCGCCCGGCCATCGGCGGAACTTGCCGCTTGTCTGAATGCTCGCTCGGGTCATGCATGGAGGCGGTTCCTTTCGGAGGGCGTGTTGAACGGCACGCGTCCCGAGGCATTGCGGATCAAGCCGCATCCCGGGCAGATCGAAGAGCGTCTCGCGGGCCGAGTCATCCCA
Source organism: uncultured Isosphaeraceae bacterium (assembly GCA_964614695.1). Classification (GTDB taxonomy): domain Bacteria; phylum Planctomycetota; class Phycisphaerae; order Phycisphaerales; family SM1A02; genus VGXO01. The sequence goes on along the minus strand of CAZTMB010000003.1, from coordinate 61,508 downwards.
GATCCTCGACTTCCTCGCCGATTCCCGGTCCCAACGCCTCGCGAAGCTTGCGAAGCGCCCGGTGGTGGCGTGCCAGCAGCGTGCCGAGCGGCTCGTCGAGATGGTCCGCCATCTGCCGGAAGCTCATCCCGCCGATGTGGCGAAGTTCGATCACCGTCCGATCCGACGGGGAAAGTCCCGCAAGCGCGGTGTGCAACGCGTGCAGCAGCCGCCGGCGATCGACCGGAACCTCGTCGTGCGTGCCCGGCGCGAGCCCGGTCAGCACGGTGGCGTCCATCGGCGCGGCGTGGCGCTTGCGTCGCCGCATCTCGTCGCGAAGGCGGTTCATCGCGATCCGGAAGATCCACCCCTCGAAACGCCCGCTCTCGACGTACACGCCGATCTTCGCGGCGACCGTGCACAGGGTCGATTGCGTGATCTCCGCGGCCAGATCCGGATCCCCGCAGTGGCTTCGGATGAATCCATGAAGCCGCGGCGTGAACCAGTCGACGATCCGCCGCCACGCCCGCTCGTCGCCGGTCGCGGCGTCCTGAAGCGTCTGCTGCAGCCGCTCGGGGCTCGGGTCTTCAGCGTGGATCGACGGCGTGAAGGTCATCTCGACTGCTTGCTGCGACGGATCGGGCGGTCCGATGATCGCTCTCGGCGCGACCGTCCGCCGGTCCATCGGTCCAAGCGGGCGAATTGGCGGCATCGATCGGCACCGCCGAGACGAGTTCTCCAACCAAGCAGGCGTCCGGCGATTGCCGCCGTCGTCCGATCAGATCGGAATGTCGAAGTCGTCGTCCGCGGGCGGGCGAGCCGGCCGGGTTCTCGGAGCCTCGTAGTTGCGGGCCCCGACGATGCTCGGCGGCGGCGTGGCGTGGCTGAGCGTGCGGAACCGGGTCGATCCCGCGTCCCACGCCAGTTCGACCGTGCCGGTCGGACCGTTCCGCTGCTTGGCGATGATCAGTTCCGCGACGCCGACGCGATCGGGGTTCTGCTCGGCCCACTCCGGATCGGCGCGGTGGTAGTACTCCTCGCGGTGCAGCATGGCGACGACGTCGGCGTCTTGCTCGATCGAGCCCGACTCGCGAAGGTCGCTCATGCGGGGGCGATGGCCTTCGCGCTGCTCTGCGGCCCGATTGAGCTGGCTGAGGCAGACGACCGGAACCTCGAGTTCGCGGGCCATCGCCTTGATGCCGCGGCTGATCTCGCTGACCTCGAGCTGGCGGCTCTCCACCCTGCCGCCCGCGCTCATGAGCTGGAGGTAGTCGATCACGATCGCCTCGAGGCCCGACTTCTCCTTCATGCGCCGCGCCTTCGAGCGAAGCTGCAGCAGGGTGAGGCCCGGCGTGTCGTCGATCAGGATCGGCGCCGACGCGAGGTCGTTGCACGCGACCATGAGTCGCTGGTAGTCGTCCTGCCGGAGCAGGTTTCGGCGGAACCGCTGTCCGTCGATCTGTCCGCGGGAGCAGAGCAGTCGCTGCACGAGCTGCTGACGGCTCATCTCGAGGCTGAAGATCGCGACCGGGCGGCCGTCCATCGCGATGTTCTCGGCGAGGTTGAGGGCCAACGCCGTCTTTCCCATCGAAGGACGGGCCGCGAGGATCACCATCTCGCCCGACTGCAGACCGCTGGTCATCTCGTCGAGTTCGACGAAGCCGGTCGCGACGCCGGTGATCGTGCGCCCCTCGTTCTCCTCGAGGCGCTTCATGGTCTCCTCGAGGATCTGCTTGAGGTCGGTGAGGGCGACGCGGTCGCGCCGCTGCGCGATCTGGAAGATCCGCTGCTCGGCCGACTCGAGCGTGGCGGTCGCCCCGTCGCGGCCGTGGTGCGCCTCGTCGAGAATCTCGCCCGCCGCCTCGATCAGCTCGCGAAGGATCGCCTTCTCGCGAACGAGTTCCGCGTAGTGGACCGCGTTCGCGGCGCTCGGCACGCTCTCGGCGAGCTGCACGAGGTAGTCGAGGCCGCCGACCTCCTCGAGAATGCCGCGATCGAGCAGGCGCTGATGCAGCTGCACCACGTCGACCGCGCCGACCTTGTCGTAGAGCTCGACGATCGCGTCGTAGATGACGCGGTGCCCCGGCCGCGCAAAGTCCTCGCCGCCCCGCAGCACCACCACCACGTCGCCCACCACGCGATGATCCCACAGCATCGCGCCGAGCAGGCTCATCTCCGCTTCGAGAGCCTGCGGCGGCATGGCCTGCAGCAGTTTGCCCACGTCCGGAGCGGCACGGTCGAAACGAGGTCGGCGACGAGGCGCAGCGGCGTCGGGCATGGGGTCATCTTCCCCGCGTCGCGATGCCGGACAAGTCTCGACACCAAACTGGAAGGATGCTCACGAAGGAACGCGAGACCGAGCGTCCGCCGGCACGTCCGCGGCGAGGCTCAGGCGTCGTCGGCGTCCGACTCGGCGCCGCGAGCGATCGCCTCGCCGTCGAGCGACGCCTTCATCAGGCGACCGACCTTGAACTTGACCGTCCGCTTCGCAGGCACCCGGACCGGCTCGAGGGTCTTCGGGTTCTGAGCGACGCGGGGCGCCCGGTCCTTGATCTCGAAGACGCCGAAGTCGCGGAACTCGAGACGGTTGCCGCGTCCGAGCTCCTCGATCACGTGGTCGAGAAACGCCTGCACCGCCTTCTTGACGTCGGCTCGCTTGAGCTGCGTCTCCTCGGCGATGCGATCGATCAGTTCTTTCTTGGTGGTCGTCGCCATCGTTTCACCAGCCGCTGATTCCGGTCACCCACGCCTGACACCGGACCGAGCGAGGTGGCGACCCGCCGGACCTCCCGCACGACGGTCCTCGCCCAAGATCCGCGTAAGTCGCAGCCGCTCGCACGCGACTCGACGGCCCCGAGAGGGCAAGGATCCTCCGAAGAACTCTCGCACGGAACGATTCGAGTATGGAGGTCGTTCGAAGGGGGGTCAAGCACAAGTCCGAGTGCCGGGGGCATTTGGCGATCGCGCTTCGTCCGAAACCCGCCCAGGTCAACGCATCGGGCAGGCCGCGATCCGGTCAAGCATCGAGTCGAAGGCATCCTCGCCCGCGATCCACTCGATCCGAAGCCGCGGGACCGCCACCGGCAGTTCCGATCGCCAGGCACGGCCGAGCTTCACCCAGTCCTTGGCCGTGGTGATCAGGCACTCGGCGCCCGAATCCTCTGCGATCCGCGCGATCCTGGCCGCATCGCGTTCGCCGTACTGCTGATGGTCTGCCGCGGGAATCGCCAGACGCTCCACGCTGCCCAAGCCCGCCAGCATGCCGCGGATCGAACCGGGGTTTCCGACGCCGAGCAGCGTGGCCGTCGCCCGACCGCGAATCCACTCGTTGGGATGCCGCTCGCCGTGCCGGCGATCGGGGGGCCCGACGAACAGATCGAATCCGTCCCACCCGTGCCGGCACCACGCGATCGGAGGACGCCCGTGGAGACGTTCGACGCGCTCGGCGAGCGTCGCGTCGAACCGATCCGCCCGCGTCACCACCACCGCATCGGCGCGCCGGAGCGACGATGCCGGTTCACGAAGCCAGCCTGCGGGCAGCAGCCAATCACCCAGCGCGGGACGCGAGGCATCGACGAGGACGATGTCGAGGTCCCGGGCGAGACGCCGATGCTGGAAGCCGTCGTCGAGCAGCACCACCGATGGCGGAGCCAGCGAGCATCCCGACGCGAGCAGGCTCGCATGACGATCGGCTCCGACGACCACCGGCACGCCGGGCAGCGCTTCCCGATGCAGTTCCGCTTCGTCGCTGACGCCTTCGCGATCGGCGCGATAGCCCCGCAGTGCGACGATCGGCGCCGCGCCGCGACCCGCGAGTCGCCGCGCGACCTCCGCCACGATCGGCGTCTTGCCGGTGCCCCCGGCGGTGAGGTTGCCGATCGAGACGACCGGGCAACCGAGCCGCCGCACGCCGATGCCTCGATCGAATCGGCGATTGCGCCAGGCGACGGCGAGGCCGTAGGCGTGGGAGAGCGGCAGAAGCAACGGACGCGGAAGCCGCGAGGGCCGGTCGGCGGTGCTCACGACGGCTCGCCTCCGGCTGGTCCGGATCGCTCGGGCTTGATTGCGTCGGCAAAACGCTCCCGATGGCGACGCCATTCGCGGCGATGGTGCAGAAGCGAGTGCAGCGCATCGACCATCGCGACAAGGACGATCATCGCGAGGATCGCGAAGCACGCGAGCCATCCGCCGACGTACGCCGCGGGATCCGCGCGGTGATCGACGAGGCTTGACGACCAGACGAGGGCGGGCAGAAGCACGAGGACCAGCAGCAGCGAGAAGCGACGGATCCGGCGCCTCGCCTCCGGCACCTCCGGCGCCTCGAGCCGACGCCAATAGCCGATCGCCAGGATCGCGAGCACCCCCGCGACCGGCACCGCGACCGCCACCGGCAGATCGGTCTCGAGGAGCACGCTCACCGGCTCGCCTCGTCGGCAAGTTCCTGGGCTCGTCGGGCGACGCTGGCGGTCGGCAGCCCCAGCACGACCTCGGGATCACCGACGCAGCGGATCGTCCATCCCGCCGCGAGCCGCTCGTCGAGGCTGTAGCCGCCCGCCTTGCCGCACCACGCTCCGGAGGCCGCGTAGGCCTCGATCTCAGAGCGCCCGAGCGGACCCAGATCCACCCGCGCCGCCTCGACCCACAGCAGCCGAAGATGCCGCTTCGGATCGAAGAGGCAGATGGCGGAGAGGGTTCGATGCGACCGATCGGCGAGGCTCTCGATCATCCTCGCTGCCTCATGGGCGTCGCGAGGCTTGCCGAGCACCCTGCCGTCGAGTTCGCAGAGGGTGTCCGCGGCGAGGATCGCCTCGCCGTTTGCGAGCCCCGCACCGCCTGCGAGGCGGTCACACGCGGCAACCGCCTTCGCCCAAGCGAGGGCCGCCACGCGGAAGGCGGGCGTCGCGGCTGGAGACAATCTCATCGAGGCGTCTTCGAAGCCGGCGTCGAACACGCGGTGCCGAAGACCCGCTCGCTCGAGCAGCTGCCGTCGTCTCGGCGAAGCGCTCGCAAGCACGAGGTCCGGGAGCCTCCGCTCCGCTGCGGTTTCCGACGGAGCGGTTGACACTCTCACGACTCGGAAGAATAGTCCCGTTCGGTCGCAACCTTCGGGGTCGCGCCGGGCGCATGGTCCGGCTGGAGCGTTCCTTCGACATGAGTTCACCGGATTCCGGTTCGTCCGAAGCCAAGCCTGAACAGCCGTCGCCCGCCGCCAGCGGCGAGGAGACGCCTCGCCCGCAGGACGCCTCCGACCGTTCCCGAAGCGGCACCGGCTTCGACACCATGCTCGGTCGCGTGCTGGTCGAGCGTGGCTTCGTGAGCGACGAGGAACTGCAGGAGTGCCTCTCGAAGCTCGCCGCCAAGGACGCTCCCGGCGGACTCTCCCAGGCCCTCGTCGCCGAACGGCTCGTGACCGAGCGGCAGTTGCAGCGCCTTCGCTCGGAGATGGAGACCGATCGGGCGAGCCAGCACATCCCCGGGTACCGGATCATCAAGAAGCTCGGCGCGGGCGCCATGGCGACGGTCTATCTCGCCAAGCAGGTCAGCCTCGATCGGCTCGTCGCGATCAAGCTGCTGCCGCGGAAGTTCTCCTCCGACGCCAAGTTCATCGAGCGGTTCTACAAGGAAGGCCGCGCCGCGGCCCGCTTCAACGACCAGAACATCGTCGGGGCCTACGACGTCGGCCAGGCGGGCGATCAGCACTACTTCGTGATGGAGTACGTGGACGGCGAGACGGTGCACGACCGCATCGCCAAGAACGGTCGGCTGACCGAGTCCGAGGCGATCGGCATGGTGCGGCAGGTGGCCTCGGCGCTCAAGCACGCCCATGCGCAGGGCTTCATCCACCGCGACATCAAGCCCAAGAACATCATGCTGTCGAAGGCGGGCGTCGCGAAGCTCGCCGATCTCGGCCTCGCCCGCGCGGTCTCCGATCGCGAGGCGGCGGAGGCCGAGGCGGGCAAGGCCTACGGAACGCCCTACTACATCAGCCCCGAGCAGATCCGCGGCCGCGTCGACATCGGGCCCGCCGCGGACCTCTACGGACTCGGCGCGACCTTCTATCACATGGTCACCGGCCGAGTGCCCTTTGCGGGCAAGACGCCCAACGAGGTGATGAACAAGCACCTGAAGGCGCCGCTCACCCCTCCGGACCACGTGAATCCGCAGCTCTCGCCCGGCGCCGCCCAAGTCATCGAGATGATGCTCGCGAAGGATCCGGCGGACCGCTACCGCGATGCGGGGCAGCTGCTCGAGGATCTCGACCACGTCGCGCGAGGCGAGTCGCCCGAGCACGCCCGCGGCACCGCGGACCTCGCTGCCGTCGCCGCCACGATCGCCGCCGCTCCGCCGCCCGCGCCGACCGAAGTCGTGCGAGTCTCGGGAGGAGGCGGCGGCAAGGCCGCGCTGCTTGCCGCCCTCGCGGTGAGCGTGCTGATCAACCTGATCCTGCTGATCGTGGTCCTCGTCCGCTGACGGTTCAGCCAGGCCGGCAGAGTCCGTCCACCCCTCAGTCGACCTCGAAGAGGAGTTCGACCTCGACGCTCGCTCCTCGCGGCAGCGATGGCGCTCCGACGGCAGCTCGGGCATGCCGGCCCCGGTCGCCGAACACCTCGATGAGCAACTCGCTCGCCCCGTTCGCGACCTGAGGATGGGCCTCGAAGCCCGGGTCGCATGCGACGAACACCCCGATCCGCACCACGCGGCGGACTCGATCGAGGCGGCCGTCGAGAGCGTCCGCGGCGACCGCGAGCCCGTTCAGGGCACACTGCCGCGCCGCCTGCATCGCCACTTCGACCGAGACCGCCGTTGGAACCGGTCCGGTCGCCAGGAGAGCGCCGTCGCAAAAAGGGATCTGGCCGCTGACATAGAGCAGGCGGTCCGATCGCACCCACGGGACGTAGGCCGCGACCGGCCTGGGAGCCTCCGGGAGTCGGATCGAGAGGGCTTCGAGACGCTGCAGGACCGGGTCTTCGTGGGGCATCGCCGGACTCTAGCGGCGGCTCGCAGGAGGCTGCGGGTCGACCCGGAACAGCGATTCGGGAAAATCGGAGGTTGACCGGAACTTGACAGCGACCTCGCTCGCAATACTTTTGCTCATCGCCCCACGGAAGGGGCAGACTGGTTGCGGCAAGTCACAGGATTCCAGTTCCGAAGGAAGCGAGCCCCCTGCCCCCATTCATTCGATCTCGGCAGACGCTCGTGGAACTCACCCCGCACTCATTCGTCGATCGCGACCCCGATTCATTTCCCGGTCGCAGCCAGTCGACAATTCGAGTCCTCGCCAGGCGACGCCCGCTGTTCAGGGTCGTCCCGCCGATCCCGAGAACGGTCTTCCATTGAACCGAGTTTCGGCGTGAGGCTGGTGTTGGCGACCCTCCGGTCTCCAACCGCCTGAGAAGCGGTCCGCCAACTCGTGTGGCTCCGCGTTCGCCCGCCGGCGAGAACACCTCCGTGTGCGACATCCCGTGTTCCTTGCACCCTCGTTCCGCGATGGGGCGGTCTGCAGCGCCGTTGCAGGATCGCTCCGGGTCGGGCGAACTGAGTCCATATCCCGCCGCGGGCGGGTTCCGTGTCGTGGATCACCATCGCATCGGGCGGACGTTCCGCCCCCAACCTTCGTAGGAGACCGCACCCATGAGTCCGACCCTCAATGCCAAGCGGAGGGGCTTCACCCTCGTCGAGCTGCTGGTGGTCATCGGGATCATCATCCTGCTGATCGGCCTGCTCCTCCCGGCCCTCGCCAAGGCCCAGGCGACCGCCAAGACCGCCAAGGACCTGCAGCAGATGACCGAGGTCGTGAAGAGCCTCATCACCTCTTCCAACAGCGACAACCGACAGCGGTTCCTGACCCCGGGCCTCGTCAACCGGCAGGCCGTGCAGATCGGCAATCAGAACGTCCACATCCAGGGCCAGGGCCTCGAGGACGTGACGCAGAACACGACCCGCGCCCTCTTCTCGGCGCTGATCGCCCAGGACTACTTCAAGCCCGAGCTCGCCTACGGTCCGACCGAGGTGAACCCGGTCGTCCAGATCAAGACCGACTACGACTACACCCAGTACAACCCGACGCAGGACAAGTACTGGGACACCACCTTCGACGACAAGATCAACTACCCCGCCGGCAGCGGCGTCTGCAACACCTCCTTCGCGAACCTCGTGCTCGCGGGCGAGCGGAAGAAGGCCCACTGGCGGCAGGTGAGCGACGGCCGTGCGAAGCCGGTCATCTCGACCCGCGGCACCAAGGACGGCACCCTTTCGGGCGACGAGTTCACCAAGAGCCCGACCCTTCAGCTGCACGGCTCCGAGAAGGAGTGGGCGGGCAACATGGTCTTCAACGACGCCCGCGGCGTCGCGGTGAAGAGCCCCTACCCCGACGACGTCGAGTACGAGTGCGGCAGCGTCACGCTCCGCAAGGACAACATCTTCGACGACGAGTTCGCCTGCGGCGTCCCGGGCAACAACACCGTCCGCGCCGGCGACACCTGGATCGGCATCTGCCAGGCGGTCACCGCCAACTCGCAGTACGGCGAAGGTCTCGCCAACGTCAAGACCGACCGGCTGCTCGACTGAGCCGGAATCACCTTCCGAACCCGAATCCGAATCAGGAGCATCCTCCCATGCAACACACTCAATCGAAGCGTGGCTTCACCCTCGTCGAGCTGCTCGTGGTCATCGCGATCATCGGCATCCTGCTCGCGATCCTGCTTCCCGCCCTCGCCCGCGCCCGTGCGACCGCGAAGGCGACCCGCGACGCCACGCAGGTCAAGCAGATCCACTCCGGCTGGCTCAGCTTCGCCGTCCAGAACGACGGGCTGTTCCCGACGCCGGGCCTCAAGCGCCGCCTTCCCGTCAACGGCCAGATCATCATGGGCCGCGGCGCGGAGGACATCACCCAGAACAACCACGCCGCCATGCATTCGCTCTGCGTGATGGAGAACCTCTATCCGCCCGACCTGCTCGTCAGCACCGCCGAGATCAGCCCGAGCGTCTCGACCATGACCTTCTACGAGTGGGATCGCAAGAACCCGGCCGCCAACGTCTACTGGGACGACCGCATGCGGGCCGACCTGTCGGCGGTCTCGCACACCTCCTATGCGGCCATGCCGCTCGCGGGCACCCGCAAGGCCAAGCACTGGCGCAACTCGTCGGACTCCTCCTTCGCGACCCTCGGCAACCGCGGTCCGAAGGACGGCGACATCGCCCAGATGATCAACTCGAAGACCTCTGAAATGCACGGTCCGCCGCGGGAGTGGAACGGGCACATCGTCTACAACGACAACAGCGTGGCCTTCGAGCAGACCTTCTTCCCCGAGAAGCTGAAGCGGGTCGGAGCCAACAACGACTTCGACAACCTCTTCAAGAACGACGGCGGCTCGCAGACCGCCGCCCACCAGGGCGACGACGTCTGGCTGTACCTGGTCAAGTCGATGAGCGGCGACGGCACCACCGTCACCATCCCCAGCGACAACTGGGACTGATCGGAGTCGTCCGATCGAACCTCGCGTGAACGACGGCCGGCCCCTCGGGGCCGGCCGTTCTCGTGGCGGGGCGGCATTCCTCCTCTCGGATCCTGCGGCGGTCGATCGCGAAGACCGCATCCATATACTCGCGCTTGATGTCGCCTCGCGCCGCGTTCGCCATCCTCGCACTCTGCCTCGCGACGCTCGGCGTCTCGTTCGCCTCCGGCGCGGAGTCCGAGCAAGCTCCCATCCGCGCCGCCCCGGCGTCCCGGCAGGCGAACACCGTCGCGGTCCTGCCCGTCCACGGCGAGATCGATCAGATCACCCTGCGATCGCTCGAGCGTCGGCTTCGCGAGGCCTCGAGGCTTGGCGCCGGCGCAGTCGTCCTCGACATCGACACGCCCGGCGGCGAGATGCTTGCCACGCTCGACATCTGCCATCTGATCCGGACGCAGGCGCCTGCGAACACCGTGGCGTGGATCAACCCGAAGGCCTTCTCCGCCGGAACGATCATCGCGCTCGCGTGCCGCGAGACGATCGTGCATCCAGAGGCGGTCTTCGGCGATGCGGCGCCGATCCAAGGCATTCCGATCATCGGGCTGCGGCAGATGGCCCCGGCCGAGCGGGCGAAGCTCGAGGCGCCGCTCCTCTCCGAGGTCGCGGGCAGCGCGAGGAAGCGGGGTCTCGACGAGAAGCTCGTGCAGGCCTTCGTCGCGGTGACGATGGAACTGTGGCTGATCGAGGAGATCACCACCGGCGAGCGGATGTTCGTGGATTCCGGCGAGTACGAGATCGCCTTCGGCGAGCCGCCTCCGCGGCTTCGGCAGCGCGGCGAGGCGCTTCCGCAGGTCGAGGCGGCCGAGCCCGAGTCGGGGGCCGAACCGATCGGCGATGCGGATCCCACCTTTCTCGAGCTCGAGGATCCCTCGCCCCGCCGCGTCCTCACCGCCGCCGACCGCGGCAGGTGGCGGCTGATCGGGCAGGTGATCGGCAACGAGGAACTGCTCGTCGTCCGCGCGGACGAAGCGATCGGCTTCGGACTCGCCGCCGCCACGATCGCCGACGACTCGGAGCTCGAGGCCTACTTCGGCGCCACCTCGGTCGTGCGTCTCGACGAGACGTGGTCGGAGGTGCTCACTCGATTCCTCGTGAGCTGGCCGGTCCGGCTCGTGCTGATCGTCGTGCTCCTCGTGTGCTTCTTCATCGAACTGGCGGCGCCGGGATTCGGCGTCTTCGGCATCGCCGCGACGGCGGCCCTGCTCCTGCTCGTCGGCGCGCCGGCGCTGGCAGGCCTCGCGCAGTGGTGGGAGATCCTGCTCGTACTGCTCGGGCTCGCACTCGTCGCAGTCGAGCTCTTCCTGCTGCCGGGCTTCGGCTTCGCAGGAGTCGCCGGCGTCGCGTGCCTCTTCATCGGGCTGGTCGGGACCTTCATCGGCGGCGGCGGCGAGATCGGCGACGCCGCGTGGCAGGGTCAGCTCCTGACCGGTCTCGCGACGACGCTCGCCGCGGGCTTCGCGGCCGCGGTCTCGATCTGGCTGCTGTCGCGTCACCTGCGGGGCGTGCGGGCGTTCGACCGTCTCGTGCTTTCGTCGAGCGCCGGCGGCGACGTGGCCTCGACGCGATCGGTCCGCCCGGCGTCGCCCGCAGTCGACCCGTCGTCGCCGACGATCGGCGCGGTCGGTGTTGCCGCGAGCCAGTTGCGTCCCGCCGGACGCGCCGAGTTCGGCGGACGAACCTTCGACGTGGCGTCCGACGGATCGTTCATCGAGGCCGGCACGAGCATTCGCGTCGTCGCGATCCGCGAAGGCAGGATCGAAGTGGAACCTGCGGAGATCGCCTCGTGAACCTCCTGCTTGCCGCCGCCGTCGATGGCGGCATGGACACCTATCTCGTCCTGGGCCTCGTCTTCACGGGCGTCGCGCTCTTTCTCTTCATGCTCGAGCTGATCGTCCCGAGCGGCGGGCTTCTCGGCCTGCTCTGCGCCCTCGCCGGCATCGCCTCGATCGGATCGATGTTCATGTTCGATCCGATCTGGGGAGCCGCGACGCTCGCCGCCTACGCGGTTCTCGCGCCGCTCGCGATCGTCTTCGGCATCAAGCTCTGGACGAGCTCGCCGCTCGCGAGGCGAATGATCCTGCGCGCGACCGAGTCGGTGGAGGATCCCGATGCGGAGGCCGCGGCGTCACGCAGCGGCGCCGACGCAGCCGCCTCCGATCCACGCGCAGGGCTCGTGGGCGAGACCGGGATCACGGTGACGCCGCTTCGCCCGGTCGGCTTCGTGCGGGTGGCGGGCCGCCGCATCGACGCGGTCGCCGACTTCGGCGTGATCGACGCGGACCGCCCCGTCGTCGTCGTCGAGGTTCGGGACAACGAAGTCCGCGTCCGCCCGGCGAATCCCTGACTTCGAACCTCCGAACCGAGCCGCACCGGATCGCGGGTGATAGTCTCCCGTGTCCGCGGAAGGTTCCATGCAGTCCGAGGTTCTGGAGGTGCTCCGATGTCACTGCTCGTCTCGATCGCGACCGTCGATCCGATGCCGCTTCTCCTTGCCCAAGGCGGTCCAGCCCCCGCCGGCGGCACGTCCTGGTGGGTGATCGCGATCCTCGTCGTCGTCGGACTGATCGGCCTCTTCGTGCTCTTCGTGCTGAGCCAGGTGATCCAGCTCTGGCTGCAGGCGCTCCTCTCGGGCGCGAAGGTCGCGCTGCTCGACCTGCTCATGATGCGGTTCCGGAAGGTCCGGCCGGACGTCATCGTCATCAACCGGATCTCCGCGAAGAAGGCCGGGCTCGACCTCCCCACCAACATGCTCGAGGCCCACTACCTCGCCGGCGGCAACGTCAGCCGGGTGGTCCGCGCGATGATCGCGGCCGACAAGGCGAAGATCGACCTCGGCTGGGAGCGCGCCACCGCGATCGATCTCGCCGGGCGCGACATCCTCGACGCGGTGAAGACCTCGGTCGATCCCAAGGTCATCGACTGCCCGAGCCCGCAGTCGGGCAAGACCACGATTGATGCGGTGGCGCAGGACGGGATCCAGCTGCGGGCCAAGGCGCGGGTGACCGTCCGCACGAACATCGCGCGGCTCGTCGGCGGTGCGACCGAGGAGACGATCATCGCCCGCGTCGGCGAGGGCATCATCTCGACGATCGGCTCGGCGGGCAGCCACAAGGCGGTGCTCGAGAACCCCGACAAGATCTCGAAGACCGTGCTCTCGAAGGGCCTCGACTCGGGCACCGCGTTCGAGATCCTCTCGATCGACATCGCCGACGTCGACGTCGGCGAGAACATCGGCGCCCAGCTCCAGACCCATCAGGCCGAGGCGGACAAGAAGCGTTACCAGGCCGAGGCGGAGAAGCGACGAGCCTTGGCGCTCGCGCAGGAGGCGGAGTTCCAGGCCGAGGCGCAGAAGAACCGCGCGCTGGTCATCCTGGCCGAGGCTGAGGTTCCCAAGGCGATGGCGGAGGCCTTCCGCAGCGGCAATCTCGGCGTGATGGACTACTACCGGATGCAGAACCTCGTCGCCGACACGAGCATGCGGAGCGCCATCGGCGGCGGCGACGACGCCAAGACGCAGGGCTGATCGGAGTCGGCGTTGCCGGTCCTGCACGTCGCGATCCCCCACCATGACGAGGCCCGGACGCTTCCGGCGCTGCTCGATCGCGTCGCCGCGGCGCCGCTGCCAGCCGGCTGGTCTCGCCGGATCGTCGTGTGCGACGACGCCTCGCCCGAGGCCTCGAGGCTCGTCGCGGAACGCGCCATCGACGATCTTCGCCAACGCGGGGTGTCGGCGGAACTGCTTCTGCATCGGGAGCAGCGAGGCAAGGGCGGCGCCGTGCGAAGCGCCGTCGGCCGGATTCTCGAGATCGCCGACGATGCCGACGCGATCGTGCTGCAGGACGCCGATCTCGAGTACGACCCGGCCGATCATGCGGCGATGCTCGCGAAGCTCCGCCATCGCGATCACGCGGTCTACGGAAGCCGATGGTCGAGAGGCGCCGCTCGAAGCCTCGGCGTCATCCAGCGCGCCGGGAACTGGATGCTCACCCGCGCGAGCAACTGGATGACCGGACAGCGGCTCACCGACATGGAGTGCGGGCTGAAGCTCCTCACCGTGCCCGCGATGCGGCGGATCGCGGCGGCGCTCAGCGAGGAGGGCTTCGGCATCGAGCCGCAGATCACCGCCGCGCTCTCGCGAGAGGGCATCCGAATCGAGGAGGTCCCCGTCGCCTACGCCCCGCGCACGGTCGCCGAGGGCAAGAAGATCCGCTGGCGAGACGGCATCGAGGCGCTGCGGGTGATCCGACGCGAGCGACGCCGATCCGTCACGCGAACGGCGACCGCCTCGTGACCTCGGACTCGCGCGAGTCGGCCGATCCATCCACGCCGAGCGAGGGCGGCGAGGGCGCCGGCGGGCACACTCAAGACGCGCTTCGCGAGCCGCTGTTTCGTCCGCTCAAGTTCGCGGTGCAGCTCGCGGGCTTCGCCGGCGGCGCGGCGTTGATCGCCTGGTGCGCCTGGATCGCCTTCACGAAAGCCGACTGGAGCGTGCTCGAGACCGCCGATCGAAGCCTCGTGCTGGTGATCGCCCTCTGCAGCCTCGCGAGCATGCTCTGCAACGGTGCGATCTTCTGGCTCGCCGGTCGACCGCTCGCACCGATGGGGGCGCTCGAGATGCAGGGCGTCAACGCCTGCGCCTCGGTCCTCAACTATGCGCCGGTCCGGCTCGGCGCGATCGTGCGGATCGCCTATGCGGTGCGCATCTCCCGCATGAAGGTCGGCGCGATGGCCGCGTGGTTCACCTTCATCGGCGCGGGGGTCGCCGGCATCGCACTCCTCGGGGCCGCATCCGCATGGCTCGTTCCGGGCGGCCTGCTTCCCACCATCCTCGTCTGGATCGCCTCCGCGTCGCTGTCGATGGCGATCCTCAAGCGCGTCGCCCACCGCTTCTCGTGGCATCGCGTCCGCTCGCTTCGCGCGGCGATCGACGATCCCGCGGCGCTGTGGGGCACCGGCGCCATCCGCATGCTCGACCAGGTCGCGTGGACCGGACGCATGTGGGCGGCGGCGAGCCTCATCGGCGTCTCGCTCGGCGCGACGCAGGCGATCCTGCTCGCGACGGTCGCGATCCTCGTGAGCCTCAATCCGCTCGGACGCTTCGGCTACCGCGAGGCCGCGGTCGCGTGGCTTGCCTCGACGCTCGCCACCGGCGACCTCGACCCAAGCGGGATCGAGGCCGCGTTCTTTCAGCTCGCGATCATCGAGTCGATCGGCGAGGCGATCGTGCTCATCCCGCTCGGATCGATCGGATCGGTGTGGTGCCTGAAGCGCCTGCTCGGCGCTCGCAACGGCGGCGACCCGCCGCGGTAGCAGCGCCCCCCATGAACGAGCCCATCCGCCACCACGGCTTCGACTTCTTGCGCGCCACCATGATGCTGCTCGGCGTGGTGCTGCACACCGCCCTCTGCTTCCAGGAGACCCCCGGCGCGTGGATCTACCAGGATCCGAACACCACGCCGCTTGCGGGACTTCTCGTGGTCTCGATCCATGTGTTCCGGATGCCGGTCTTCTTCGCGATGGCCGGCTTCTTCGGAGCGATGCTGCTGCGACGGCGTGGGCTCGCGACCTTCGCGTCGCATCGCTTCAACCGCATCGCGGTGCCTCTGGTGGTCGGGTGGTTCGTGGTCTTCCCGATGCTCGCGTGGGCGATCTCCTTCGCGTGGACCAACTCGGCGAGCGACTCCATCGGCACCGCCTTCGAGAAGATGCCCTGGAACGCGAACTTCGCCGACGCGGGCCCGATGCATCTCTGGTTTCTCGTGGACCTGCTGTGGTTCTACGCCGCGGCGGTGCTTCTGCGGGGCGTCGGGAGTCTGCTCCCCGCGCTCGGCACCTTCGTGCGAAACGTCGTGAACGGGCTGGCGGTCGGCCGTCTCCGCTGGTTCCGGCTGCCGATCCTCGTTGCCGGCGCCTTCCTGCTCATGCTGCCCATGAAGGGGCCGGGCATCGACACCACCGAATCGTGGCGACCGGAGTGGCACATCATGGCGCTCTACGGCTTCTACTTCGCGGTCGGATGGCTCGCCCACGACGTGCCGGGACTGGTCGCAAGCCTCCAGCGCTGGAGCTGGCTCCGGCTCGCCGGCGGTGTCGTCGCCCTCGCGCTCGCCACCGCCGCGACGATCGCGTGCTACGTGGTCATGTTCGATCCCGCGCGAGGCACCGACAGCTCCGCGTACGCCGCGACGTTCCTGATCGCCCAGTTCCTGCAGGCGGCCGCCGCCTGCCTGCTGCTGCTCGGCCTCGCCGGAGCCAGCGAGCGGGTGTTTCGCCGCATGAGCCCGGTGGTGCGATATCTCGTCGACGCCTCCTATTGGATCTACCTGCTGCACCTGCCGCTGACGATCTTCATCCCGGCGCTCTTCCGACGCTGGGAGTTTCCCGGCCTTCCGAAGATGCTGATGATGATGGTCCTGGTGACGATCCCGCTGCTCGTCACCTACCACCTGCTCGTTCGGGGCACCGCGATCGGCGCGACGCTCAACGGCCGCACCTACCCGGTGTGGCCTTTCACGCGGGCGCGGTCTCCAGAACCCGCGCCGGTCGAGTGACCGCGACCGTTCACCAACTGGTGCGCATCAACCGACGCAATCCGTCGTCCGCGGCGAAGTAGCGGAGCCGCAACCGCTCGCCGGCGCTGCCGAGCCAGACGGCGCGACCGCGGGCTCGATCGATGCGTCCGAGCGCCTCGGCGACCGACGCGAGGTCGGCGGCGGTCTTGCCCTCCCCCGCCGCGTGCGCCCGCGCGAGCCAGCCGAGACATGCGACGTCAAGCGCGAGCGCCTGCACGCCGTCTGCGATCGGCCAGCCGTAGTAGCCGCTGCCCCACGAGCGGCCGCCGCGAATCGAGGCGCGAAGCCATCGCAGGACGAGGTCCGCGACTTCGTTCGATCCGTCGACCGGCGGCATCGCCTCGATCGCCTCGAAGTCGCGGGGCACCCTCCACCCTCGGGCCAGCGACGGCACCGCGCCTCTTCCGCGGGCGAAGCGGCGGCTTCGATTCCATTGCGAGAGCCTCGCCCGAAGCGACGGCTTCGCCTCGTCGCCGCTGAAGCGGGGATCCTCGATCCGCGCGAAGGCCGCTTGTCGCAGCATCCGTCGCTGCCCGCCGCTCGGCGAGTCGACCGGAAGGTGGTCGAGTTCCGCCGGCAACGCCGAGACCAGCAGATCGACGAGTTCCCGGATCCTCGCCCCACGCACCTTCGCGAACGACGCGGCGCCAAGCGACTGCGCGAGCCATGCGAGCCCGTCGAGCCGGATCGAGAGCGGCACGCCCGGTCGCTTGAGCCATGCGTCGAGCCCTTCCACGATCGAATCGACCTCCGCAGGCTCGGCGCGGAGAGCTCGATCCAGTCGCGGCGGCGCGATCGTCGCGGCCTCGGGCACCTCGCGAAGCGCCCGCTCAAGGTCGCCGCGATGGGTCGAGAGCGCCGCGCCGCGGTTGGCTCGCACGCTCGAGCAGGCGAAGTTGAGCCCCGCGCGAACGCCCTTCGCGTCCGGCGCAAGATTGAATGGGAACAGCCGGCACGCGACGGGTTTCTCGTCGAACCCGAACTCCGCGTGGATGCGGCAGAGCCCGTCTGGCTGGAGGAAGAGGCACGCGCCGTCGGATCGCTGCCGCAGATAGCGGCGGCCGCGGAACTCGACGGTCACCGATTCGCCGAGCCGCGCCTCCCATCGCTGCTCGCGAAGCCGGTCGAGATCCTCGTCGCGCAGCTGCACGCTGAAGTCGCGGCAGCAGTCGCCGCAGCCATGGCAGCTGTAGCGCTGCTCGCGCAGATCGAGGACGGTGAGCGGAACCGAGGTCGCCATGTCAGTCGCTGCGCATCCCGGAAAGGAGCGTGTCCGCGATCGCCCGTGTCGCGGCGCCGCGGTGGCTGCGGGCGTTCTTCTCCTCCGGCGAGAGTTCGGCACTCGTGCGTCCTTCACCGGGAAGGAGCAGGTGCGGGTCGTAGCCGAAGCCGTGGGACCCTCGTGGCGTCTCGATCACCACCCCCTCGAAGACGCCGCGGCTCTCGGCGACGATCGATCCGTCCGGACCGGCGAGGCACATCGCGCAGACGAATCGGGCGGCTCGCCGATGCTCGGGCACCGTCGCGATGCGCTCGACGAGCTTGCGGTTGTTGGCCGCATCGCGAGCGGCTCGATCGCCCTCGACGCCCGACCAGCGTGCGCTGCGCACGCCCGGTTCGCCGCCGAGGGCGTCGACCTCGAGCCCGGAGTCGTCCGCGAGACAGGGACTGCGGAGCGCCCTCGCGTAGGCGATCGCCTTGATCCGCGCGTTCTCCTCGAAGGTCGCCCCGCACTCGTCGGGCTCCTCGAGAGCCGCTCCGCCCGCCTCGGCAAGACCGAGAACCTCGAATCCGAGAGGCGCAAGCACCGCCTCGATCTCCTCGATCTTGTGGGGATTCGAGGTGGCGACGACGACGCGGCGGATCGGCGATTCGGGCATTCCGCGGATCGTAGGGATCGTCGACGCCGTCGTCCGGCGGCTGGGACCATCGGCTCGTGATGGCTGCGCGAACTCGCGAGTCGCGGGAATCCGCCAATAGCCGCTGGCGGAGGCGCGGTCGCGGACTACGTTTCGGATCGGGCCCGGCGGGGAAGGGAACTCTCGATGACCATCCGTCCTCTCGGCGTGCTCGCCGTCTCGCTCGCGACTTCGATCGTTTCGGCGACCTCGGCGGACGTCGCGGCGCTCGACGCCTCGCTCGACGCGACCCTCTACGAGTCCACCACGGTTCAGCTGGCCAACGGCGCGGGCGAGTGGTTCTTCGCGGGCATGAACAACCAGGGACTCCGCCGGCGCGGGCTGATCGCCTTCGATCTGGCGGCCTTCGTCGAGTCGCTCGGCGGCGCGGAGATCGAGGTCCACTCGGTCTCGCTCGAACTCGTCCTTTCCCAGGGCGGCGGCGCGGAGACGTCGATCGATCTCCATCGCGCGAGCGCCGCGTGGGGCGAGGGAACCTCCGACGCCTCCGGCAACGAAGGCGGCGGGGCTCCGGCCACGCCCGGTTCGGCAACCTGGTTCAACACCTTCTTCGAGGACTCCCTCTGGTCGACGCCGGGCGGCGACTTCGCGGCAGCCTCGAGCGCCACCCTCTCGCTCGCCGCGAATGGGGCCTACAGCGTCTCGAGCGAAGGCATGCGGCAGGACGTGCTCGCCTGGCTCGCGGACGCCTCGACGAACTTCGGATGGATTCTGATCGGCGACGAGACGCAGATGGGCACCGCGCGGCGCTTCGATTCACGGCAGAACGAAGTGCCCGCCGGAAGGCCGCGGCTCCTGATCGACTACACGATCGTTCCGGCGCCCGCCGCCGCGATCGGCCTCGCTCCGCTCGGGCTCGTCGCCAGGAGGCGACGAAGAGGCTGACTCGGCGTCAGGTCTGCAGCACGCCGGTTCGGAAGGGGCCGTCCATCGGGCTGCCCGCGGCGAGCCGCATCGCGAAGACGAGTTCCGCCCGGGTCTCGAGCGGATCGATCATGCGGTCGATCCATCCGCGGGCGGCGCCGTAGAGCACGTCCTGCTGCTCGGAGTAGCTCGCGGTGATCGCGTCGAGAAGCGCCTTGCGCTCGACCTCGTCGATCTTCTCGCCGCGGCGCTCGCGGGCCGCGAGGTCGATCTGAAGAAGCGTCCCCGCCGCCTGCGCCGCACCCATCACCGCGCACTTCGCGCCAGGCCAGGCCAGGGTCAGGAAGGGATCGAACGCTCGGCCGCACATCGCGTAGTTGCCGGCGCCGTAGCTCGATCCGGTCATGAGCACGACCTTCGGCACCACGCAGTTGCTCATCGCGTTCACCATCTTCGCCCCCGCGCGGATGATGCCCCCCTGCTCGCTGTCGCGACCGACCATGAAGCCGGTGGTGTCGTGGAGGAAGAGCAGCGGGATCCGCTTCTGGTTGCAGTCCATGATGAAGCGGGCGCTCTTGTCGGCGCTGTCGTCGTAGATGACCCCCGGCATGTTCATCGACTTCGCCGGGCCGGCCTTCCCGCCGGGCATCGCCCGCTCGGAGAGCTTCCGCTGGTTCGCGACGATGCCGCAGGGGAATCCGCCGATCCGGGCGTAGGCGCAGACGATGCTGCGCCCGAACTCGCCGCGGTACTCGTCGAGGCTCTCCGCATCGACGAGGCAGGACAGCAGGTCGCGCACGTCGTACTGGCTGCCGGGACCGCTCCGGAAGATCTCGAAGAGGTCGCGTCCCGATCGCGACGGATCGCGGGCGGCGACGGGCGACGTCGGCTCGCGTCGAGCGCTCTCGACTGCGGACATCAGCCGGCGCACCCGATCGAGCGCGGCAGGATCGTCGGGCTCGCGGAAGTCGATCGTCCCGGAGATCTCCGCGTGCATGAGAGCGCCGCCGAGCTCCTCGCTCGAGACCTCCTGCCCGATCGCCGCCTTCACGAGCGCCGGTCCCGCGAGGTAGAGCCCGCTGCCTTCGGTCATCACGAGCGTGTCGCAGAGGACCGGCAGGTAGCCGCCGCCCGCGACGCAGTTGCCCATGATCGCCGCGAGCTGCGGGATCCCCTGCGCCGAGATCACCGCGTTGTTTCGGAAGATGCGACCAAAGTCGTCGGTGTCCGGGAAGACGTCCTCCTGCAGTGGCAGGTAGACCCCCGCACTGTCGACCAGATAGACCAGCGGCACTCGCGCCCGCTCGGCGATCGCCTGGGCACGGATGATCTTCTTGCAGGTCATCGGGAAGAACGCGCCCGCCTTCACCGTGGCGTCGTTGGCGACGACCATCGCCGGGCGGCCCTCGATGGTGCCGAGGGCGGTCACCACGCCCGCCGCCGGCGCGCCGCCGTGCTCGCGGTACATCCCGTAGGCGGCGAAGAGGCCGCACTCGAATCGGGGGGTCCCCGGATCGAACAGGAGGTCGAGCCGTTCCCGGGCGGTGAGCCGGCCGTGACGGTGCTGCCGCTCGATGCCCTTGGCACCCCCACCTTCCTCGAGTCTCGCGGCCTGCTCGAGCAGGTGCGTGCGAGCCTCGGCAAGGGGCGTGGCGGGAAGGTCGACGGGCGTCCGGGGCTGGCTCTGGCTCATGGGCGGGCGAGAATACCCCCGGCGTCGCCACGGATCCGCTTTAACGAGACCTCGGTGCCGCCCGGCCATCCAAAGGAGCCGCCCTTAGGGAGAGGAGGGGAGCAGGAGAGGAGGAGAAGAGGAGGAGACGGCATCCCTTCTCACCGGATGCGAACTCCGGTCTTCCCTTCGCGGGGTGGTCTGCTATCTTCCCCGATTCGTCTTTCCCCAAGCAGCCCTGCCCGGGCGGTGGCGTCGTCCGCACCGCCGGCGGGATCGGGCTCCGGTTCACGAGCACCGACACGACATGAGCGTCGAAACGATCGACAAGCAGCGGGTGGTCGAGACCAATCGCCGTCACGACGGCGATTCCGGCTCCCCCGAGGTGCAGGTGGCCCTGCTCACCGAGCGGATCAACCACCTTCAGGAACACTTCCGCGCCCATCCGAAGGACCACAGCTCGCGTCGCGGGCTGCTCCTGATGGTCGGGCAGCGGAACCGCATGCTCAAGTACCTCGCCGCGACCGATCGCGAGCGGTACCTCGAGCTGATCCGCCGTCTCGGCCTTCGCAAGTGACCCCAGCGGCGGCGCCCGGATGGCGCCGCCGCTTCTCTTCCGCCGTTCTGGTGGCAGTGGGCACGGCACAGTCGAGCGGCGTCGCCGAGACTGTTTCGTGCCTTCTGCCAACCGGACGGCTCCCCCAGCGCGTCGCTTCGGCGACGCCTCGTCCATCAGGGACGGCCTTGCGCCGGCCCAAGGAGTCATCCAACCATGGCCATCGTCACCGTCGAACGTGAAGTGGGCGGCCGCCTGCTTCGTCTCGAGACCGGTCGCGTCGCGAAGCTCGCGAGCGGCGCGGTCGTCGTCAGCTACGGCGAGACCGCCGTCCTCGCGACCGCGGTCCGCGCGAATCCCCGTCCGGGCATCGACTTCTTCCCGCTCCAGTGCGATTACCGCGAGCGCATGCCCGCCGGCGGCAAGTTCCCGGGAGGCTTCCGCAAGCGCGAGGGCGCTCCGAGCGAGAAGGAGATCCTCACCATGCGGATGATGGATCGCCCGATCCGTCCGCTCTTCCCCGACGGCTTCGTCGACGAGATCCAGCTGCAGGCGTGGGTGATGAGCCACGACGGGCAGAACGACGCCGACGTCGTCGCCTGCTGCGGCGCGAGCGCCGCGCTCTGCCTCACCGACGCCCCCTTCCAGGGCCCGGTCGCGACGGTCCGCGTCGGTCGCGTGTTCACCGAGAGCGGTCCGCAGTTCGTGATCAACCCGACCCAGGCGCAGTTGGACTTCTCCGACCTCGACCTGGTGCTCTCCGGCCACGCCGACGGCATCAACATGATCGAGGTCGGCGCTGCGGAGATCGACGAGGCCACCATGCTCGAGGCGATCCGCTTCGGCTACGGGCACGGCATCAAGCCGATCCTCGAGCTGATGATGGAGCTTCGCGAGAAGTCGGGCGCCCCCGCGGCGAATCCCGGCGCTCCCGTCCTCCCGGCCGACGACGTCGTCGCGGCGGTGAAGGCGAAGGTCTACGACCGCCTCGTCGAAGCCCGCAAGATCCCGGGCAAGCAGGCCCGCAACGCCGCGGTCGACGCGATCCGCGACGAGATGCTGCACGAGTGCTTCCCGCTGCCGACCGACGGCTCCTACGGCGCCTATCAGGCCGCGGAGACCCGGCGGAACCAGGCCAAGGAGGCGTTCCGCCGTCTCGAGAAGAAGATCACCCACATGCTCGTCGCCGAGAAGGGCATCCGTCCCGACGGCCGCGGCCTCAAGCAGATCCGCCCGATCGAGATCGACGTCGGCATCTTCCCCCGCACGCACGGCTCGGCGTTCTTCCAGCGCGGCGAGACGCAGTCGCTCGTGAGCTGCACGCTCGGCACCGGCAAGGACGAGCAGATCGTCGACGGCCTGATGCCGGAGTACGCCAAGAAGTTCTACCTCCACTACAACTTCCCGCCGTTCTGCACCGGCGAGGCCGGACGCATCATGGGGCCGGGTCGCCGCGAGGTCGGACACGGCGCACTCGCCGAGCGTTCGCTGCTCGGCATCCTGCCCTCGGGCGAGGAGTTCCCCTACACCGTCCGCATCATCAGCGACATCACCGAGAGCAACGGCTCGTCGAGCATGGCTTCGGTGTGCGGCGGCTGCATGGCCCTGATGGACGCGGGCGTGCCGATCAAGGGCGTGTGCGCGGGCATCTCGGTCGGACGCTTCACCAGCGAGGCCGGCAAGGTCACCCACGTCACCGACATCATCGGCGAGGAGGACTTCTTCGGCGAGATGGACTTCAAGGTCGCCGGCACGCGTGAGGGCATCACCGGCATCCAGCTCGACCTCAAGGCTCGCGGCCTCTCGATCGAGGAGATCGAGACCATCCTCGAGCAGGCGAAGGTCGGTCGCTTCGAGATCATCGAGACGATGAAGGCGACGCTCGCCGAGCCGCGGCCGGACATCTCGACCTACGCGCCTCGAATCATCGTCGTCAAGATCGACCCGGACAAGATCGGCAAGCTGATCGGCCCCGGCGGCAAGATGATCCGCGGCATCCAGGAGCGCCACGGCGTCACCATCGACGTCGAGGAGGACGGCACCGTCCACATCGCCTCCACCAACGCCGAAGGCGGACGCCAGGCGAAGGCCGAGGTCGAGGCGCTCGGCGCGGAGATTCGCGTGGGCTCGATCTTCGAGGGTCGCGTCGTGGCCGTGAAGGAGTTCGGCGCGTTCGTCGAACTCGTCCCGGGCACCGACGGCATGTGCCACATCTCCGAACTCGCGGACGGCTTCGTCAAGAACGTCACGGATCAGGTCAAGGTCGGCGACACCATCAAGGTGAAGGTGATCAACGTCGACGAGAACGGCCGGATCAAGCTCTCCCGCAAGGCGCTGCTCGTCGAGGCGAAGGCCGCGACGGCGCAGGACTGACTGGATCGAAGGGAACTTCGCGGCTCCCCGCAGGCGAAGGCTTGCGGCGGAGCCGCGGGGTCCCCACAATCGGGCGGCCCCGGTGAGTTTCCGGGGTCGCACCCGTCCGATCGCGTGCCGGAAGGCAATCGGATCGGACCACGGCGACCTCTGTTTTTCCTTGTGCATTCCACAACTTGGAGGTGGACGAATGGAACAGGCCGAAGCACTCGTGGATCAGGCAGGCTCGGTGAAGTGGTTCGATGCCCGCAAGGGATTCGGCTTCCTCGTCGGCCCGGAAGGTCAGGACATCTTCGTGCACTTCTCGACCATCGAGCAGGAGGCCGGCTTCCGCACGCTGCGGGACGGCGAGGCCGTGGTCTACTCCGCGCAGAAGGGTCCCAAGGGATGGGCGGCGAGCAAGGTGCGGGCGAACCGCGCTCCGCAGCCGGTCGCCTGAGACCGTTGATCACATCGAGCCGCGTCCGGCGAAGCGCCTCCGCGAGGAGCTGCGTCGATGGACACGCTCCGTTCGATCCCGTTCGGGCGCGGTCGCCGATGGCTGCCGCGATCGCGGCATCGATCGTGGCGTGGATCGCCGGTCACTCGGCGTTGGCTGCAAGCGCCGATCCGGCGCCACCGGCCGAGTCCGCGTCGCCGATGGCGACTGCGGTCATCGCGATGCTCGCCGCCGCGATCGTCGCGCTGTCGCTCCTGCTTCTTCGCGCGCGACGCGCTCGGGTGCTCGCCGAACGGCGTGCAACCCGTGCCGGCGAGCGGTTGACGCAGGTCAGTTCGATGACCGGCGGCCTCGCGCACGAGATCAAGAATCCGCTTTCGACCCTCGTCCTCAATGCGCAACTGCTCGACGAGGAGCTCGACGAGGCGGTGCCGGAGGAGGACGCCCGGGGCCGACTCCATCGTCGCGTCGGCGCGCTGGTGCGGGAGACCACCCGACTGCGCGGAATCCTCGAGGACTTCCTCCGCTACGCCGGGCGGATGCGGCTCGATCCGCAGCGGCGCGACCTCGCGGCGCTCGTCTCGGATCTCGTCGACTTCTTCCATCCGCAGTGCGATCAGGCGGCGGTCGTGCTGCGATCGGAGATCCCCTCGACGCCCATCGAGGCCGAGGTCGACGAGCCGCATCTCAAGCAGGCGGTCCTCAACCTCATGCTGAACGCGCTGCAGGCGATGGACGGCCGTGCGCCCGAGGGCGCGGCGCCGCGCGGGGAACTCATGGTCCGCGTCGAGGCGGACGACGGCGAGGTCCGCATCCACGTGATCGACACCGGCCCCGGCATTCCGCCGGATCGCGTCGAGGAGATCTTCCGGCCCTACGTGAGCGGCAAGCCCGGCGGCAGCGGACTCGGGCTTCCGACCGCTCGGCGCATCGTCGAGGAGCACGGCGGCGAACTGAGCGTCCACTCCGAGCCCGGTCGCGGAAGCGACTTCACGATTCGGCTGCCGCGCGACCGGAGCCGATGGCCCGAATCGCCGCGAAACTCGACCGCCGCGCCGCGCTGAGGCTTTGACCGCGAGACGCGTGGTCGCGTCCGGAGCCCGACTCGGATCACTCGATCCAGTCCCTCTCGGCGAGCTTCTGCGGAACGTAGGTCTCGGTCACGAAGGAGATGCCCTTCGTGATGAGCGACTCCACCTCCATCTTGAAGCCGTTCCGCAGCAGGGCCTGGATCTCCTTCTGCCACGCCTTGCCCTCGAACCACGGGTAGTCCGCGATCTGCTTGGCGCGGGCGATGTCGCGGTCGGAGAGGGCGATCTGGACGTCGTCGGAGAGTCCGTAGCGCTGGTAGTCGCCCGCGCGGATCCCGATGAACTTCGCGTCGGGGATCGCCATCCGCTCGCTCTCGAAGGCGAGGTTCATCGAGCCCTGCTTGATCACCGAGTAGATGTAGTGCCCCCACGGGTCGCAGTCGAGCAGGCAGTAGACCGGCAGCCCGAGCTCGTCGTGCATGCGGCGAAGCAGCCGACGCACGCCGCGAGGCGGCTGCCCGCCGCCTTCGGTCAGGATGCAGTTGTGCTTCTGCCAGAAGCGGTCCTCGTTGAAGCGGGCCCACACGGTGCCCTTCTCGACGTGCAGGATGAACTTCGCGTCGCACTTGCCGAAGCGGATCACGCTCGGCTCGACGATCGAGGGGATCGCGTAGCCGCCCGTACCCATGCGTCGAAGGTCGATCTCGTCGCCGTTGTCGATGATCGTGAGGTTGCCCACGACCTTGCCTCGCTCGCTCGCGAAGACGTGGAGCTCCTCGCGAAGCGAACCCATCGCGACCTCGAGGTCCTCGATGATCGGGTCCGACTCCTCCTGCCCCGAGAAGGTCTTCTCCTTGGTGCCGGTGATGGTGTGCAGGGTCTTGTAGTACATCGATCGCAGCGAGAGCGTCTTGCCCTGCTCGATCAGCTCCTTGCAGCCGCTCGCGATGAGCATGGTCTGCATGAACTTCCGCGCCTGCCCGAGGTTGAACAGGTTGCGGCGCTGGCTGGCGTCGCCCATCTGGAGGATGCGCCGCTGGCGGTTCCACCGCGTGTTGGAGAGCGCTCGCGTCGGGATGTCGACGAACGGGTCGCGCCCGCCGATCGACTCCTTCGAGACCGCCTCGCCGAGGCCGACGAGCCGCCCAAGCGTCTTCGCATCGCTCGGCTTCGCGGCCGGGCCCTTGGTCGCCGTGCCGCCTTCCTTCGCGGCCTTCTTCTTCGTCGCCATGCTCTCCTCCGTCAGGTCGTCCTGCGCCGCGTCTTCTTCGCGGGCCGCGCCGCGGCCCGCTTCGACGACTTCTCCGTCGCGTCGCCGAAGAGCGTCCCGTCTCCTTCGCCCGACTCGCCCGACTCGTCGCCGATGATCGCCGCCTGCCGGGACTCGACGATCACCACGCCGTCGTCCTTGGCGAGCGAGCCGCCGTCGTCGATGACGCGTCCCTCGTCGTCGAGGACGAGATCGAACTCGGCGGTCTTCGCCTCGGCCTGCTGCATCAGCGCGTCGTAGACGGCCTTGGGGTCGCGTCCGGTGAGTTCGCCGCAGCTCTTGGAGATCTCGCCGATGTACCGCAGGAACGCGCTGCGACGCTCGCCCTGCCGAGCCATGCGGCGTCGGCGGTTGAGGTAGGTCTGCAGCTTGCGGCCGCACTCCTGAAGCGCAAGCCGCATCTCCTTGCGGATCTCGTCGTAGTCGGCGATCGCCTCCTTGCTCTCGCTCGTGAAGGGCACCCACACGCTCGCCATGTGGATCATGACCACGAGCGGCGCGACGGGCACGCTGCTTCGCGGCTGCGAGAGGCCGTAGTTGCGCCAGTTCGTCTCGAGCACGGCCTTGAAGCTCGAGCACGCCGACTGCTGGTACTGCAGGGGCACGCGGTTCGCGAATCGGATGACCCTCGCTGGCTCGTCGCCGGCGAGATCGCCGCCGTACGCGATCGCGGCCTCGATGATGAACGGGCGGCCGCGATAGACCGCGGGCGGCCGCGTGCTCGCGGCGTAGAACTCGCCGCGCACCTCCTTGAGGAGCCCCGAGAGAAGCGTGCGCGTGCCGATCGCCTGCACGCAGGAGGTCGGCGGCGCGGGAACCTTCACCTCCTGGATCGCGTTGTAGAGCCGCTCCGCCTCGGCGTGTCCGACCTGCTTGACCCACGTGCGATCGGAGAGCCCCGCCTTCGCGCAGATCTCCTTCGCCACGCTCGGGCCGACGCGGCAGAACTCGCTCTTGAAGAAGGCCCCGAGTTGCGTGGCCTGCGTGCGCTCGAGCATCTGGATCAGCGTGCCAAGCTCGATGCCCTTGGGATGCGGCTGGATCTCCGCGGTCTCGGGCGGAAGTTCGTCGACGGCCCGCTCGAAGACGATCGTCTCGCCGCTCGGCTGCACGTACTCGATGCGGGCGTGCGGATTCGCGATCGCGGTCTGCTCGAGGTACTCGTCGACGGACTGCCGCCCCTTGAGATGCTTGCCCTCGAGTTCGATCGCGACCTGCGTGCCGTGCCCTTCGGCGAAGATCCCCTCGTCGTCGGGGCGCTCCGTGTCGCTCACGATGTCCGCGCGGTTGCGCGAGGTGTCCATCTTGAGGACGACCTCGTGCAGCGGGTCCTTCGGACGCGTGCGACTGAGGATGACCACGGGCCGGCCCGTCGTCATGAGCCCGTACATGCCGGCGGCGGAGATGCCGATCCCCTGCTGGCCACGGCTCATCTTGAGGCGGTGGAACTTCGATCCGTAGAGCAGCCGGCCGAAGACGTTCTCGATCTGCTTGCGGACGATGCCCGGACCGTTGTCGCGCACGGTGACGCGAAAGCGCGTCTCGGAGATCGGCTCGAGCATCACGCGGATCGACGGCAGGATGCCCGCCTCTTCGCAGGCATCGAGCGCGTTGTCGACCGCCTCCTTGACGGTCGTCAGCAGCGCCTTGCGGGGGTTGTCGAAGCCCAGCAGATGGCGGTTCTTGGCGAAGAACTCGCTGACGGAGATCTCCCGCTGTCGCTGGGACATCTCCTCGGCGGTCGCGCCTCCGGCGCGTCGCTTGGGCTTCGAGGCGGGACCTGGTGGGGCAGGCTTCGAGGTGGGCGGATCCAGGGTCGGCGACTCCGTGCCGGGCATGGCCTTCTCCAGCGGCATCGCCGCGTTGGGTGTTGCTCGATCCGCCGCGCCAACCTCCCTGAGGGCAAGGCGGTCTCCGCAGCGTACGCGTATCGGAGCGGCCCGATCGAACCGTGGAACTTTCGCCGCCTCGAAGGAGCCGTCCCGCCTCCCGCTCGCCGCGGGGGATTGCTACCCTTCCCGCCCCATGGAAACCACCTTGATCATCCTGAAGCCCGACGCGGTGCAGCGCGGGCTCGTCGGCCGGATCCTCGCCCGCCTCGAGGAGAAGGGTCTGCAGATCGTCGGCCTCAAGCTCACGCGGATCACCGAAGAGCTCGCGGCCAGGCACTACGCCGATCACCGGGAGAAGCCCTTCTACCCGGGACTCGTCCGCTTCATGACGAGCAGTCCGGTGGTGGTGCTTGCCGTTCGCGGTGTCGGCGCCATCGGCATCTGCCGGAACCTGATGGGGGCCACCTTCGGCTCGAAGGCCGCGGCAGGCACCATCCGTGGCGACTTCGGCGTCTCCAACAGCTTCAATCTGATCCACGGTTCCGACGGTCCCGAGGCCGCCGCGAAGGAACTCGCACTCTTCTTCGCACCGGGTGAGGTCCTCGACTATCCGCGGCCCATCGACGCTTGGGTCTACGACAGTTCGGGCGGCAAGGCGGAGTGACGCCGGACCGGCCTCGGTCCCCTACAACCCACCCCCTCGGCAAGGCGACTTCGGTCGCCTTGTTCATTGGTCAATGAAAACCCGCGGTCCCGCCCCCGGGAGCGACTCTGGCTCAAAGGACCGGCGAGACCTGCCCATCTTCACAGCGACTTGGGCGATCGGCGTCCGTCTCGACAAGTTCCTCGTTGAAACCCGATCTCAGTTGCACCGTATAGAGAGGCTCGGACCGGGGTGGCCCCGGACCGCCTCCAACCCTTCCGAAGCCCTCGATTTCCGAGCGAACCGACGCGATTTGCGATCGAAAACCGGCTCTGCCGTCGCGGATCGATCGAACCAGCGTCCGCACAGGTCGTAGATGAGGGATCTGCCTGATTCCGGATCCGCCTCGAGTCGCTGTGCTGCTCGAAGCCCCGGACCATTCGAGCCGGCGTCTGATGACCCGGCGAGGTAAACGTCGATGCTCAAGCCCATGATCGGTCGCAATTCTCCTCTCGATCGAGTCAGTCGCCGACGCGGCCTGACCCGACCGGGAAGTCGCACCGACGCCCCGGCGAAGGCCGGGCGGGCCCAGGTCCGCCTGACTCCCGAGGAGGAGCGGCTCGTCAAGTTGATCCTCGAGGAGCCGATGGACTACATCGACTCCGAGGAGTTCTACCGCGACGGTGCGGAGCGGCGGATCTACGACGAGGCCCCGCCCATCCAGAAGCCCGACGTCTCGTGGTACCGCCCGCTGATGGACAGTTTCATCAGCGGCCGGGAGCGGGAGACGCGGTCTCGGAACACCGGCACGGTCCTGCTGACCGGGGCCGAGGAACGGGTCCTGTTCCTTCAATACAACTACGCCCGGCACCGGGTCCGCGAGATCCAGAAGCGACTCGACAGCCGGATGCCCGACGCCTCGACCGCCCGTGAACTGCTTTCGTGGTACCGGATCGCCCGCGCCTATCGCGAGCAGATCGCCGAGACCAATCTCGCGCTCGTGCTGGCGATGGCCAAGCGGACCCGGATGAGCGAGGTCGACTTCGCGGACATGGTCAGCGAGGGCAACATGGCCCTGCTTCGCTCGGTCGACAAGTTCGACTGCGGTCGCGGGTTCAAGTTCTCGACCTATGCCTGCCGGGCGATCCTCAAGGCCTTCAGCCGCCAGGGCATGAAGTTGAGCAAGTACCGGCAGCGGTTTCCGACCGACTTCGACCCGGCCATGGAGAAGTCGAATCATCTCGAGACGCTTCGCGCGACCCATGAGAAGGAGTGCGCCGACGAGGTGAAGCACATCGTCCTCAACAACGAGGCCGACCTCTCCGACGTCGAGAAGACGGTGATCCACTACCGCTTCGGCCTCGACTCCGAGCAGCCCTCCCCGCTGACGCTCGAGCAGGTGGGCCAGATCATCGGAGTCACCAAGGAGCGGGTGCGGCAGATCCAGAACAAGGCGCTCGAGAAGATCCGTCTGACCCTCGAGGAGGTCTATCCCCCCGAGCAGGAGGCGGCGATCGACGGGGTCTCCGAGAACTGAGCGGCTCGCCAAGCCCTCCTTGACACGTCCACGCATCAGGCCGGTCCCCGACCGGCCTGATGGTCATCTCGGTCCAGCGATCTCGCCCGATAGACTCCGTCCCATGGTCGACAAGGTCTTCGCATCCTCCCCGGCGGCCCTTGAAGGGCTCCTTCGCGACGGCATGAGCCTCGCGGTCGGAGGCTTCGGTCTCTGCGGCATTCCCGAGCAGCTGATCCTCGCGGTCCGGGACTCGGGCGTTCGGGACCTGACGGTCTACAGCAACAACGCGGGCGTCGACGAATGGGGCCTCGGCCTGCTCCTGCAGACCCGGCAGATCCGCAAGATGGTGTCGAGCTACGTGGGCGAGAACGCGGAGTTCGAGCGGCAGTTCATGGCCGGAGAACTCGAGGTCGAGTTCAATCCGCAGGGCACCCTCGCGGAGCGGATGCGGGCCGGGGGCGCCGGAATCCCCGCCTTCTACGTGCGAACGGGCGTGGGCACGGCAGTCGCGGAAGGCAAGCCCTCCGCGGAGTTCGACGGCGAGACCTACGTGCTCGAGCGGGGCATCCGAGCCGACCTTTCCCTCGTGAAGGCCTGGAAGTGCGATCCCGCGGGCAACCTGGTCTACCGCAAGACCGCCCGAAACTTCAATCCGCCCGCCGCAACCTGCGGCAAGGTCTGCGTGGCCGAGGTCGAGGAGATCGTGCCGCTCGGATCGCTCGACCCCGACTCGATCCACACGCCCGGCATCTACGTCGATCGAATCGTGCGGACCGTCTCGGAAAAGCGGATCGAGCAGCGGACGGTTCGGGCCGGCTGAACTTCGACCGCAACGAGCCGTACCTGCGGTCGAAGCGGCGGCAACGCCCGGGAAACGTCGAGACCGTGGCGAAACCGCCCGCAGTTGCGCCGATATCCTCGGAGTGTCGGCGGCTTCCGACATATCCGGAGGGAACCGCCGTTGGCGGAGTTCGCCCGCGCCCACGCGCCGATCCGACAGAGGACCGAACCATGATCGACTTCAGACAGACCCGTTTCACCCGAAGCCTCGTCCCAGCCCTCGGTCTGGCGGTCGGCCTCGCCGGTCCGGCCGTCGCCCAGTTCGGCGGCGATGCGGGGTTGGCCAACGCGTTTCGCCAGGACTTCTACCGCCGCGACCTCCTCATCTTCAACGAGGTGCTCGATCTCGAGGACTGGCAGCGTCCGATCATCGAGGTGCTGCTCGACGACTACGCGGCCTCCTTCGAGGCGGGCCTGGCGGGGATGCGGGACGAGATCTCGAAGATCCGCGTCGATGTCGGCGGCGAGGACGGCGGCCGGATCATGGAACGCATGATGGGCCCGCTGTCGACCTGGGAGCGTGAGAAGCTCGCGCTGCGGGATCAGTTCCTCGCCAACGTCCAGACCCAGCTCGGCCCCGGTCAGATCGAGCGTTGGCCGGCGCTCGAACGCGCGATCCGCCGCGAGAAGGAACTGCCGCAGTCCGAGCTCTCGGGCGAGGGGATCGACCTGGTGGCGATCGTGCACCGGATCGAACTCCCCGGGACCGTCGCGGACGACATCGCGCCGGCGATCGCCGCCTACGAGAACGAGCTCGATGCGGCGCTCGTGTCGCGGACGCGGCGCGTGGAGGAGTTGCAGCCGTCGGTCCGTGCCGCGATGCAGGCGATGGACTTCGAGCGCGGCCTGCAGGTGATGCAGCAGATCATGGCTGCGCGGATCGAGGTCCGAAACGCCCAGGAGCGCGGGATCGAGTCGATCGCCGCCGCCATGCCGGAGGACCAGGCGCGGGTCTTCCTCGCCGAAGCCTGGGAAGCCGCGTATCCCAAGGTCTACGGGCCGAACCCGACCATCGCCTTCATCGATGCGGCAAAGACCATTCCCGATCTCACACCCGAGCAGCTCGAAGGCATCCTCGCGATCGAACGCGACTACCTCGCCCAGCTCGACGTGCTCAACGCGCGAATGCGTGAGCTCTACCGAACGGAGGAGCCGCGCGAGCCGCAGCGGCGATTCGAGCGGATCCTGCAGCGTCAGCGAGGCGAGACGCCGTCGCGCGAACTCGCCGGCGAGCCGAAGTCGATTCGAGACGTTCGGGGCGAGCGCGAAGAGCTCGGGCGCCGCACCCGCGAAGCGATCCTCGCCCTGCTCACCCCGGAGCAGACCTCGAACCTTCCGGGCTTCGGCAAGCCGGGCGACCTGCGCAAGAACCTCGATGGCGGATTCCAGGAGACGCCGTCGGTGAACGCGAACGGCCTCGGCAGCCGCGCGATCGGCGAAGCGGAGCGTCGCCGCGACGCGATGTCGCCCAAGGACAGCAGTCCCAAGCTCGGCGACGGCGCGAAGTCGGCCGACTCCGATCGCGTGCTGCAGGCGCCCGCGCCGCGCCGCGGCGGCCGTCCGGCGTCCCCGAGCGGATCGTCCTCCGGATCCGATCGAGCCGACTGATTCCGAACGCTTCCCTTCCTCAGGAACGCCAGTCGTGACCGACCTCGCCGCCAGCCTGCCTCATGCCAACGGCCTTTCCGCCGACGCGGCGCCCGCGGGGCTGCGGCACCGATGCGAAGCGCTCGGCATCGAGTGGCTCGAGAAGGCTCCGACGATCGCGGAGGAGGCGCTCTCGCTCCTCGAGGCCGATGTCGCCGTCAGGCTTCGCGCCGTGCCCTTCGCGATCGATGGACGTCGACTCGTCGTCGCCATGGCCGATCCGACCGACCTCGCGTCGGTGGACGAACTCGCCGCGATGACCGGACGCGCGATCCGCCGCGTGGGCATCGAGCAGCCCGCGTTCGCGGAACTCATGCGTCTCGGCTACGGCACCACGGCCGCCCGGATGGCGCAGAGCCTCGCCGACGAGAGCGGCCTGTCGGCGCCGGACGTCGAACACAACCTCGATGCGATCGAGGCGGAAGACGTCCACCGGATGGCGGAGCAGCCGACGCTCATCAACCTGGTGAATCTGCTGCTCCTCGAGGCGATCCAGTCCCGCGCCTCGGACGTCCACATCGAGCCGTTCGAGAGCGAGCTGCGCGTCAAGTACCGGATCGACGGCGTGCTGGTCTCGCAGCCGCAGCCGCCGAAGCATCTCCAGGCGGCATTGATCGGCCGCGTGAAGATCATGGCGAACATGAACATCGCCGAGCGGTACGTCCCGCAGGACGGACACATCACGCTGCGGTTCGAGGGCCGCAAGGTCGACATCCGCGTCTCGACGGTGCCGACGCTCTACGGCGAGAGCGTGGTCATGCGTCTGCTCGACAAGAGTTCGCTGCCGCTCGACCTCGTCAGCCTCGGCATGAGCGAGACCCATCGGGCGCTCATCGACCGGATGATCGCCAAGCCCCACGGGCTGGTGCTTGTGACCGGACCCACCGGCTCCGGCAAGACGACCTCGCTCTACGCGGCGCTCAGCAAGCTCTACGACCCCCGCAAGAAGATCATCACGATCGAGGATCCCGTCGAGTACGAACTCGACGGCATCAACCAGATCCCGGTGAATCCCAAGCGAGGCCTCACCTTCGCGACCGGACTTCGCGCGATCCTCCGCCAGGACCCCGACGTGGTGTTCGTCGGCGAGATCCGCGACTCCGAGACCGTCGACATCGCGATCCGCTCCGCCCTCACCGGCCACCTGATCTTCAGCACGCTGCACACCAACGACGCGATCAGCTCGGTGGGCCGCATGGTCGACATGGGCGCCGAGCCGTTCCTCGTCGCGTCCGTCATCGAGGGCCTGATGGCGCAGCGGCTCGGCCGTCGCCTCTGCCGACGCTGCGTCGAACGCCGGCCGATGCCGGAGGAGACCGCGGTGCGTCTCACCGAGAAGGAGCGGGCGAAGTTCGGCGGACAGGTGACCGTCGGCACAGGGTGCGAGGAGTGCGGAGGATCGGGCTTCAAGGGTCGCATGGGGTTCTTCGAGGTGATCCGCATCACGTCGGCGCTTCGCTCGGCGATCGCCGAGAACCGGCCGGTCCTCGAACTGAGGCGGATCCTCGGCCCGGACTTCGTCACCATGCGGGCGGACGGCATCGAGAAGGCCGCGCTTGGACTGACCACCGTCGAGGAGGTCCTGCGAGCGACGCAGGACGTCGACGACGCCCTCGAGTAGCCGCCGTCGAACCATGCCCACGTTCCGCTACCAAGCCATCGACTCGAGCGGCGCCGCCTCGGCGGGCACGCTCGACGCGCCGGATCGTCCCGGCGCGATGCGAGTGCTCGAGCAGCGCGGCCTCGTGCCGGTCGCGATCGACGCCGACGAGACGGCAGCCGACGCAGGCGCGCGGACCCGCGAGGCGCGTCCGACGATCAGCCGCGCCGACACCGCGAACCTCGTGCGCGAACTCGCGACGGCCCTCGAGGCGGGCCTTCCGCTGCTGCAGGCGCTGCGCACGACGCGGCGGCAGGCGGGCAATCGCAAGCTCGAGGCGATCCTCGACTTCCTGATCGAACGCGTCGAGGCCGGACAGCCCCTCGCGAGGGCGGCGCAGGAATACGGACCGCCCTTCGACGATCTCGTGGTCGGCATGTTCCGCGCCGCGGACGCGACCGGCCGCACCAGCGAGATCCTCCATCAGCTCGCCGATCTGCTCGACCGCGCCGTCGAGCTGCGCCGCGAGGTGACCGCCGCGACGGTGTATCCGCTCATCGTCGCGGGACTCATCGCGGCGAGCACCGTGGTGCTCGTCACCTTCCTGCTTCCACGGCTCATGGCGCCGATCGCAGGCCAGACCGGCATGACGCTCCCATGGCCCACCATGGTGCTGCTCGCCGTCGCGGACTTCATCAAGGCATGGTGGTGGGCGGTGGCCGGCGTGATGGTGGCGGCAGTCTTCCTGTGGCGGTGGTGGATCCGAGATCCCCGCAACCGCCTGCTCGTCGACACCACGCTGCTGCGGATTCCCGTGCTCGGCCGGCTGCTCCGCGACGTCGCGGTCGCCCGCTTCACCCGCACGCTCGGCACCCTCGCCTCCGCCGGCGTGCCGATCCTCACGGCGCTTCGGATCGTCCGCGACACGCTCGGAAACACCGCGCTCATGAAGGCGATCGACGAGGTCGGCGACAAGGTCACGACCGGCCAGTCGCTCGCGGATCCGCTCGAGCGGTCCGGGCATTTCCCGGCGCTGCTCATCCAGATCGTCAACATCGGCGAGCGGTCCGGACGCCTCGAAAGCATGCTGCTCCACGCGGCGACGGCCTTCGATCGCCAGGTGAACTCTTCGCTTCGCATCTTCACCAAGGCGCTCCCGCCGCTGCTGCTGGTGGTGATGGCGTCGATCGCCGCCTTCGTGCTTGCCGCGATCATCCTTCCGCTTCTGCAGATGCAGGAGGCGATCGGCGCCTGAGCCGAACCCGACTCCCCCGCTTCCACCTTCCCGGAATCCGAAGACCGATGGACCACCACCACCGATCAGACCGCCGCCACGATCGCCGACTCCGACGCGGCTTCAGCCTCATCGAGGTCATCGTCGCCGTCACGATCATCGCGATCCTCGCGGCGCTCGTGCTGCCTCGCCTCACCCGGTTCATCGGGCAGGCGCAGGAGAAGAAGGCCTACGCCGACGTCGCCAGCCTCGCCCAGCAGGTCAAGCTCTACATGACCGAGCAGGGCATGAGCCGGCTTCCCGACGACTTCACGCTCGAACTGCTGCTCGAAGGCGACGACCCCTATCTCGACAACCGCGACCAGCTGATCGACCCGTGGGGCAACACCTACGCGATCATCATCCCGGGCGAGTTCAACGTCGACTTCGACGTGATCTGCTACGGGTCCGACGGTCAGCGCGGCGGCGAGGGGGATGCCGCGGACATCGTGCACGGCAGCCGCCGGTGATGCCATGCTTGCGACGCCTCGATCGATCCGCGTGAACGCCACCCCGCGAAGTCGGGGCTTCACGCTGATCGAGGCGCTGCTCGTGGTCGCCGTCCTCGCGATCCTCGCGGGTCTCATCGTGCCGCGGATGGGCGGGATCACTCGTCGCCAGGAGACCGTCGCGGTCGATCGCGTCGCCGACCTCCTCACGATGTTCGCGTTCCGAAGTTCCGCCGGGAAGCAGCCGGTCGGCCTGATGTACGACGGCCGGACCCGCACCTTCGAGCTGCTGATCCTCGACATCGATCCCACGCAGCAGGGAGACCCGATCGTCTGGCAGCCGGACCGGCTCAGCATGCCGGCGCCGCTGCCCGACGGCATGGAGCTCGCCTTCGCGCGGGAGGACCTCTCGACGCTTCCCGACACCGAGTGGATGGTCGCGACGAAACCAGGCGGCGAGCGCCCGCGGATCGAGCTTCGTCTCGAGGGCCAGGCGATCGCGGTCGATCTGATGCTCGAGCCCTACGCCCTCGCGGCACGTCGCAGCGACCGCCAGAACGTGGCGGTGCGCGAGCGCCGAGACCTCGACGAGGAAGGCCTGGACCGCGAACGATGGTGAGTCGCCACGAGATCGCAGCCGCTCCACGTCGAGGCTTCGCCCTCGTCGATGCCATCGTCGCGGGCATCCTCCTTGCGGTCGGCCTCGCCGCGATCATCTCCCTCGGCTCGCGGGCGCTCGCGCTGCAGCAGCGCGGCGAGCGGGAGATCGTCGCGGCTTCGCTGCTCGACGAGCTTCTCGCGACCGTGCTCATGGAAGGGCCCGCCGACTACGTGCAGCTGCATCCGACCTCGGGGCAGTTCGACGAGCCCTTCGGCGACTTCGAGTACGAGGTCCTCATCGAGGACGGCAGCCCCGGCGTGCCCTTCAAGGTCACCGCCATCGTGCGGCACGCCTCCGGCGACTCCTTCCTGTGCGAGACCCTCATCGCCCCCAAGCTCGGCGACGAGCCCGATCCGCCGCGGGCTCCGCTCGAGCCGATCGACCGCGAAGCCCTGCTCTTCGGAGAAGACGCATGAACCATTCCACTCGACGCGGCTTCACCTTGGTCGAACTGATCGTCGCCGGAGTGATCGCGGTGCTCGTCCTCGGCGCGGTCACCTTCAGCCTCTCGCAGCTCGGCCGGTCGCGAAACGTCACCTTCGCACGGCTCGAGAGTTCGATGAGGGCCCGCGCGGCGCTGGAAGCGGTGCGCCGCGACATCGCCGGCGTGATCCGCGACGCCGATCTTCTGAAGTGCCGCGTGCTCGTCACCGACGGCAGCGTGCCGACCGCGATGGGAATCGCCGACCGCGACGAGCTGCTGCTCTTCTCGACGAAGCTCCAGGCCACCCGCGACGTCGCCTACAGCGGGGAGGGCATCGAGTACGAGACGCACTACCGCGTCGAGGAGGACGATGCAGGGCCCGTGCTCTGGCAGCGCCGCGACTTCATGCCCGACGGCTATCCCGACGCGGGCGGCGTCGCGGTCCCGGTCGTCGAAGGCGTGATCGGCTTCGCCGTCGAGGCCTACGACGGCGTCGCATGGTTCGAGGAGTGGGACTCCGACCTCGACGGCCTGCCGTGGGCGCTGCGGATCACCATCACCTCGCTGCCCGACGGTGTGGATCCTTCCGATCCCGATCCCAAGGGCGTCGTGACGCTGCGCACGCTCGTGCCCATCGATCGCATCGTGCCTCCGCCGCAGGAGGACGAGGAGGAGATGGCCGACGAAGACGCCGCGTTCGGCGAGGACGGCGCATTGCCTGAGGATGGCGGCGCCGGTGGTGGCGCGACCTCGGGCGAAGGCGAAGGGGCGCTTCCCGGCGACATCGGCGGCGGGGCCGATCCGGGCCGCGGCCCGGGCGCACGTCCGGGCGGGGGATCTCCCGGCATGGGCGGCGGCAGCGGCGGTCGCGGCGGACGCGGTGGCGGGCGTGGCGGACCGGGCGGAACCAGCGGTCCCGGATTCGAAGCCGGCCCCGGCGGCATCAATCCGAACGCGACGCTCGGCCGCGGAAGCCGATCGAATCGACTCGGTTCGACTCGACCCGCCAGCGGAGGAACCTGAATGCGTCGCGGCGCCGTCGTCGTCATCGTGATCTGGGCGATCGCGATCGCCGCATCGATCGTCGCGGCGGTGCAGCTGTTGGGCTTCCGTCAGGCCACGATCGGCCGCGAGACGCTCGCCAAGGTGCAGGCGCGATGGGCCGCCCGCGCGGGCATCGAGGAGATGATCGCGATCCTCGCCTGGCACGCGGAGAACCCCGACACCGAGGACATGATGTCGGTCTACCGCGACCTCGAGGCCGCGGCCGACGGCGAGGTCGCGACCGGCATGTGGCGGATCCGCCATCTGCGGGACGGCGTCGAGGTCCCGGGCCCGCTCGACGAGCACTCTCGGCTCAACATCAACCGGCTGAGCCGCGGCGAACTCCTCAACCTCGAGAACATGACCCTCGACGTGGCCGACGCGATCATCGACTGGCGCGATCAGGACGACGAGGTCACCGGGATCGGTGCCGAGGAGGAGTGGTATCGCAATCGCGGCACCGGCTACGCGCCTCGCAACGAGGACTTCCGCCACCTCGCGGAGTTGGAACTCGTCGCGGGCGTCTCGCCGGAAAGGCTTCGTGGCGAGGACTGGAACCTGAACGGCCAGCTCGATGCCAACGAGGACGATCGCGGCGCGAGCTTTCCCGACGACGACGGCAACGGCATCCTGGACGCAGGCTGGTCGGCGGCACTCACCGCCGCGAGTCGATCGAGCGGTCGCACGATCTCCGGCGAGGAACGCCTCGAGGTGGCCAGCAGCGACGAGGAGACCCTCGCCACGCGCCTTGGGGTCGATGCCGAACAGGCCAAGGCGCTCATCGCCTACGCCCAGCGACCCGACGCGACCATGGAAGCGCTGCTCCTGCAGGACCTCGCGAGCCTCGCGAGCGGGACGCCCGCCAGCCAGTCGCAGACCGCCGGGCGGAGTTCCCGATCTCGGCGAAGCCGAGCCGGAGTCGACCGCAACGCGTCGCAGACTCCCGGAAGCGGCGCCCGCCCGCTCGATCGCGACCAGATGCGGCTGATCTTCCAGGAGGCCACGATCGGCTCGACCGATCTCGACGAAGGTCCGGGGAAGCTGAACCTCAACACCGCCTCCCGGGAGGCCCTTCGGCTTCTGTTCCCGGACGATCCGGACATCGCCGACTCGATCATCACGCTCCGGCAAGGACGCTCCGAAGGCCTTCTTGGGATCGTCGACCTGCTCGACGTCGATAAGATCACGCCGCAACGTCTGGCGGCGATTCGAAATCAGGTCGATGTCGTCGGCGACGTTTTCACGATCTCAAGCCGCGGGCGGGCGGAGTCGACCGGACTGGAGGTCGAAATCCTCGCCACGGTCGATCGTTCGGTCCTTCCCGTTCGAATCCTCGAGTACCGCGAGCCCTGAGCTCGATCGCCGAGCCCGTTCCCTTGAACCGTCAGACCAAGTCCTCTTCACGTCGCCGGCGAGCCCTCCTCGATCCCACGATCCTGGCGGTCGTCCGCAGCGCTGGCGAGGGTTCGTGGGATTCGATCGTCGCCGAAGCGAACGGCTCCGGCATCCGGATCCGCGAGCGGCGACGCGTGGCCGCCGAGGCGCTCGAGTCCTGGCTCGACTCGCAGCGAGCCGGCGTTCGAATCGCCGTCATGCCTTCCGCAGCGACGATCTGCCGGATGTTCCGACTGCCCGGGGTCGCGCCCGAGCAGGTTCGTCAGGCGCTGCGACTGCAGGCGGAAACCCACCTGCTTGGCGGCGTGCCGAGGCATCGCACCGCGGTGGCTCCGCTTCCTTCGGGCATGCTCGGCCCCGATCCGGTCGGCCTCCTGCTCGCCTGGCCTGAACAGTCGCACGCCGCGATGCCTCCGGGCTCGGGGTGGCGTGCGGCTCCCGAGGTGCTCGCGCTGCTCGCAAGGCCGTCCGCGGGCGGCTCGATCGAGCCGGGCTTCATTGCGGATGAACGCGACGGCTCGATCGGCGTCCTCCTCTCGGGACCGAACGGTCCCCTGCTCCGCGCGACCTGCGAAGCCGACGAGGGCGGCGCGTGGCTCGTCACCGTTCGGCGAGCCCTCGTCGAGACTGCGATGGCCGCCGGTCACGAACCTGCAGACGCCGCTGCGATCGCCGATCGGATGCTCGACGGGGCCTCTTCGAAGGACGGACTCGTCTGCAGCGGACCGCTCGCGGCGGGCGCGTCCCCCGAGGAACGGATCGATTCGCTGCTTGCGGCCATCGCGACCGCCGCGACCGGATCGCTTCGCGAGTTCACCGAGATCGTCGATCGCCCCGAGACCGAATCTCGCCCCGGCTTCGTCGGCGTCGTCGAAGCGGCGCTCGCGAGGCTCTCCGACCCGGCGTTCGCCGTGCGCTTCGCGGTCGCGGCGGTGCTCGTCGCGATGGCGCTTCCCGTCGCCGCCGCCGGTCTGCGTGTGGCGATCCTCCGCGCGAAGCTTCCCGATCCCGCGGCCTTCGAGGCCTCCATGCAGGATTCGGAGCGGCAGCTGGCGGTCTATCGCGAACTCGAAGCGCAGGCCTGGCCCTTCATGAAGGTGCTCGGCGATCTCTCCAACTGCATGCCCGAGGCGATCGAGGTCGAGTCGATCGTGATGGGGCACGGCGAGCCGATCACGATCCGCGGCATCGCGAAGCCCGAGAACGATCAGACCGGCGCCGACGCGATCCTCGAGATGGAGCGCCGCATGCGGGCCTGCGGCATCTTCGACAAGATCACCAAGCGTTGGGATCCGCCCGACGGCCGCGGCGTCTACGAGTTCAGCCTCTCGGCGGATGTCGCGCGTCCCACGCGGCCGGGCCGCTTCAGCGAAGCCGAGGACTTCGCCGTCACCTCGCTCGCGGAGCGTCGCTACGGACCCGCGGCGAAGCCCGCGAGCGGGCGATCGAGCAGCGAGCCCGCGCAGACCGCCGCCTCGGATTCGAGCGACGCGCCTTCGACGACCGAAAGCGAGCCCGCCTCGACTCCCCGTCGCACCAGCGGCGGATCGACTCGCGCGGCTACGACTCCGCCCGCTTCGGCCGACTCCGGCGAGGCCGCCTCTGAACCGGGCGATGCCGTCGCCGAAGCCACCGAGTCCTCCGCCACCGGATCGGGCCTGCCCGATCGCGGCATCGGCCGACGTCGTTCAAGCGACGACGGTGCTTCGGGCGGCGGTCGCGAGGTCGCGGTCCCCGATCCCTCGACGACCGTCGCGGCGGTCGACTTCTCCGACGCCGAGATCGAGGCGATGAGCAAGGCCGAAGCGCAGACCGCCTTGGGCAAGGTCGCACGAGCCCGGCAGTCCGCGGGACTCGACGACGCGGCGAAGGAACGCCTGCGAACGCTCTTCGACAAGCTGCTTCGCCGCGTGCGGGAGGCGCCATGAGCGGCATGCCCATGACTCGCGACGACTCGACGATGGCGGGCTCCGGCCAGTCGAAGCCTTCGCTCGCGGCGCGATGGAACGCCCTTCCGGTCCGCTGGAAGTGGATCTCCGCCGCCGTCGCCGCCGCGATCGTCTTCATCGCCTACACCGATCTCGTCTGGCCGATCGCGGAGCGTTGGAACGCCGAGAGCGATCGCCTCGAGAAGATCCTCGACCGTGCCGCCGGCAACGTCGCGCAGCTCCCGCCGTCGCTTGAAGCGGCGGTCGAGGCGCTCGGACCGATCCAGGTGCCGCGGACCGAGGCCGAGGGCTCGCTGGCGCTCGCCGAGACGATCACCGCCGCAATCGGCAACCATCCGGTCGCGAACTTCTCCTTCGATGCGCGGGCCGGTTCGCGCCTTCCTCCCGCGGCGCTTCGCGAGATCGTCTCGAGCAGCGGGCAGCGGGTCGAGCGCGTCGTCGGCGAAGTCGGCTTCACCGCCACGCCCGAGCAGGCCGCCGCGATCATCGCCGAGCTCGAGTCGAGTCCCGAGATCGAATCGATCAGCCGCCTGCGCATGGTGCGAAGCCAGACCGACCGCAAGGTCGATGTGAAGATGTCCGTCGAGGCCTGGATCCTCACCGGCCGTGGGAGGGGACGCTGATGGCGACGCGCTTCCAGCTGCCTTCGGGCACGCGGTGGTCGGGCCACCTCGTCGCGGCCCTCGTCGCCGGAGCGATCGCGGTGATCGTCCTCTTCGCGTCGCTCGGCGACGCGGTCTCGGCGCTCTTCAGAAGCGGCGCGGACGAGGTCCGCGCCGATCTCGTCGAGCCGCTGATCGCCCGGCACGAGACCCTGACTCGCACGAGCCTCGAACGCTTCGACGGACGCTCCGCGTTCTTCCTGCCGCGGCCGCCGGCGCCGCCGCCGCGTCCGGCACCGCCCCCGCGCGATCCGGCGCCGCCGCCACCGCCGCCGCCGGATCCGGGGCCGCCGCCGGCGCCCGCGTCCTACGGCGGCCCCAAGCCGCGCAGCGTCTTCGGCGACGTCGTCTTCTTCGAGGGCGCCGCGATCGATCGTCTTCGCATCGGCGAGGAGGGCGGCGGGGTCAAGGTCATCTCGATCAGCGGGCCGTGGACGGTCCGGCTCGGATGGAGCCGCGGCGAGTACGACGTCTCGATCTGGGGCGACCGGCAGTCGTCCTTCTTCACCGAGAATCCATTCCGAAGCAGCAGCGCGATCCCGGCGCTTCGCGGCGAGAGTTCGCTCAACCCGAGCGGTCCGGCTGGTCCCGCGACCTCGGGCCCGGTGCCGACGCGGCCCTCCGGCGGCTCGCCCGCGGACGGCGGCCCGGTTCCCGGGAACACGACGCCTCCGGAAGGCGGCGGTCCGCCGCCGGGAACCGACGACGAGAGCGGCTCCGATCCCGAGGCCGGCTCGGGTCCGGGAGCGACGGACGATCCGAGCAGTTCGAGCGATGAAGGCTTCGTGCCGATCGATCAACTTCCCGAGCCGCTCTCCGCCGACGACATCGAGGGGATGACTCGCGACGA
Source organism: uncultured Isosphaeraceae bacterium (assembly GCA_964614695.1). GTDB lineage: Bacteria > Planctomycetota > Phycisphaerae > Phycisphaerales > SM1A02 > VGXO01. The sequence continues at coordinate 18,530 of CAZTMB010000003.1, read as the reverse complement.
AGCGCGATCGGCGCTCAGCCGAGTCGCTCGCGCTCGCGGACTTCGCCTCGACCCGGCCAGCGCGGAGCGCCTGCGCGAGGAGTTCGAACTGCTTCTCGCGCGGCTTCGACGCGGTGATTGACGCCCACGACGTGGCCCGGTCGGGGCGGCAATCGCAAGTAGACTCCCCCGTTCGCCGGCCTCGCCGGCGACTCGCCGTCCGTTGATGCTCCGGAGCAGTCTCGTGATCCGAATCGACTCGCGGTCGACGTTCATCACCGCCCTTGCGATCCTCGCCCTGCTGGCCGAGCCCGTCTCGCTCCTCGCCGCGCCGCAGGATGGCGACGACGTCCCGGCGGTTCCGGTCGGCGACACCAGCAACCTCGTCCTTGAAGGATCGCTCGGCCAGGCCCCGCCGATGCAGGGCCGCACGAGACGCCGCCGTCCCGCCGACGACTCGCCGGTGGTGCTGGGATTCCGCAAGGAGAAGCTCGAGTCGGTCGTCCCGTTCATCGTCGAGTGGACCGGCAAGGCCGTGATGATGCGGCTCACCCAGGTCTCGTCGATCGAGATCACCCTCGTCAACGACGAGCCGATCAGCAAGGACCGCGCGCTCGACCTGCTCTTCCAGGCGTTCCGCATGAACGGGATCGGCGTCGTCGAAACCGACGACGTGATCATGATCGAGATGCTCACGGACATGGAGAAGATCCAGCCCGCGGTCATCCTCGGTCCCGAGATCGACGTGATGCAGCTGCCCGAGGACGGGAACATCGTGATCAAGGTGTTCCGCCTCAAGAACACCAAGGCCGCGGACGTCTTCGACCGGCTCCAGGGCTCGATCCCGACCTACGCGACGCTCACCGTCGACGCGGCCTCGAACCAGCTGATCCTCGAGGGCGACATCGGCCTCGCGAAGCGCATCCACCAGCTCATCTCGCTGCTCGACGTCGAGCCGTGGGTCGAGGTGAAGACCGAGACCTTCCGGCTCGCCTACGCCGACGCGCAGACGATCGCCGACAACATCCGCGAGCTCTTCGAGCCGTCCTCCTCGACCGGATCGCGCGGCGCCTCGACGCGGCAGCAGTCCGCGCAGCGCGGCCGCCCCGGGTCGCCGCAGCAGAACGCCGGAGAGGTCCCGCAGGTCGGCACGAGCGAGCAGCTCGTGGTGACGGTGCTTCCGCAGAACAACGCGATCACCGTCCGCGCCGAGCCCGAGGTGATGGAGAACATCAAGCGGCTCATCTCGACGGCCTGGGACGTGCCGCCCACCCGCGACGGCCAGATCTTCCGGCTCTACGACCTCAAGTACACCGACCCGCTCAAGGTGAAGGAGGTCCTCGGGGCGCTGCTCGAGAGCGGCAGCGTGACGCGGCGGCCCGCCTCCGC
>CAZTMB010000003.1:0-17062 GCA_964614695.1 uncultured Isosphaeraceae bacterium | reverse complement strand
GGCGGCGCGACGCTGCGGGCTCCCGAGGAGGGCCTCTCGGGCATCGACTTCGCCAGCGCCGGCGGCGGCGAGGGCGGTGCGGCCGGCGCCACCGAGAACAATCAGGCGCAGGAGATCCGCTTCCCGTGGCAGCAGGCCCGCGCCGGCACCGACGCCACCGAGGTGAGCGCGATCGTCGGCAAGAGCCGCGTCGTGCCCAATGCCGGACAGAACAGCCTGCTCGTGCTCGCGACCCCGGAGATCCAGGACGCGCTTCTCAAGATCATCCAGGACCTCGACCGCCCGGGCCGCCAGGTGCTCATCACCGCGGTGCTCGCGGAGGTCGAGCTCGGCGACCAGTTCGCGTTCGGACTTCAGTTCGGCCCGAACGGACAGGTCTCGACGACCAACCCGAGCAACTCGATCTCGATCGGCTCGGAGTTCCGTGGCTCGATGGAGAACATCTTCCCCGGCTCGCTCTCGACGGCGACCCTCAACTTCGGCGTCGATGCGACGGTCGTGCTGCAGGCCCTCAGCGAGAAGACCGGCGTGCGGATCCTGCAGCAGCCCAAGGTCTTCACCTCCGACAACAAGGAGGCGAAGTTCTTCGACGGCCAGGACGTCCCCTTCCAGACCTCGACGAGTTCGGGCGGCGACACCGGCGGCACCGTGGTCGCGAACTTCGAGCAGATCGCCGTCGGCATCGGCCTCAACGTGCGGCCCCGCATCACCAAGGAGCGCAACGTCGCGATGGAGGTCGCGGTGCTCCTCTCGAACGTCAACAACAATCCCGGCTTCATCGCGCCGGGCCTCAACCCCGTCATCAACCGCCGCCAGACCAACACCGAGGTCACCGTCAAGAACGGGCAGACGATCGTCATCTCCGGCATCCGCCGCGAGCAGTCGGCCAAGGTGAAGACCGGCGTCCCGGTGCTCGGCGACATCCCCGTGCTCGACTGGGTCTTCTCCTACGTCGACGAGGCCGAGCAGGTGAAGGAGCTCGTGGTCTTCATCCAGCCGATCGTCGTCGACAACCCCGACGAGAACGACACCAACTTCAACGAGGTCGATCGGCAGCGGCTCGAGCAGCTCACGGCGCCGCTCACCGAGCAGACCCGCAAGCTGATCATCGACAGCAAGATGGTCTCGCCCAAGGACGAGGCTGCGGGAACGCCGCCGCTCATGGATGCGCCGGACCAGCCCTGATCCACGGCTCGCCGTCCGAGCCGTCGCGGTCGCCTGCCTCGCATCGGCGACCTCTTCGTGCACGACCCGCACGCTCGAGGAGCAGAGCGCGTTCGACCTGGACGCGCTTCCCGCCCGCGCGCCGTCGCAGGTCGCGCCGCAGATCCTCGAGGAGCGTGCCGCTCGACTCGACCGCTCGATCGAACTGGTCCCGCTCGGATTCGTCGTCGCCGACGCCGCGACGCCACCGCTCGTCGCGCCCGATGGATCGGCACTCGCGGTGCAGCTGGCTCCGACTCCCGCATGGAACGATCTGCTCGGCTGGAACGCCGAGATGCCGAGCCCGCCCCCGGCGATCGCGATCGTCCGGATCGGCGAAGACGGTCGCCTTGGCGAGGCGCAGACGCTTCGCGAGCCGCTGCTGCTCGGCCGATCGGCGGACTCGAAGGGGTTCCTCGTCGAGAGCCCGCGCGGCGACGGAGCCCGCTGGATCGGCGAGGTCGCGTGGGAAGACGGCGCCATCTCGTGGCTCATCGCCGACGATGCGGTCGCGGCGATGGCGTGGCGCGACGACGCGGGACGACTCGCGTGGTGCCACTCGGCACGGGCGGGCGATCCGGCCTCGATCCGGATCGCGACCCGCGAGTCGGGCGTGCGCGAGTGGGCTCCGCCGGCGGGATCCACCTGGCTCGCCCCGACGCTGACCGGCACCGGCAGCCACCTCGTCGGCATCCTGCAGCGAGACGGACGAAGTTCCCTCGTCGCCATCGAACTCGATGCGAACGATCCGTCGCCGGAGAGCCTTGAACTCTCGATCCGTGTGAACGCGCCGCAGAGCCTCGCCGCGATGTGGGCGCTTGGTCAGAACGCCGCGCTTCCCGACGAGCAGGGCGTGTACGTGCTTCATCCGGACTGGCGCACGCTCGCGCGATGGATCCCCTCGCAGCAGCGGCTCGATCGCTTCCCGCCTCGGACGTTCTCCTGGAGCAGGCCGCTCGCGGGCGGGCGCATCCTCGGGGACGCCGACGCGATCTGGTTCGTGCCCGACGCCTCCGAAGGCGCGGCCGAACTCGATGCCGGGCTCCTGCTCGAAGGACGGTGGCTCGTGCGGGTCGTCGAGACGCCGGAGACTCCGGCGTCGGAAGACAGCGGGATCGCGATCATCGTCGGCGCGATCGAAGGCGGCTTCGACGTCGCCCGCCTTCGCCTCGGTCCGGCCGAAGCGCCGACTTCCGAACCGGCGCGCTGAGGCTCGGTTGCCGCTCGCTTCGCTCGGCGGACGGCGACCTGGACGGGATGGACGGGATGAACCCGAAACCGCGAAGCGCCGCTTCCGCGGCCGGCGACCGTGAACGGCCGGGCCTGATCTCCAAGCGAAACGCCCGCGACGGCTCGGCCTCGAATCGAGGACCTTCGGCGTCACGGGCGTCGACGTTCAGGTCGCGCTCGAACTCGATCGGGGATCAGTCTTCCTCGAGTTCGTCGAGGTCCTCCTCCTCCTCTTCCTCGAACTCGTCCTCCTCCTCTTCCTCTTCTTCGTCCTCGAACTCGTCCTCCTCCTCTTCCTCTTCTTCGTCCTCGAACTCCTCCTCGTCGTCGTCTTCGTCCTCGTCTTCCTCGTCGTCCTCCTCCTCGTCGTCCTCGTCGTCGTCCTCATCCTCTTCGTCGTCGTCGTCCTCTTCCTCGTCGTCGTCGAAGAACGGATAGTCCTCGTCGTCCTCCCAGTCGTCGCCGGCGACGGGGACCGAGGTGAGGCGGGACGGAATCGAGAGCGTCTCGTCGAGCAGGTCGACGGATGAACTCGAGAGGGTGTCCACGCCTTCGCCGAGAAGGCTCGAGTCGCGGATCGGATCGGAGAGCACGGACGGCAGGGCAGCGATCGCCATGGAAGGGTCCTCGGGAATGGCGCCGGCTTCCGGGCTCGGCGCGGCGAGAGTTGAATGCAGGACGCCATCGGCGTCAACCGCCTTCGGCGCTCAACGAAGAGGCACGGAGACCGACGATGTCGGAGAGGACAACAGCAGCCAACCGTCGATCGCCCTGATCGCGTCGAAGCGCGGACCGAGTGTGCGGATCTCGAGCGCGGGACCGCGCTGCCGCAGGCCGTCGGAGAGCCCGAACCGATACGCCGCGTAGACGAACTCCGTGCGCGGCGTGCCTTCGGCGTCGGTCGTCGGTCCCGCGCCGCGGAAGGAGAGCACCACGATCTCGTCCTCGGCTTCCGTCGCGAGCAGGAAGTTCCGATCCTCCGACACCGCGTCGATGCCGGCCAGCTCCCCCCGCGGTCCGAAGCGAACGACACGGTCCCCGTACATCGCCGTCGCACCGGCCCGATCGGCCCACAGCCCGACGAACACGGTGAGCGGCCCGTCCCGACGCGGCGCCTCGTAGGCCGAGGGCTCGCGCCACGCCGTGCCGTCGGCGAGATGCCTCGCCTCGAGGCGATCGTCGCCCTGCCGCAGCAGCACGCGATCGCCGAGAAGCCACGCGTCCCAGGTGTTCCTCGCCCAGCCTCCGATCGCTTGCCATCGCCCGTCGGCCGCTCCATCCCCCGCCGCGATCGACCGCACCTCGACGCCCTCGCCGGTCCCCCAGGCGACCTCGCCGAGCGGAGAGAGCCGAATCCACCGCGCGTCGCCGTCGATCGAGTCGCTCCAACGCCTTCGAACGACGCCTTCAGGATCGATCCACACCGTGACCGGCACCGAGGCGCCCGAGTCGTCGCGGCCGCGGCCGGCAAGCACGACCCCCATCGGCCCCGCATCCGCCTGGAACACCGCCTCGAGGGGCGCGGTCAGGGACCATCGCACCGTTCGACCATCTTCGAGATCGAGGCACGCCACCTCGCCATCGCGCCGGACCAGCACCAGCCCGCCCTCGACGACGAACGGCAGCACTTCGCCCGCGCGCCACGGCTCGGTGCCGCCGGGCACGGGACGCTGCCCTTCCAAGGGATGCGGCGCCGCCGGATCGAGCGGCCGGAAGAGCTCCGCCACCGACGGATTCACCCACTCGACGCGGCCGGTGGCGACCTCGATCCGCATCGGCATCGGCCGGTCGCGATCGGCGAGTTGCCACAGCAGCATCGAGTCGCCCCACGCGAGAACCTCGGGCAGCGGATCCTCGATCGGCACCACCCAACGCTCGACGAGCTCGCCGTCGCGATCCTCGCGCATCGAGATCAGTCCGTCGGACGCGAGCAGCACCCGATCGCGCGGCGGCACGACGTCTTCGGCCCACGGCACCAGTCGCCCGGGGAACGATCGCCCCGTGCCCGCCGCGGCTCCGAGCCGAGGCGCCGACCCGCGCGTCGCGAGCCTCGCCCAAGGATCCTCGAACGCATCGGCGGCGCCTTCGGTCGGCCACGCTCCGCCCTGTTCGACCGTCGACCGCGCCGCATCGAGCCATCCATTTCGCAGGCTCGCGGCCACCACCGCGTCGAGCAGCGGTCGCCGATCGACGCCTCCCTCCCTCGCGCCTTCAAGAAGCGTCACGATCGCGTCGCGACCGCGGCCCGCGGACTCGAATCGCTTCGCCGCCTCGAGCCTCGCCTCCGTCGCGGCCTGCGAGAGCGGGAACTCCCGCGCGATCGCCAGCAGCGACTCGGCCGAAGCGCCATCCCGACGTGCTCGATCGAGTCGGATCGCCGCGAGCGCCTGCGCCGGCGCGAGGACCTCCGAACCCGCCGCGGCCGCAAGACGCCGCATTCGCTCACGTGCCGCCGCCGCCGCACGCACCTCGGCTCCATCGAAGGCCGTCGGCTCGCGAACCAGCGCGGCGTCCGAAAGAATCGACTGCCACGCCTCCATCGCCTCGCCAAGTCGTCCGTTGGCGGCCTGCCAGTCGCCGCGCGTGAGCGCCTCGCGGATCCGCTGCGACGGCGAGAGCGCGGTCGCGGACAGCAGCGCCCGCGAGCGCGACATGCGGGGATCCGACGGCGGCAGCGCCGCATCGATCGCGAGCAGTTCGGCGAACAGCCGCTCGCGCTCCGCGGCATCCTGGCTTCGCTCGACCGCCGCGAGCGCCTCGTCGGCTGCGGCGAGCGCCGCCTCGACGTCGCCCGCGGCGAACTCGAGTTCGACCGCCGCGAGCGGCCATTCGGGATTCTCCGGATCGGCAAGCCGCCGCGCCGCCAGCCGGGCTCGGGCCCGCTCCGGCGGCATGATCGCGCGAAGCGCGTCCTTCGAGACCAGCAGCAGCTGTCCGTCGTGATGGAGCAGGTTCGCCGGCTCCTCGATCTCGATGCGTTCGACGACCGCGCCGTCGGCGAGGTCGAGCGCGAGCACGTCGCCGCGTCCGGGCACGAGCAGGCGATCGCCCGCGACCTGCGCCCGGCCGCGAATGCCGACCCGATTGACGAGCCCGGGCCGGTCGCCGAGCAACGCGTCGTTCGTCTCGGAGAAGCGCCACCGCAGCGAGGCGAGGTCGCGGGGATCGAGCGCCGCGACGTCCGATCCAACCGCGATCAGCACGTCGCGTCCGTCCCGGTCAAGGCCCGCGAGCAGGTAGCGAGGCTGGCCGACCCGTCCGTCCTCGAAGCCCCGACGTTCGATCTCGCGTCCGGTGTTGGCGTCGAGCCGGAGGATCGACGCCTGATCCGGCGCGATCGCGTAGATCGACTCGCCGATCGCGACCGGCACCTGCACCTCCCACGGCTCGACGGAGAGCCGCGTGTCGCGCAGCGGCACCGGCATGCGCCGAAGCCACGCGATCTCGCCGTCGGCGATCTCGATCGCCGCGACCACGCCGACCGACGAGGACACGATCGCGCGTCCGCCTTCGACGAGCGGGATCGAGAACGGCCGCATGCCGCCGAGCCGGATGCCGCCGCTCGACCCAAGCCGCGAGAGCCACCGCAGCGAACCGTCCTCGAGAGCAAGGCACGCGAGGTAGTCGACGCTCTCGAGGCGATTGGTCACCCGCCGCGCCAGCACCAGCACCGAATCGCCCGCGAAGGCCGGCGTTCCGTAGGGGAAGAGATCCGACTCCTCGCCGATCGAGTCGACGGCTTCGTCGGCAAGCCGCGTCCGCCATCGGATCGAGCCGTCGGCGGCGTCGAGGGCCACGATCCGCCCCGCCCCGGTCCTGACGGTGCCGATGGCGTGCCCGGCGACGGTCACCGCCAGGCCGTCGGCGACCGCGACGAGCGTGGGATCGCCCACCGCGCCGAGGTTGCTGACCTCCCCGTCCTCGAGCAGGGCACGCCAGCGTTCGCGGCGGCTCAGGCGATCGATCGCGCGGACGACATGGCCTTCGTTCAGGTAGACGGTGTCGGCATCGGCGGAAGGCATCGCGACGAGAAGGTTCCCGTCCTCGGCGATGCGCAGCGCCGTGCGCGGCACGAGACGCCCGGTCTGCTGCAGTTCGCGGAACGCGCGGCGAAACGGCGAGTCGGGCAGTTCGACCGACCAGACGCTCCGCCAGGCCGGAGACGGCGGATCGCCGGCGGTCCCGGCGGCAAAGGGATCGGCCGCGCTGCGGATCGGTGGCGGCGGCTCGAGTTCGATCGCGACCGGTTCGCCCTCGACCCAGCGGGCGAGTGCCTCGATCGCCTCGGCGCGGCGACGGGTCGCGCCGGCGAGATCGGGATGCGAGGCGACGCGATCGAGCCGCCGCAGCGACCTCGCGCCGAGCCCTCGCTCCACGTCGAGCTGCGCCAGCCGCAGCGTGGCCTCGAGTCCGGCGCTGGTGAAGACCGCCTCGCGATGAAGCCGCTCGAGTTGGCCCGCGGCGAGCAGTTCGTCCGCATCGGCTTCGGCCAGTTCGCGGTAGCGCGAAAGCAGCTCGGGCGACGCGGCGAGCGCCGACTCCACGGCGCGGCGGACCGATCGGAACGAGCCCTCGCCGCCCTCGGGATCCGGCACGAGGCGATCGCCGAACTCCGCCAGAAGCCGTACCGCGATCCGCGCCGACTCGCCGACGTTCGCCGATCGCTGCTCGAGCATGCGCCCGGCGAGCTGGGAGGCGGTCGGCGACTCGTCGACCATGACCGCGACCGAGTCCTGCGGCGCGGCGAGCGCGGGGACTCCCGCGAAGATCGCGGCCGCGAGCGTCGCGCCGGCGAGGGGTCTCCCCAGCCGCGATCGAGCCAGACCGCGGGGACTCGGAACCGGCAGGCCTCCCGACATCGAGTGGTTGATCGGCCGCTTCGCCGCCCGACTCGCCTGAGGTGTGGAAGGGTTCCGCGGCACGCCGGCGTTAGAGTAGCCGCGTGACCCGTCTCGACGCTCCTTGCCGCCACGCCGCCGGTCGCGCGCTCCTGCTCGCGGGTGCGGTCCTTGCCGGCGGCGGCTGCACCGCGGTCAACCCGAGCTTCACTGCGGACCCGCGGATCGCGGTCGAAGGCCTGAGGCTCCGATCGGTCGGTCCCGATGCCGCGGAAGGCGACGTCCTCGTGAGGCTCTGGGTCGATCGCGGCGAGCCAATCGCGCTCGACGACTACCAGTACGACTTCCGCATCGGCGGGCGCACCGTCTTCTCGGGCCGCTGGGCGGCGCTCGCGGCGGCGCCGCCGGAGGATCCGATCGTGCGGTCGCTGCCGGTGGTCATTCCGCTCTCGCTGCTTCCCGAAGCAGCGCGGACCGCGTCGATCCCCGCTCCGGCGAACACGCCGACCGCCGGCACCACGGAGATCGCCGGCGATCCTCCGCCGCGCGAGGTTCCGATCGACTGGTCGGTGAGCGGCACGCTCGGCTGGGCCGATCCGGCGCGCCTCTCGAAGATCCTGTTCGACCTGGGATTCGCCAATCCGCGGACCAACTTCTCCGGACGTGGCGAGGCGATTCGGCTTCCGGCCCCTGAGGTCTCCGGCGGGCCGCCGGCTGGGCCGCAGCCGGCCCGGTAGGCGGCGCTGCCGTCGCGACGGCGTCGCCGGTCGAACCCAAGACCGAAAACCCGCGGCTCGCGGTCAATTCGCCCTCGGAACGGGTCGATCCCTCCTGCGGAGGCAGGGAGAACTCGACCCCCACGGGGACGGACCATGCAGCTCCACGAAATCCTTCGCCGCGCCCACGAACACGACGCCTCGGACATCCACCTCGTCCCCGGCCATGCGCCGATGATGCGGGTGCACACGGTGATGGTGCCGATGGACGAGTTCCCGTCGCTCACCGCGGACGGCATCCGCCGCACGATCGACCAGATCGTCACGCCCTCGCAGGCCCAGATCTTCGAGCGCGAACTCGACCTGGACTTCTCCTACGAGGTCCCGGGCCTGCGCCGCTACCGCATCAACGCGCACCTCCAGCGAAGCGGCCCGGCGCTTGCGCTGCGCTCGATCCGCACCGAGGTGCCGCCGATGGAGTCGCTCGGCCTTCCTGAGGTGATCGACGGGCTCGTCGATCTGCCGCGCGGCCTCGTGCTCGTCACCGGAGACACCGGCTCGGGCAAGTCGACGACGCTCGCGGCCATGATCGACGCGATGAATCGTCGGCACCGCAAGCACATCATCACGCTCGAGGATCCGGTCGAGTACGTCTTCACCTCCGACCTCTGCCTGATCGAGCAGCGCGAGCTCGGCGCCGACATGCCGACCTTCTCCTCGGGCATGCGCCACGCTCTTCGCCAGGACCCCGACGTCATCCTCGTCGGCGAGATGCGCGATCTCGAGACGGCGGCGCTGGCGATCTCCGCCGCGGAGACCGGTCACCTCGTGCTCTCGACGCTGCACACCTCGAGCGCCGCCCAGACCGTCGAGCGCATCATCGACATGTACCCCGCCGGGCAGCAGGCGCAGATCCGCGCCATGCTCGCCAACACCCTCGAGGCGGTCATCTCGCAGACCCTCTTCAGCCGCGCCGACCGGCCGGGCATGGTGCCCGCGGTCGAGGTGCTGCTCTGCACGCCCGCGGTGCGCAACCTGATCCGCGAGGCCCGCACCTTCGAGATCCCCAACGTGATCGAGACGAGCCGCCATCGCGGCATGTCGAGCCTCGACTCGTCGATCGCGGAGCTCTACTTCAACGGCCTCGTCGCTCGCGAGGACGCGCTCGAGCAGGCCGCCAACCGCGACAAGCTCGAGCGGCAGCTCGCCGCCTGAGCACTCACGCCCGCCTCCGAAGCACGCGATCCGAACGATGCCCCAGTACCGCTACCAGGTCCGACAGCCCAACGGCGCCCAGACCACCGGCGTGCTCGCCGCGGAGACCGCCGCGGCCGCCGCGTCGATCCTCCGCGACCAGGGCCTGCACGTCCTGCAGCTCGTGCCGACGGGCGCCTCGGCGGCGAGGATCGGCGAAGCCCTCGCGAAGCTCAACGTCTCCTCGGGGCCGGGCCTCAAGGAGATCCTCGACTTCACCACGCAGCTCGCGGTCATGACCCGCGCCGGCATCGGCATCCGCCAGGCCCTCGAGGGCATCTCCGAGCAGGTCGAGAATCCGAGGTTCAAGCGCATCCTCCACGAGATCCGCATGGACGTGGAGGGCGGCAAGCAGTTCTCCGAAGCGATCTCCGCGCATCCGAAGCTCTTCAGCCCGCTCTACGTGAGCATGGTCCGCGCGTCGGAGATGTCGGGCTCCTTCTCGAAGATGCTCGATCGGGTCGCCTCCTACCTCGCGCAGGAGGTCGAGACGCGCCGCATGGTGATCGGGGCGAGCATCTATCCGGGACTCATCGCCACGATGGCGGTCTCGGTGACGGTCTTCCTCCTCACCTTCGTGCTGCCGCGCTTTGCCGCGGTCTTCGCCGGCCGCGAGGACGTGCTGCCGACGCCGACCAAGTTCCTGATGGGGCTCTCGACGTTCATGGTCGACTGGTGGTGGGCGCTCCTGATCGGCGTCGCGGTCGTCGCGACGGCGGCGACGCTCGCCCTGCGCACCGCCGCGGGCCGCGTGATCTTCGACCGCTTCAAGCTGCGCTGCCCGATCGTCAACCGGATGTTCCGGGCCCTCTACATCAGCCGAAGCCTGCACACGATGGGCGAACTGCTCAACGCGGGCGTGCCCGTCCTCGACACGATCGCGATCACCGGCGACATCTCCGGCAACGCGGTCTACCGCCGCATGTGGCGAGGCGTCTACGGCGGCGTCAAGCAGGGCCGCACGATCCAGTCGCAGCTCGTCAAGGACAGCCTGCTTCCGCGCCCGGTCGTGCAGATGATCGCCGCGGGCGAGGAGTCGGGAAAGCTCGGCGAGGTGCTCGAAGAGGTCTCGAGCTACTACCACCGCGTGCTGCGCGACGCGATCAAGGCCGTCACCGGCATGATCGAGCCGCTGATGATCGTGCTGATGGGATCGTGCGTGGGCTTCATCGCGATGGCGATCATCCTGCCGATCTTCAAGATGAGCAGCCTCGTCAACAACTGACCGGAGGGAGGAACCACCCGATGCGCCGCCATCCGCCTGCCCGACGCGGCTTCACGCTGATCGAGACCGCACTCGCGATCGTCATCATCGGCGTCGGCGTGCTCGCGATGCTCGCGGCGCAGGTCGCCTTCCACGAGCAGAACCGCTGGAGCACCCACGCGAGCCGTGCGATGTGGCTCGCCAACGAGATCCGCGAGAGCATGGCGGGCCTTCCGATCCACGATCCCGTCACCGGGCGCGACGCCGCGGACCGCGTCGATCCCGAGACCGGCGTCGATCCCGAGACCGGCGAGTCGCCGTGGGGCCCGGAAGCCAACGAGTTCACCTCCGAGGACTGGGACGACCTCGACGACTTCGACGGCGCGGAGTTCTCCGGACCGCTCGGCAACGGCCCGATCGACGCCTCCCGCCTCGCGATTTCCGGACTCGACGGATGGATCCAGCGCATCGCGGTCCGACACGTCGATCCCTTCGATCTCGACCAGGCGCAGCCGCGCTTCTCGACCGATCTCGTCGAGGTGGAAGTGACGATCCTGCACCTTCCCGCCGGCGCCACCACGCCGGTCGAACTGACCCGACTCAGCTGGCTCGCGCCGTGAGAAGCCGCCGATGATGCGAACCGCCCGACATCCCGCCCGAAACAGCGCTCGCCGAAGCGCTCGACGATCGCACGCCGCCTTGCGCCGCGGCGTCTCGAGCGTGCTCTCGATGATGTTCCTGGTCATCTTCGGATCGCTCGGCGCCGCGATGGCGGTCGTCGCGCAAGGCAATCTCCGCACCGCGGACTCGGCGATCCGCGTCTCCCGGGCGATGAGCGCCGCGGAGACCGGCCTCGTCTTCGCGACGCGGCGGCTCTCGAGCGAGGCGTCCCGCTTCGTCGTCCGCCGCGGCGTGATCGACGCGGCCTTCGCCGACCAGCTCTGGCGAGGGACCTACTCCCCGACCGTTCCGGGCGACCTCGTCGTGCTGCCGCCGACGGGCTACGAGGTGGTCACGCCGCCGACGGGCATCGCCCAGGCGGTGCTCGATGCGCACCATGCCGACGCCGGCGCGATCGATCTCGAGCCCGGCGATGCGTCGCTTCCATCGATCGACGCCGTCACAGGGCAGCTCGACACCAAGCCCATCCGCATCGGGGGCGGCACGCATCGCGCGAGCTTCCGGCTCTCCTACGAGCCGGTCGAAGGCACGTCGCGCATCCGCGTCGTCAGCGAAGGACGCGACGGCGACGTCACCCGGACCTTGCAGTTGGAGTTCGACCTCGACAAGCGCATCGAGTACGCGGTCCTCTCGCCCAACCGCATCATGATCGGCAAGAACGTGCTCGTCGAAGGCCCGATCGGCACGACCTTCGGGATCGTCGACGGCGAGATCAACACCACCCACGGTCAGCCGATCGTCATGCGGAGCGACTTCCGCTACCTCGATCCGGACCTCGACGCGGCGATCGCGAGCCTCGAGCAGGCGGTCGAGCAGTACGACGTCGACGGCGACAACCGCCTGCGCGTCCATCATCCGATCGAGATGTCCGGCCTCGCGATCGATCCGGCGCTCGTCGACGTCGACGGCGACGAGTACGTCGACGAGTTCGACCTCTTCCTCGCCCGCTTCGACGCCGACGGCGACGGCCGCGTCGTATGGGATCCGGCTCGCGCCATGGCCGCCGGGCAGGCGCTGGCGGAGGCGGAGTTCGCGGGCATCGACGACCAGCTTGCGCGGCTGCTCGACCTCGCCCGCGGTGACCGCAACGGCGACGGGGCGATCGACGCGGACGACGTCCGTCTCGGCCTCGGCGACGGCATCATCGACGTGCTCGACCGCCCCGCGAAGGTGCGCGGCGACCTTCGTCTCGCGGTGACCTCCGAGCAGTGGGAGACGCAGTCCGGCGGAACGTGGAAGCGCCACGTCCGCGGCTCGGTCCGCTCGGGCGACAAGGCCCCCGCGACCTTCGGCCTTGCCGAGGAAGAACTCCGCACCGTGACCACCGACATGTTCTCCGAAAGCGCCGGCTGGTTCGACCAGCAGGCCTCGACCGAAATGCTCGCTTCCCTCGGAATCGCGAACTGGAGCGCGTGGAACCCGACCGAGCTCGACGCCGCGACCGTCGCGGACCCGCAGTCGACCGACGAAGGCTGGGTGCACGAGGAGGTCCCCTTCGGTTCGCCGAACGCCTACGACTGGTACCGCCGTCCGGTGATCGTCGGCCGCACCTTCACGAATCTCCGCATCCCGACCGGCACCAACGCGCTCTTCAAGGACTGCACCTTCCTCGGCGTGACCTACATCGAGACCGGGACCTCCTGCAGCCACCAGAACTGGAACTTCTTCGGCACCGTGAATCGAAGCGGCGAGGCGCCCGACCACGTGTACGAGGTCGCGGCGTGGGCGCAGACGCTCGTGCCGCCCTTCAACGATTCCCTGCTGCCGGCGGGCTCTCCGCCCGGAACGAAGGCGCTCTCCAACAACCTTCGCTTCCACGACTGCACCTTCCTCGGATCGATCGCCGGCGACACCCCCGACACCTACACGCACTGGCGAAACAAGATCCAGGTGACCGGCGCGACGCGCCTCTACAACCGCCCGGACGATCCGGATCTCCTCGCGCAGGCGGACGGTCCGCTGCTTGCGGCGGCGCTCGCGGCGATCGGCGACGACGATCTCGTCGAGCTGCGCAAGAGCTCGATGATGCTGCCGGGCTGGTCGGTCGACGTCGGCAACTTCTCGAACGAGCAGTCCGCCGATCCCGATCTCACGCCGCGGATCCGCATGACCGGCACGATCGTCGCCGGCGTGCTCGACGTGCGCGGCACCGCGGAGATCGAGGGCACGCTGCTTCTCACCTTCCGCCCCGCCGCGAGCGAGGGACCGCTGCGCCAGCCCTGGATGCTCGGATCGGACGGCGAACCCGGCGATCCGCCGACGCAGACCAACGGGCAGCCGCACGCGTTCAACACCACGATCGGCTACTTCGGGCAGGCCGACGGCGACGGCGAGGGCGTGCTTCCGAGCGCGGACACCTTCGAGGGATTCGGCGAGATCCTGCTGCGATGGGATCCCGACGCCGACCTTCCCGACGGCATCCCCTGGCCGATCCAGGTGGTGCCGCTCCGCGAGACCTACCGCGAGGCCCGCACCGAGGCGTGAGCGATCCGATGCCCATCCGACGCAACCCATCCCCGCGCCGCCGCGGCTTCAGCCTGCTCGAACTCCTCGTCGCGCTTGCGGTGAGCGCGATGCTCCTGACCGCGGCGCTGGTCGCGCTCGACGCATCGTTCCGCGCCTACCGCCGCACGACCGAGGAGGCCTCGACCCACACGATCTCGCGCCTCGCGATGCATCGGCTGCTCGCGCTCGTGCGCACCGGCGTCGACTTCGGGCCGATCCCGCCGAGCCCGCTCCAAGAGGAGATCGAGAGCGACTACCTCGAGGTGCTCACGCCCGACGGCCGCTGGGTCGTGATCCGCTGGGACGGCGAAGGCGAGCGGCTGCTCGTCGCGGTCGACGCCGCGGACGGCACGCCCGGGATCGCCCGCGAACTCATCGGAGGCGTCGAGCCGCAGTTCCATGCCGACGGCACGCCGATCGCGCCCTTCCGACTCGCCTTCGAGGACGGCTGGCGGGTGCGCCGCGTGACGATCGACCTCTCGATCAAGCCCGACGACGACCGCTCGAGCGCGATCGAGAGCGAACCGGTGCCGTCGATCCGGCTCGTCGGCAGCGCGAGCCCGCGTTCGCTCGGATCCTGATCGGGCCGCTCACTCGCCTTCGGACTGAAGCCTCGCCTCGTAGTGGGCGACGGTCGCGGCCATGAGCCGCTGATGGGTGCCCAAGGCGCGCGGATCGTCCGCCGCGAGCCCTTCGGTCGATCGCTGCCGATACGTGCCGTCGGGATGCATCTCCCACGCCTGACGACGATCGTGGAGCGCGATCTGCAGGATCTCCCACAGGCGCCGGCGGAGCGGCGGCGTCTCGACGGGCGTCGCAACCTCCACGCGGGTGTTGAGGTTGCGGTACATCCAGTCGGCGCTTCCGATGAAGAAGTCGCCTTCGAGAGGATCCGCCCGGCCTCCGGAGAACCAGAAGATCCGGCTGTGCTCGAGGAAGCGGCCGATCACCGAGATCACCCGGATGTTCTCGCTGAGGCCCGGCACGCCAGGCCGGAGGCAGCAGAAGCCGCGCACGATCAGGTCGACCTGCACGCCCGCCTGGCTCGCGCGATAGAGCGCATCGGTGACGCTGCGGTCCTCGAGCTGGTTCATCTTGGCGATGATCCGCCCCGGCCGCTCGGGCGTCTGGAGATGGATCTCCCGCTCGACGAGGTCGATGAAGGCCCGCTTCATGGCGACCGGCGCGACGAGCAGCTTCTGGTACTCGCGTTGACGGCTGCGGCCGGTCATGTAGTTGAAGAGCCCGACGAGGTCCTCGGTGATCGCGGGATTGCAGGTGAAGAGACCCAGGTCCTCGTAGAGCCGCGCGGTCTTCGAGTTGTAGTTGCCCGTGCCGATGTGGGCGTAGCAGCGGATGCCGCTTCCTTCCTGCCGCACCACCAGCGCCGTCTTGGTGTGGGTCTTGAGGCCGACGACGCCGTAGGCCACGTGCACGCCCGCCTCCTCGAGCTTCCTCGCCCAGGTGATGTTGCGGGCCTCGTCGAAGCGGGCCCGCAGCTCGACGAGCACCGCGACCTGCTTGCCGCTCTCCGCGGCGCGGATCAGGTTCGGGATGAACGGGCTGTCGCCGCTGGTGCGGTAGAGCGCCTGCTTGATCGCGAGCACCCGCGGATCCTCCGCGGCCTGCTCGATGAACCGCTCGACGCTCGAGTGGAAGCTCTCGTAGGGATGGTGGACGACGATGTCGCCGCCGCGGATGCGGCTGAAGATGTCCGCGTCGTCGCCCTCCATGCCCGGCGGCACGATCGCCTTCCACTTGGAGTAGCGAAGCTCCGGGAGGTCGAGATCCGCGATCTGGTGCAGGATGCCGTAGTCGAGCAGGCCGGTGCTCTCGAAGATCTCGTCGGGCTTGAGGTCGAGCTCCTCCATCAGGAACCGCAGGATGCGGGTGTTGGGGCGCGGCGTCAGTTCGAGCCGGACCACCCGCGCGAAGCGCCGCTCGCGGAGCTGCTGCTGGATGTGCTCGAGCAGGTCCTCGGCGTCCTCGTTGTCGCGATCGACGTCCGCGTTCCGGGTGACGCGGAAGGGCATGACCTTCAGGATCTCCATGCCCGGGAAGAGGTCGTCGAGGTTGTGCTCGATGATCTGCCGCATCGGGATGAAGCGGCGCGTGCCGGGGATCTGGTAGACCCGCGTCGGAAGCTCGGGCACCTTCACCCGCGCAAAGAGCTGCTCGCTCTCGCCGGGGCGTCGCAGCATGACGCCGAGCGACATGCTCAGGTTCGAGATGAACGGGAAGCGATGGCCCGGATCGACCGCGAGCGGCGTGAGGATCGGGAAGACGTTGCGGCGGTACCACGCCTCGGTCTGCACCTTCTCCTCTTCAGTGAGCTCCTGCCAGGTGAGGATCGCGATGCCCGCCTCGGCGAGCGCCGGCAGGATCATCTCGCGGTAGACCGAGGCCTGCAGCTCGACGTCGTGCAGCACCATCGTGCGGATCTTCGAGAGCAGCTCCTCCGGAGGCATCGGCTCCCACGGGACGCTGCCGACGCCCGCGTCGATCTGCCGGCGCAGGCCGCCGACCCGCTTCATGAAGAACTCGTCGAGGTTGCTCGAGAAGATCGCGAGGAAGCGCACCCGCTCGAGGAGCGGCGTCCGCGGATCGACCGCCTCGTGCAGCACCCGGCGGTTGAAGTGGAGCCACTGCAGGTCGCGGCTGAGAAACCGCGAGCCGTCGCCGGGCGCGATCGGTTCGGCAGGCGGGGCCGACTCGGGTGCGGCAAGGTCGTGGGCCGTCTTCATCGCGCAGGCTCCGGATGATTCGGTCGGTAGATCGCGGTGCAGCCCGGTGCTTCGCCGACGGCGACCTCGACCATGCGCACGCCCGCCGGCAGCGTCGCGTCGAGGGCGTCGTGGAAGTGCTTCGCCATCGCCTCGGCGGTCGGAAGCACGCGATCGAAGGGCGGCGTGCCGTTCACGGTGCGGCCGGCGAAGGGGCGAATCGCCTCGTCGAGGCTTCGCTCGAGGAGATGGAAGTCGCAGAGCAGGCCTTCGCCGTCGAGCGTCGGCCCCTCGACCATCGCCCGCACCCGGAAGTGATGGCCGTGCAGCTCCTCCATCGCGCCACCGATCGAGATCGCATGGGCGGCCGCGAACTCCCTGACGATCTCGAGGCGAAACATGGGGCGGGAGTATAGAGGTCGCGATTCGCCGAAACGGCCGCGCTTCGCGGCGAGGCCGCCTTGGCGGAAACCGGCTCGACCGACTTCGAGCCGGCGACCACTGCCGTTCTCGGCTCCATTTGCCGGATCGCCGAAGACCCGGGTTCCGCGTCGCCGATGACTTCGCCACGCCATGAACACGACCAGCCCGAACCATGACGTCGCGCCGCTGATGCTCTCGGTCTCTGGCGCCCGCGGACTGATGGGCGTCACGATGACCCCGGTCGTCGCGGCACGGTTCGCCGCGGCCTTCGGAAGCCGGCTTGCC
>CAZTMB010000002.1:76504-78982 GCA_964614695.1 uncultured Isosphaeraceae bacterium | reverse complement strand
ACATCCGCCGGGTCGTCCTCGCATCGCACCACGCGACCGTGCGCGGCGATCCGTCGCGAGCAGCCCGGCAGTTCGATCTCGATCTCGATCGGCTCGCCCGCCACGATCGGCTCGTCGATCTCGACGTTGACGCCGCCCTCGCCGATGTCGTAGGCGTGGCCGTCCAAGCGCGAAGAAGCATCGTCGGATCGGCGGCGAAGCGACACGGCGGTGTACATCGGCCGCAGGCTGAATCGCTCGAAGCGACGGCGGTTCACGAAGGCCGAGGGAGCGGTGGGCGCGAGCAGGCTCATGGCGGGTCTCCAAGGCTCTCTCTCCCGCCACGCCCGATATCGGCAGGCGACCGACGTCGGTTGAGTCCGAAGCACGGAACAGTTCTCGACCTCGCCTCGCGACGAGCGGTCCGCGTCCCCGAGACCGATATCCTCCTTCGCGTGACCGCCCTTCCCGGAGATTCGGCGTCGACGCCGAGCCCATCGCCTGCGGCGGGGCTCGATCCGCGCGACGCGCTCCGCGAGGGCTGGCGGCTGATTGCCGGCCCGACGCCGGGCCCGACGCCCGCCGATCTCGAACCGATCGCCGATCGCATGATCGTGCTGCTCGGCTACGGGAATCAGGGCCGCGCCCACGCCCTCAACCTCCGCGACTCGGGCCTCGCGCCGATCGTCGCCCTCCGAGACGCGAGCCCCCGCCGCGCGGAGGCGATCGCCGAAGGCTTCGAGGTCCGCGAGCCCAAGAACGCGCTCCCCGCCGCCGATCTCATCGTGATGTCCGTGCCCGATGCCGCGCACGGCGCCATCGCGCGGGACCTACTCGATCCACTCGCGAAGCCCGGTGCGACGATCGGATTCCTGCACGGCCATTCGCTCTTTGCCGGCGAAGTCCTGCCGCGGTCGGATCTGGGTATCGCGATGGTCGCGCCCAAGGGCCCCGGCACCACGCTTCGCGCCCGCTATCTCGAAGGCCGCGGCATCCCGGCGCTGCTCGCCGTCGCGCAGGATCCCGCGGGCGATGCGCGAGATCGCGCTCTCGCGTGGGCCCGCGGCATCGGCTGCGGCCGCAGCGGGCTCGTCGAGACGACCTTCGCCGCCGAGGCGGTGTCGGACCTCTTCGGCGAGCAGTCGGTGCTGTGCGGCGGCCTGCTTGCCGCGATCTCGACCGCGTTCGAGGTGATGGTCGAGGCGGGCGCGCCCGCGGAACTGGCCTACCTCGAGTGCATCCATGAGCTGAAGCAGGTCGCGGATCTGCTCTACGAGCGCGGCCCCGCGGGCATGCGAGCGGCGATCAGCGAGACCGCCGAGTTCGGGGCGCTCGAGATCTGGCGCGACCGCGATCGCCTGATCGATCGGTCGTATCTCGAGGCCCGCCTTCGCGCAATCGCCGACGGAACCTTCTCGCGCCGCATGGCCGAGGATCGCCGCCACGGCGATGCCTGGCTCGCCGCGACGCGTCGCGAGGCCGATCGCCATCCGACCGAGGTCGCGGGCGCCGCGGTGCGATCGCTCATGCCTTGGCTCACCGATCCGGGCGCCGCGAGCCGATCGACGGGGCACCGCGCGGACTGATCCGCGATCGATCCTCCAGCGAACCCCCACGATGACCATCCTCGATGCGGCGATCCTCGGGATCGTCGAAGGGATCACCGAATACCTGCCGGTCTCGAGCACCGGGCACCTCATCCTGACCGCGTGGCTGCTCGGCCTCGATCGCGACCCGACGACGAAGCAGGCGGTCGACGCGTTCAACATCATCATCCAAGGGGGCGCGATCCTCGCGGTGCTTGGGCTCTATCGCGTGCGGGTCCTCTCGATGATCCGCGGCCTCTTCGGGAAGGATGCCGCAGGACTGCGGCTCCTGATCAATCTCTTCATCGCGTTCCTGCCGGCGGCGGTGCTCGGGGTGCTTTTCGACGACCTCATCGAGGCGCATCTCTTTCGGCCGGTCCCGGTGCTTGCGGCGCTCGGCCTCGGCGGCGTGCTGCTGATCGGCATCGGACCGTGGCTTCGCCGAGCGCGACACGAGCAGGCCGATGCGGCGATGTCGGGCGCTGCCGAGAACGATGGCGCCGCGCCGATCGACCCGGCGCAGGACCGCCGTTCGATCGAATCGATGACGTGGAAGCGGGCACTCGTTGTCGGACTCCTGCAGCCGATCGCGATGTGGCCGGGCACGAGCCGCTCGATGATGACGATCGTGGGTGGCATGGTCACGGGGCTGCGACCCAAGGACGCCGCGGAGTTCTCGTTTCTGCTCGGGCTTCCCACGCTCGGCGGCGCGTGTGTCTACAAGGCCGCGAAGTCGATCCTGCGACATGAAGGCGGCGCGTCGGGCTTCATCGAGGATCTCGGCGGCGTGCTGCCGGTCGTCGTCGGCATCGCGGTCGCGACGCTCAGTGCCGCGATCGCGGTCAAGTGGCTCGTCGGATACCTCACGAAGCACGGCATGGCGCTCTTCGGCTGGTGGCGGATCGCGCTCTGC
>CAZTMB010000002.1:55016-76404 GCA_964614695.1 uncultured Isosphaeraceae bacterium | reverse complement strand
CCTGGCGGGCGAGACGCCCGCGGTCCACCGAGCACCACGGTCCCGTTGATACCCCCCCGGTTCAGCAAACACACGCTCGACGACTCGCCAACCCGTGGAGCGCAGGCCTCTGGCCTGCCGTGCAGCCGCCGACTGGTGAACCCGCCGATGCGGGCGAGACGCCCGCGGTCCACCGAGCAGCGAGAGTCAAACGCGACGATCGCGCCACACGTCCCCGCCCTACTCCCCCGCTTCGAGCACGGTCTCGCGGGCTGCCCGCTGCGTCGCTTCATCTTGAAGCGGCAAGCCGGCGGCGAAGCGGGCGAGTTGCCGCGCGGCTTCGAGACGATCGATCACCTCGACATCGCGCCATCCGCCCGAGGCAAGATCCGCCGGCGACTCGATCACGCCGACCATCCAGCGATCCAAGACCTGAAACGCAAACGCCGCAGCGGAACCATCCGGCGAGGCGACAACGGTCATCGCATCGCGCCACGCGGGCGTCATCTCCTCGACCTTCGGCGTGCGCTCGACGATTGCGCCCTCGGCGCCGACCCGCGCGATGCCGTAGGTCGCGCGAGGTTCGCGCACCTGATGCACCAGCACGACCGGCACGCCGTTGCAGACGACGGGCGTTCCGATCTTGCGGATCGAGGTCCGCGGCCAGAGCGTGCCGCCGAGCGCCCACGCGAGAAGCGCCGCCATCACCACGAAGACCGCGATCTTGACGAGCAGGCTGCGCAGACCGAGCACCACCTGCCACATCGGGCCGCGATACGGGGGCGTTCGGTCTCGTTCGCTTCGGGGACGCATGGCGAGGTCGAGAGTATGACCGAAGCGGCGTCGTTGGTGGGTCGTCACGACGCCGCAAGCAGCTTCCTGCGACGCTCATGCCCGGCCAAACCCAGCCCTCGCGAACTCCGCCCCGCATGGCGGTTCGGCCCCGCCCTGAATGGAGCAGCTTGGAGACTCCGGAACAGGGACGCCTCGACCTCGAACTTCAGGGTGGAACGAGTTCGCCTTGGCGAGGCCAAAAGCACGGCGATCAGGTTCGCACGCTACCCCAAGGCCTCAAGCAACTGCTTCTCGTCCCAGACCTCGATGCCCAGTTCGTTCGCCTTGGTCAACTTGCTGCCGGCAGACTCCCCGGCGATGACGAGGTCGGTCTTCTTGGAGACGCTGCCGGTGACCTTCGCACCGAGCGCTTCGAGCCGCTCGGTCAGTTCGGGCCGCGTGAACTTCTCGAGTTCGCCGGTCAGCACGACGGTCTTGCCGGCGAAGGGGCCGGTCGCCTCGCCGCCCGACTTGCGGTACTCGCGGCTCGTGAGATCGACGCCCGCCTTCGCGAGGCGGTGGAACGTCTCGCCCGCCGCCTTCGAGTGCAGGTACTCCGCGACCGCCGCCGCGGTGATGGGACCGAAGTCGGGCAACGCCTCGAGTTCCTCGGCGGTGGCCTTCCGAAGCGCGTCGGCATCGGGGTAGTGGCGAGCGATGGTCTTCGCCGTGGCAGCCCCGACATGACGGATGCCGAGCCCCGAAAGGACCTTGGCAAGGCCGCGCGACTTGGCGTCTTCGGCCGCGTCGAGCAGGTTCTGCGCCGAGGTCTCTCCGACCCGCTCGAGGGCGAGCAGGTCGTCCTTCGAGAGTTCGAACAAGTCCGCGAAGTGCGTGACGAGCTTCGCATCGACGAGCTGGTCGACGAGCTTCTCGCCGAAGCCCTCGAGGTCCATCTGCCCGCGGCCCGCGAACCACTTGACCTTCTCGCGGAACTGCGCGGGGCACTCGGGGTTCACGCAGAAGAGCTTGGGCCCCTCCTGCTCGACCGGCCCCTTGCACTCGGGGCAATGGCTCGGCGGCTCGATCGGACGCTCCTTGCCGGTGCGCTCCTTCGCGACCGGCGCGACGACCTGGGGAATGATCTCGCCGGCCTTCTCGACCTCGACGACGTCGCCGAGGCGAATGTCCTTGCGGCGGATCTCCTCGATGTTGTGGAGCGTCGCATGGCGCACGGTCGTGCCGGCGAGCAGCACCGGTTCCATCGTCGCGCGAGGCGTCAGCGTCCCGCCCTTGCCGACCTGCCAGGCGACCTCGATCAGCCGGCTCGTCGCGCGATCGGGCGGGTACTTGAACGCGATGCACCAGCGCGGCGCCTTCGAGGTCGAGCCGAGCGCCTGCTGCATCGCGAACGCGTCGACCCGCACCACCATGCCGTCGCAGGCATAGCCGAGCGAGCGCCGCTTCTCGGCGAAGGTCTCGACCGCCTTGACCGCGTCCTTCGGGCGCTTCGCCTGCACCGCCAGCGGCTCGACCGGCACGCCCCAGCCGCGAATCCGCGAGAGAAACGCCCAGTGCCCCGCGGCGTCGATCGAGCCGACGACCTCGCCGCGGCCATGCGCGGAGAAGGCCAGCCGGCGCGACGCGACGATGCGGGGATCGAGCAGCTTCAGCGTCCCCGCCGCGGCGTTGCGGGCGTTCGCGAAGAGCGCCTCCCCCGCCGCCTCGCGCTCGGCGTTGAGGCGATCGAACTCGCGATCGGGCAGGAAGATCTCGCCGCGGATCTCGAGGACCTCGGGCGGCGCCTCGGTCTCGAGCCGCAGCGGGATGCCACGAATCGTGCGGACGTTCTCGGTGACGACGTCGCCCTTCTCGCCGTCGCCGCGCGTCGTCGCCCGCACGAGGCGGCCGTCCTCGTAGCGAAGGCTCACCGCAAGGCCGTCGATCTTCGGATCGCAGACGAGGACAGGATCCGCGTCCTCGGCGATCGCCTCCTCCTCGCGCAGCAGCTTGGTGACCCGCTCGATCCACGACTCGAGATCCTCGATCGAGTACGTGTTGTCGATCGACCGCATCGGCACCGCGTGCCGCGCGGTCTCGAAGCCGTCGATCGGTTCGCCGCCGACGCGCCGCGTCGGGCTGTCGGGATCGTCGAGTTCGGGGTGCTTCGCCTCGAGCTCGGCCAGTTCCGCCAGCAGCCGGTCGTACTCGGGATCCGACATGATCGGATCGGCGTCGACGTAGTAGGCCCGATCGGCGCGGCGCAGCAGTTCGCGAAGCGTCTCGATCCGGGCCGCTTCCGTGCCGCCGCGCTTCGCCGAACCGGAACCCGTTCGCTTGCTCATCGCGTCCCCACTCGCGCTTCGAGTGCGTTCAGTCCGCGGAGATCGTCCGCGGACCTTCCTTGCCCGCCTTGCGTTCGTAGAAGCCGTCGCCGGCCCGCTCGTACTTGGTGAAGCCGAGGCGCTCGAGGTTCTTGTTCGAGAGCTTCTGCTTCTCCGCGGCATCGCCGTGAGTGAGCGGCAGGTTCGGCACGACCGGCACGCGACGCACCGGCTCGCCGGTCTCGGGATGGCGCTCGAGCGCCGGATCGCTCATCCGCTGGAAGACCTCGAACGGCTCGCCGTCGCTGCCGTCGGGTTTCACGGTGACGTATCGGTAAGTGGGCATGTCGAGACGGATGCTACGCGGGCTTTGGTCAGACGCCCGCCGGCCACCACTGCGCGAGTCGCTCGCGGGCGAGGCGGATCTCCGCGACGCGATGCTCGCCGGCCTCGCGTTCGATCGCGATGGGAAGGTCCCGGATCATCGCCGCGACCGCGAGGAGCGCCGACCAATCGACCGCGCCCTCGCCAAGCGGGACTTCTCGACCCCAGGTGCCCGGAACCGCGGTCGGAACCGCGTCCTTGGCGTGCATCGCGACGACCCGCGGGGCGAGCTTGCGAAGCGACGCGACCGGATCGCCCATCCCGTAGAGGATCATGTTCGCCGGATCGAAGTTGACGCCGACCTCGGGGCGATCGAGGGATTCGAGCGCCTCGAGCAGCGTGTCCGCGGTCTCCTGCCCCGTCTCGAGGCCGATCCGGATGCCGCGATCGGCGAAGAGATCCGCGAGTTCCCGCAGCCGAGCGAGCACCGCCTCGCGACCGGGATCCGCCGCGTCCTCGGGAATGAAGCCCGCGTGGAAGGTGACGAGCCGCAGGCCAAGATCCTCCGCGATCGCCGCGGCCTCGCGGCAGCGGCGGAGGTTCTCCGGCCAGGTCGCGTCGGGGCGAACGCCGCCGGTGCGGGCGATCGACTCGAGCCTCGAGTAGTCCTCGCCCGCCATCGAGACCATGCCGCTTGCGATCGCGATGCCCGCGCCCGAGAGCGTGGCGGGCGCATCCGCCCAGGCGCCGCCATCGAGGAGCGGCATCAACGCCAGTTGGACGGAAGCCCCGCCAGTCTCGCGGACGAGGGTTGCGAGCTCCGCGGCGTCGCGAGGTCGAAGGCTCCAACTGCAGACGGAGGGCGAGGGGCAGGCGGCGGGTTCGCGCACGGGCATTTCTCCGTTTCAATCGAGGGTCGGGGCGATGCTAACGGCAGCGACGGTGGATTCCCGACGCGACCGGACTTAGCATCCCTCTTCCCACACCCGCCCTCCGACGGCGCTTCCCGACCGTGTCGAGCGTTCCCCTGCCATCCGAAGGTTCCGTCGCTCGCGAGGCGCTCGCCCGCCCGTCGCGACGCCGCACGTTCATGCAGCGCTTCGAGTCGTTCATCGGTCGCCTCAGCGTCCGCAACGACTTCTGGCACAAGGTCTGTTCGCTCGTGTGGCTGCCCTACGCGTTCCGCTCGGGACTGAGCCTGCGCAAGGTCGACGCGGACACCTTCACGGCGGTGCTGCCCTTCCGGCGCATCAATCGCAATTGGTACAACGCGATGGCGGGTGCGGCGCTGCTGGGCAACTGCGAGGTCGCTGCGGGCATGTACCTCTTCGCTCGCTGCGGACCCGACTACATGGTGGTCTGCAAGGAGATGAACTACCGGTTCCGACGCCCCTGCCTCGGGCCGGCGGTGTACCGGGTCACCCGCAGCGAGGAGGTCGCCGAGCGGGTCGCCACGGGCGAGGCCTTCAACTGCACGCTCGAGATGGAGATCCGCCAGTCGCTTCGCCGCAAGGGCAAGGAACCCAAGGTCGGCGAGTGCACGATCACCTTCCACTGCGTGCCGCTCGAGAAGGCGCGTCAGCGGGCCGAACCCGACGACCGTCCCGCGGTCCGGAAGTGATCGCGGTGGCCGACCGCGGGCTTCGTGAGCCATGAACGCCGCCGGAGGACCCCGTCGCCCCCCGCGTGGCGGCGCCTTGAACGCCGTGAGCTGGGGCGTCTTCTGCGCCTCGAGCTGGGCGTGGTGCATCGGGCTCTTTCTCCCGACGGTGCTGCGGCGGCTGCTCGGCTGGCCGGGCTTCCTCGCCTTCGCGATCCCGAACGTCGTCGGCTGCGCGGCGTTCGGCTTCGTGCTCGACCTGAAGCGTTCACGGCGCCTGCAGCGCGAGCACCGTCCGGCGATGGTCCTCTTCAGCGCGGTGACGATCGCCTATCAGCTCCTGCTCGCGGGCTGGACCGCGTCGGCGCTGCTCGGCCCGTGGCTCGGCGGCTGCGGACGCCCGGTCTCGTGGCAGAGCTGGGCGGCGTGCGGGATCGGGCTCGCCTGCGTCGCGAGCCTGGGCTTCGCGGTCTCGCTCGCCCGCGACCGCACCATCCCCGCGATCGCCGCCGCGGCGTGGGTCCTGTCCGCCGGAGTGCTCGGCTTCACGGTGCTCGAGGTCGCGCCGATCGCGATGCCCGAGCCGGAGCTCTCGGCGGCGCAACTCTGGGGACTGATGCCGGCGCTCCTGCTGGGCTTCCTGCTCTGCCCCTACCTCGACCTGACCTTCCATCGGGCGCTTCGTCGCGGGCCGCGCCGCGCGACCTTCGCGACCTTCGGCGTCACCTTCGCCACGCTCATCGTGCTGGTCGCGTTTCTGGCCGATCCGACCGGACCGCTCGGGATCCATCTGACGCCGATCGTGCTCGTCCAACTCTGGGTGCAACTCGGCTTCACCGTCGGCGCCCACTGGCGGGAGATCCGCTTCGCGACGCAACACGCCGCCTCGCCCGCGGCCCGATCGATCGGCCTCGTGTCGCTCGCGGCCGGCGCGATCCTCGCGCTGCCGGCCCTCGCGAGCGAAGCGAACTATCTCCGCATGCTCGGCTGGTACGGACTGGTCTTCCCGGCCTACGTGCTGCTCGCGATGGTCGGTGAACGAAGCCGGCCACGGTCGCGAACCCTCATCCTGCTTGGGCTCGTCCTGATCGTCGGGCTGCCGTTCTACGAGCGCGGCATCTCGACGCTCGAACTGGGCTGGATGGCGGTGCCGGCACCGCTGCTGCTGGCCGCGACCTGGTGGTTGCGGCGTCACCCGCAGTTCGCCAACGCGAAATAGTCCCTTCGCGATCCCGTTGGCGGCGGCTTCTCCGATGAACCCGCCGGTTGCGGCTCGACTGCGACCGTCCGGAACGCATGATTCGGACGCCCCGACGACCCGATCGAGGAACCGAGCGATGAGCCGACTCGACGATCCGCTTCGACCGCTGCCCGCGCGTGAGTTCGGGTTCTGGGAAGCGAGGCATCTGCTCTTCCGGGCGGGCTTCGGCGGAACGCCGGAGCAGGTGCGGGCGATCGCGGGGCTCGGTCTCGAAGCCGCCGTCGACTACCTCCTGGAGTGGGACGAGATCCCGGCGAAGCCCGTCGAGGCGAACCTCTTCGACAAGGAGATCATGCGATCGCCGACGCCGGCGGAGCAGCAGGCGGCGCAACGCGCGCGGCGCGAGAACGACCAGGTCTTTCTCGACCAGCTGCAGCAGGAGCGCCAGCAGCGACAGCGAGAGGACCGGCAGCAGCTCGACGCGCTTCGCAAGTGGTGGCTCGCCCGCATGATCGAGACCGGCCGCCCGCTGCAGGAGCGGCTGACCCTCTTCTGGCACGGGCACTTCGCGACCGGATACCGGGAGATCGAGGACAGCTGGATGCTCTTCCAGCAGAACCAGTTCTTCCGCACCAACGCCGCCGGCAGCTTCGCGACGCTCGTGCGGGGCATCGTCCGCGATCCGGCGATGCTCAAGTACCTCAACAACGATCGCAACATCCGACGCTCGCCCAACGAGAACCTCGCCCGCGAGCTGATGGAACTCTTCACCCTGGGCGAGGGCAACGGCTACACCGAACGCGACATCAAGGAAGCCGCGCGAGCGCTCACCGGCTACGGCATCGACGACGACGCGTTCCAGTTCCGACGAGTCGCGCACGACGACGGATCCAAGACGATCCTGGGCCGATCGGGCCCCTTCGACGGCGAGTCGCTCGTCGGGCTGCTGCTCGCGCAGCGAGCGTGCCGCGAGTTCATCGCCCTCAAGCTGCACCGGCACTTCGTGAGCGATCTTCCGGGCGATCCCTCGAAGGAGGATCAGGCCGCGATCCTCGCGATGGCCGATCTCCTGCGCCGCCACGACTTCGAACTGAAGCCGATGCTGCGACGGCTCTTCATGAGCCGCCACTTCTACGACCCGCGGCAGCAGGGCACCATGGTGAAGGGGCCGATCGATCTGGTGGTGACCTCGATCCGATCACTGCAACTTCCGGTCCGGCCGCTGGGCGTGCTGCTCTCGGCGAGCGATCTGATGGGGCAGTCGCTCTTCCAGCCGCCGTCGGTGAAAGGTTGGCCGGGCGGGCGGACCTGGATCAACACCAGCACGCTCTTCGTCCGGCAGAACCTGCTCGTCTATCTCGTCACCGGCCGAAGCCCCGCCGGCCTCGGCGCGGCTGCCGACTCGACGCCCTACGACGCGGGGCCGCTCGTCGAGGCACTCTCGGGTCTCGACGACGGCGGCGCCGACTCCGCGCAGGCGACCGCCGAACGGCTGCTTCGCTTCTGCCTCGGCGCGTCGCCGCACCCGGATCGCCTCGCTGCGATCCGCCGGCTCGTCGAGGAGACCGGCGGACGCCTCGACGGCGATCGCACCCTCGCCCTGCTCTGCCTCGTCACCGCCATGCCCGAGTATCAACTCGCCTGATCGGCATCGTCACGGAGTCCCACCCTTGGCCCTTCACGACCACGACAGCACCCCGGATCTCTCCCGCGAGCCGCTGCCCTACTCGCGGCGCCTCTTCGTGCGGCAAGGCGTGGCGCTCGCCTCGCTCTCGGCGACGGTGCCGTGGTTCGTGCAGGGCTCGGCCCGCGCGGCGATGCTGCCGGTCGGCTCGCTCGTCTCGGAACGACCGGGCATCGACGAAGGCCGCGTGCTCGTCGTCGTCCAGCTCGGCGGCGGCAACGACGGGCTCAACACGGTCGTGCCCTACGGCGCGGACGCCTACTACCGCATGCGTCCGACGCTCGCGATCCCGAAGCCCGGCGCCCCGGGGGGCGCTCTGGCTCTCGACGGGCGAGACGACCTTGGCCTGAATCCCGAGCTCGCGCCGCTCAAGGAGCTCTACGACGAGGGCCGCGTCTCGATCGTGCAGGGCGTGGGCTATCCCAATCCGAACCGGAGCCACTTCGCCTCGATGGACATCTGGCACTCGGCCTCGCCGGACGGCCCGGGCCGCGGCGGATGGCTCGGTCGCTACTTCGACAACACCTGCGCAGGACGACCCGAGCCCGAGGCCGGCGTCGCGATCGGACGCGAAGCGCCGCTCGCGATGGTGGGCGACGCGACGAAGCCCATCACCTTCGAGAGCGAGGAGCTCTTCCGCTGGAGCGGCGAGGACCTGCATCCGCTGCTCGCGGCGAAGTACCGGGAGATCAGCCGGCAAGGCGATCTCGATGGCGTCGACGAGCGATCGCAGCTGGCGTTCCTCACCCGCACCGCCCTCGACGCGCAGGTCTCCTCCGATCGCATTCGCGCGGCGGTCGCGGCGGACCCCCTCGTGCGATATCCGCAGGGCAATCTGGCGCGGCAGCTGCAGGTGGTCGGCGCGATGATCCGCGCCGGACTGCGGACCCGCGTCTACTACGTCACCCTCGGCGGCTTCGACACCCACGCCGGCCAGCAGCGTTCCCACGGCAACCTGCTGCGGCAGGTCGCGACGGCGCTGCGGGCGTTCCAGTCGGACCTCGTGCGGCAGGGCAACGACGGTCGGGTGGTCACCATGGTCTTCAGCGAGTTCGGGCGTCGCGTCGCGCAGAACGCTTCGGGCGGCACCGACCACGGTGCGGCGGCCCCGGTCTTTCTGATCGGCCCGGCGGTGCGGGCGGGCGTGCTCGGCAATCACCCTTCGCTCGAGGATCTCGACCGCGGCGACCTCAAGTTCGGCGTGGACTTCCGCAGCGTCTACGCCGGATTGCTCGAGGACTGGCTGCAGGCCCCTTCCGAATCGGTGCTTCAGGGCCGCTTCCGCAAGGCGGAACTGCTTCGCGGCTAAGGCGCGATCCGCTTGGGCGACCAAGGCGTAGGATCCCGCGTTCGATTAGCCCTCGATCCCCACGCCACTCCATGGAGTCGCCCATGTCCTCGATCCGACTTGTCGCCCTCTCCTCGCTGCTCGTCGCCGCGCTCGCGGCCTGTGATCGCCCCGAGCCGAAGGCTCCGGTCGCGGTGAAGCCCGCCCCCACCGCCGAGCAACTCGCCAACGCCACCACCGTCGCCTACCGGGTCGACGGCATGCACTGCGGCGGTTGCGCCGCGGGCATCCAGGAGAAGCTTGCCGGCCTCACCGGCGTGCTCGCCTGCGAAGTCACCTACGAAGGCGGCACCGCGACCGTGACCATGGTCGATGCGACGGTCACCCCGTCGGTCGAGTCGACGATCGCCGAGCTCGGCTACGAATTCGCCCCTGCGGGCACGGGCGAGGACGTTCCCGCCACCGAGGCCGCGGAGGCCCCGGCGCCCGCGGCGAGCTGACTCAGCGCCCCTTCGCCAACTCGTCAAGCACCTTCGCGCGGATCGCCTCGAGCGATCCGCGTTCTCGTGCGCCCGCCGCCGCCACGTGGCCGCCACCGCCGAAGCGCGACGCGAGTTCGTTGACGTCGACCGCCGCGCCCGCGGTCGCGGCGAGCCCGGGCGGCAGCGCCGCGGCACCCGCCGAGCGGAAGCTCATCCGCACGAGGCCGGACTCGGGCTCGGAGAGCAGCACCGACGCGACCACGCCCGCAATCGCAAGCGGTTCGTTCACGAGTCCGCCGACATCGGTCGCGTTCGCGCCGGTCTCGGCGAAGTCCGCCTGCGAGAGCGTCATCACCGCGAAACCGCATCGCGCATCGCCGCCGAAGGGCACCACCTCGAGCGAGCGCAACGCTCGTCCGAGCGCCGCAAGGCGCTCGCGGCGTCCCTGCTGCTCGAGTTCGACGTAGATCCGGTCCTTCTCGACGCCGGCTTCGAGCAGTCTTGACGCGAGCGCGAACTGCCGCGGGCCCGCCGAGGGAAACCGGAACCAGCCGGTGTCGGTGGCGAGCCCCACGAAGATCGCCTCCCCAAGACTCCCGCGACCCGCGGGCGCGAGCGGCACCGCCATCGCCTCGGCGAGCTGGGCGAGGATCTCCGTGGTCGAGGCGCAGGACGAATCGACCCACCGCGTCGCGGCGACCGCCTCGTCGCCTCGCGCGTGGTGATCGATGCCGACGACCTGTTCGCGACGTGGCCGCAAGGCGTCGGCGAGCGGTTCGAGCTGGCCGTAGGTGCCGGTGTCGACGATGAGGATCATGTCGAAGCCGTCGAGCCACGCGGAGAGTTCCTCCGCGGACGGCGGCGCCTTGGGATCGATCTCTCGAACCGCCGATTGACCGCGAAGCAGCGAGCCCAACGCCGGCTCGATCGGCCCGACCAGCGCGATCTCGGTCTCGGCTCCGTGCGCCGCAAGCAGTCGCCGCACGGCGAGGCACGATCCGATCGCGTCGCCGTCGGGCTTCGCATGCGAGAGAGCCAGCGCCCGCGTGGCGCCGCGAAGCCGAGCCGCCAGCCCGGCGAGATCCACGTTCGATCGGTACTCGCTCATGCCGCCTCCGGACGATCGGACTCTTCCCCTCGCGCCGCCGCAATCCGCAGGAGGCGTTCGATCCACACGACATCGCGCCGCATCTGCGCGATGAGCGGCTCGACGCCGCCGAAGACCAGCTGCCCGCGCACCCAGCGCTCGAACGAGACGCGGATCGGCCAGCCGTAGAAGTCCATCGGAAGTTCTCGTCCGATCACGTGCACCTCGCATCGCGGCGGTGTCGGCTCGAACGTCGGCTTGCAGCCCACGCTGATCGCCGCCGGCACCCGGTCGCCCTCGGGCAGCTCCGCGAAACCCGCATACACCCCGTCGGCGGGCAGCAGCTGACGCCCGTGGTCGAGGTTCGCGGTCGGGCATCCGAGAAGCCGCCCCTGCCGGTCGCCCGGAACGACCGTGCCGGAGAGCGTGTAGGGCCGACCGAGGATGCAGGCCGCCTCGAGCACACGGCCCTTTCCGAGCAGCCAGCGCACATGGGAACTGCGTGCAGGCACCATCGAGCCCGAGGGCAGCGGCACCAGCAGCTCGGGAACCACCTCGACCTCGAAGCCGCGTCGCGTCCCGATCTCCGCGAGTTGCCGCACGTCGCCCGCACGCCCCTTCCCGAACCGGAAGTCGGGGCCTTCGACGATGACGTTCGGTGCGAGGCGATCGTGGATCTCGGCGATGAACGACTCGGGGTCGAGCCCGAGCAGGGTCGGCGAGGTCTCGAGCAGCACGACCTCGTCGGCGCCCGCGGCCCGCAGCCTCTCGACCTTCTCCTGCGGGGCCGTAAGCCGTCCGGCCATGGTTCCCGGACGCAGGATCTCGACCGGCAGCGGCTCGAACGCCACCGCGGTGACCCGCCCTGCGGCGCCGACTCGTCGCCGGGCCGCGGCGAGGAGCGCCGCATGTCCTCGATGGACTCCCTCGAAGTTGCCGATGCAAATGGCGTGCATGCCGGTTCCGTGTCGGACGCGAATCGGTCAGGATATCGGGGGACCGGGTCGGAACCGGTTCCCCCACTCGTTCGTTCTCCCACCGGTCCGGTGGCACGTGCCGCCGGACCGTTCACTTCCCTGCCGCCGACTCGCCCGGTACCTCACGCGCATGTCCACGGTCCCCTCCGCCTCGGCATCTCACGCCGGCGCCCCCGCCGATCCGGCGGCCCTCGTCGATGAACTCGTCCGCGGCTTCCGCGACACCGCCGAGCAGACGGTGCCGTGGTTCCTCCAGCAGATGCCGTCGATGTACTTCCAGGACACCGACTCGGCGTCGCAGCTCGCGCACCTGCGAGCGATCATCGCCGCGCGGGCCTCGGGGCGCCCGCTCGAACTGTCGCTGCGCAGCGAGGACGGCAACGAGTTCACGTTCCTGCGCCCGAAGAACTACCCCGGCGTGCTTGCCGAGCTCGTGGGTTCGCTGCCGCTCGATCGCTCGCTGCGGGCCGCCAAGATCCACACGACCCTCGACGGCGAGCTGGTGCTCGACACGTTCGTCTTCGGGGACCGCGATCCGTTCGACCCGAAGGACCCGCGTCAGGCGGAGAAGCTCCGCGAGACGATCGAGTTCGCGAAGTCGCAGGATCCCGACTGGTGCGCCGACGACATCACCGCGTACTTCCGAGGCTGCGCGGCGGAGTACATCGCGACGCTCTCGCCGCTTCGTATGTGCAAGCACCACGCGATGTTCATGAAGGTCTCGGGTCTCGACGGCGCCGAGGTCGAGCTCGAGCAGGAGGCCGATCCGAACCTCTCGCGGCTCAGCATCGCGGTCGCGAACGCGCGCACCCGGACGATGCTCGAGCGGACCGCGAGCCTGCTCGCTCGGCATCGCATCGGCATCGAGCGGGCGTATCTCGACATCGTCGCCGACCCGCCGCACGGGTCGGTCACCTTCGTCGGCTTCGTGATCCAGGGGCCCGACGGCGGGCAGATCGATCCGGAGAGCGATCTCTGGCGGCGGGTGAAGGCGGATCTGCTGCGGATCAAGTGGGTCGACTTCCGCTGCCTCGAGATCGCCTCGCGGCATCCGGGCTTCGATGTCGCCCGCGCCGAACTGCTGCTCGCGTTCTCGCAGCTCCTGCATCAGCTGCTCGCCGGCGAGAACCGCTTCGCCTACACCCGCGAGCGCATCCAGCAGGCGCTCGAGCAGAACTTCCCGACGACGATCGAGGCGATCGACCTGCTCGTCGCCCGCTTCGATCCGGCGTCCCCGATGCCCGAGGCGGAGTTCACGAACCGCCTCGACGCGCTGCGGACCCGCATCTCCGAGACCATCAGCGTCGACCCCGATCGGGCCGTCCTGCTCGGGCTCGTGAAGGCGATCGGCGCGGTGCTTCGCACGAACTTCTTCCTGCCCCGGCGATTCGGCCTGGCGATGCGGATCGATCCGCAGCTGCTTCGCACCGAGGAGCGCCCGGAACTGCCCTACGGCGTCTTCTTCGTGCACGGCCGCGGCTGCGCCGGATTCCACGTGCGGTTCCAGGACATCGCCCGCGGCGGCCTGCGCGTGGTGCGGCCCGACGGCGAGGCTCAGCACGCCCGCGAGAGCGAGCGGCTCTACAACGAGGCGTACGGCCTCGCGTTCGCCCAGCAGCTCAAGAACAAGGACATCCCCGAGGGCGGCGCAAAGGCCGCGGTGCTGATCGAGGCCGGCGCCGAGATCACCCGCAGCGTCAAGAGCTTCGTCGACTCGCTGCTCGACCTGATCACGCCCGATCCCGCGACCAAGCGTCTCGTGGTCGACCGCTTCGGCCGCGAGGAACTGATCTACCTCGGGCCCGACGAGAACATCTCTCCTCAGCACATCGAGTGGATCGTCGAGCGAGCCCGCGTGCGCGGCTATCCGATGCCGACGGCCTTCATGAGCAGCAAGCCTGGCGCCGGCATCAACCACAAGGTCTACGGCGTGACGAGCGAGGGCGTGAACGTCTTCCTCGGCGTCATGCTCGAGGCGGTCGGGATCGATCCTCGCCAGCGACCCTTCACGGTCAAGATCACCGGCGGCCCCGACGGCGACGTCGCGGGCAACATGATCAAGATCCTGAACCGCGACCATGGCGCGAATGCACGGATCGTCGGCATCGCCGACGGAAGCGGATGCGGCGAGGATCCCGACGGGCTCGATCACGCCGAACTGCTTCGGCTCTTCGAGCAGAGCCTGCCGATCGCGGAGTTCAACCGCGCGAAGCTCGGGCCGAAGGGCCGCATCGCGAGCGTCAAGGAGCCCGACGGCGCCCAACTCCGGAACACCATGCACAACCGGGTGAAGGCCGACGCCTTCGTCCCCGCCGGCGGCCGCCCCGCGACGATCCACGAGGGGAACTGGCGGGAGTTCCTCGCCGCCGATGGCACGCCTTCGAGCGGGCTGATCGTCGAAGGCGCGAACCTCTTCCTCACCCCGGGCGCCCGCGAACGGCTCTCCGAGCACGGGGTGACGATCGTCAAGGACAGCTCCGCCAACAAGTGCGGCGTGATCACCTCGAGCTTCGAGATCTGCGCCTGCATGGTGCTCGACGAGCAGGAGTTCCTCGCGATCAAGCCGACCTTCGTCGCGCAGGTGCTCGACACGCTGCGGGACCTCGCCCGCGCCGAGGCGGTGCTGCTGATGCAGGAGGGCCGCCGTCGCACCGGCACGAGCCTGCCGGCCATCAGCACGCGCCTGAGCAAGGTCGCGAATGCCGCCGCGGCCGCGATCGCCGCGGCGATCCCCACTTGGCCGGAGGCCGATCGCGAGCGGGCGAAGTCGCTCGTCGTCGATCACCTGCCGCCGATCCTTCGCGAGACCGCCGGCGACCGCATCTGGACCCGCATGCCGGCGTCCTACCTCAACTGGATGCAGGCCAATCGCCTCGCCTCGAGCATGCTCTACCACGAGGGCATCGACTTCCTCGCGGACCTCGAGCCCGCGGCGACGGCGGAGCTCGCCCGCCGCTACCTCGAGAAGGACCTGCTCATGCGGGAACTCGTGGCGAGCGTCGAGCGAAGCGGCCTCGCCAACCGAGATCGCGTGGCGGAGGTCCTCCGTCGCAGCGGCACCCGCGGCGCCCTGCAGGACCTGTGATCCTCGCGTGAGAACCCGATTCCGCCGCCACGCGGCGGAGAGGAGCCCGATCGTGACGAATCGCCTTGCGTCTCTCTGCCTCGCGATCCTCGCGACGGCCTCCTCCTTCGCTGCGCCGCAGTCGCCTTCGATCGATGCGTCCGGCGAACCGATTCTGGCGGAATCGCGCATCGTCGCCGCGACGGTCTACCGCGACGAAGCGGCGATCACGCGTCGCGCCGACGTGGAACTTCCGCAGGGGACGAGCCTCGTCCGCTTCCTCGACGTCGCGCCCGGCGGACTCGTCGAGGACAGCGTGCAGGCTCGCGTCGACGGCGAAGCGAAGGTGATCGAGGTGGTCGTCCGCGAAGTGCCGGTCGCCGATCCGGAGGCCCGCGGCCGCGCGGGCGAACTCGACGCCCGAATCGAGGCGATCGGCCTTGAGATCGCGGCGCTCGAGGACGACGCCAGGGTCCTCGACGGCGAGTGGGCGTTTCTCGAGGCGATCTCGGCGCGGGCCGGCCAGCAGGCCGCGGCCGCCGCGGGCACCGAGGCGCTCGATCTCGGGCAGGTCGCCGAGCAGATGCGGTTCCTCGCCGAGCGCCGCGCGGGGCTTCTGCTTCGCAAGCGTGAACTCGCGGCGATCCTCGCCGAGAGGCGTCGCGTGAAGGCGACCCTCGAGTGGGAACGCCGGGCGATCGGCAGCCGCATCGGCACGCGGCTCGTGCAGGATGTCACGGTCAGTTCGCCGACGGGCGGCGCCGCCACGATCGAACTGCTCTATCGCGTCGACGGCGCCTCGTGGCGCCCGGCCTACCGCATCCGCACCGATGTCGCCGGCAACCGCACCGACCTTGAGTACGACGCCCTCGTCGAGCAGGCGACCGGAGAGGACTGGACCGACGTCGTGCTTGAACTCTCGACCGCCGATCCGACCGAGCCGACCGCGCCGCCCGAGATCGATCCGGTCTTCGTCGACGTCTACGTTCCGCCGCCGGCCGCTCGCGAGAAGGTCGACTCG
The DNA here is from genome assembly GCA_964614695.1 of uncultured Isosphaeraceae bacterium. Lineage (GTDB taxonomy): Bacteria > Planctomycetota > Phycisphaerae > Phycisphaerales > SM1A02 > VGXO01. Next base: position 60,599 of record CAZTMB010000002.1, on the reverse strand, counting down.
CTTGCCTTCGACGCGGGGCGTCCGATGGCGCCTCCCGGAAGCGCAGGGTTCGGCGGCGGCGGGGGCAGCGGCGGAATCTTCGGGGATCCCGGCGACGCCGCGATCGCCTTCGACAGCGGCCTTGCCGTCGCCTATCGACTGCCCCGGCCGGTGTCGGTCCCCAGCGACGCTGCGCAGACGCAGCGCCTGCGGATCGACTCGATCGATGCGAAGCCGCGGCTCGTCTTCGTGAGCCGGCCGATCACCGGCGTGCCGCCGTCGCTTCGCGCGACGCTCGAGAACTCGACCGATCTGGTGCTGCTTCCCGGCGACGCATCCATCTTCGTCGCCGGCGCCTACGTCGGCGAGACCGAACTCCCTGCGGTGCAGGGCCGCGGCAAGTTCGAGATCTTCCTCGGCCCCGAGCCGCGGCTCGAGGTCGTGAAGCAGCCGAGCGTCCGCAACACCTCGACCACCGGGCTCTTCGGCGGCGGGCGGCAGACCACGATCTCCAATCGCATCGAGCTCGAGAACCGCCTTCCGCGGGCGGTGATCGTCGAAGTGTGGGATCGCCGCCCGGTCTCGCGCAACGAGAAGATCACCGTCACGGTGACCGACCTCAGCCGGCCGCTCGACACCGACGCGGCCTATCTCGAGAAGGACGCCCCGCAGGGCCTCCTCAAGTGGACGATCGCCCTCGGCGCCGCGGGCACGACCGACTCGAAGGCGACGCTCGCGTGGACGACGAAGATCGCCCACAGCGCCGACGTCGAGATCACGCCGATCCCGGAGTGAGCCTCGCTCGCCCGTCGCGGCTCAGTGCCACGCTCAGTGCCACCACGGCGTCGCGGGCGGCTCGAACATCATCGCCTCGGCGAGGAACGCGACCGCCCGCTCGAGGCCTTCCTCGATCGACATCATCGCGTCCTCGTGCTCGATCGAGAGGACGTGGTCGTAGCCGTGCCGGCGCAGCTCGCTGACGAAGGGCCGCCAGAACTCGTGGCCGTGGCCCCAGCCGCAGGTGCGGAAGCTCCACGATCGATGGGCGAGATCGCCGTACGGTCGCGCGTCGAGGTAGCCGTTGACCGGGCCTTCGGTGCGTGAGAGCTCGGTGTCCTTCGCATGCACATGGAACAGAAGCCCCGCCTGCGCGATCGGGCCGACGGCCTTGACCGGGTCGATCCCCTGCCAGAAGAAGTGCGACGGATCGAAGTTGCAGCCGAGCACCGATCGCTTCGCCTTCACGCCGGAGGCCTTCATCGCCCGCTCGGCGAGCCGGATCGTGGTGTCGGGGTTGTAGACGCAGAAGCCCGGATGCGGCTCCCACGCGACCCGCACGCCGTGCTGGTGGGCCAACTTCGCCTGCGTCGCCCAGTAGGGCACGAGCACGGTGTCCCACTGGTACTGGAGCACCTCGAGGAACTCGCCCGGCCACGGGCAGGTGACCCAGTTGGGCTGCTTGTCGCCCTTCGCCCCGCCGGGGCAGCCGGAGAACGTGATGACGATGTCGGTGCCGAGCTTCGGGGCGAGCTTCACCGCGGTCTCGAACGCCGCATGGTGCGGCTTCGCCTTCTTCGGATCGGGATGCACCGGATTGCCGTGGCAGGAGATCGCCGAGAGCGAGAGCCCGTGGTCGGCGATCATCGCCTTGATCCGCTGCTGTTCCTTGGCCGAGGCGAGCACCTTGTCGGGATCGAAGAAGGGCTTGCCGGGGTAGGCCCCGACGGGAAGTTCGATCGCATCGAGCCCGGACTCCACACAGATCGCGAGGGCTTCTTCGAGGGTGCGGCCCGCGAAGAGGGCCGCCATGACGCCGAGCTTCATCGTTGGGATCTCCTTGGACGCGGGGTGCGGACCATACCACCGCCGTCGGACGCGCCGGCGTCGTGCGAAGCCGCGAATCGCCGATTGCCTCGCCACGCTCGAGCGCCGAGAATCACGCCCCCCGATGTCCTGGATCCTCGAGAGTCTCCTGTCCGTCGCGCTGCTGCTCACCCCGGCGGTCGACGATCCGCCCGCGCCCGCCGAGCCGACGCCCGCAGGCTCGCCGACGCCGAGCGAAGCACCGCCGACTCCGGACGTGGACGAGGGATCGCCCGCGGAGGACGAGAGCCTCGACGTGGCGGAGGATTCCTCAGCGTCCTCGCCGTCGCGGGTCTACCTGATCATCGATCGCCACACCGAGCTCGGCGGGCGACTGCTGCGAGAGAGCCCCGACGAGATCGTGATCGAGCACGAGGGCGAGGAGAAGGCCTTCCCGAAGGCCCGCATCGTCTCGATCGTGCCGCTCGTCGAGCCGAAGCCCGGACAGAACGGCGTGGTGCGACTGCGCGACGGCAACACCTTCCGCGGCATCGTGCTCGCCGACGACTACGGCGAGGTGGTGATGGAGATCGCGGGCATCGAGACCCGCTTCCCGCGGAAGTCCGTGCAGCAGGTCGTGCTCGAGGAGTCCGATCGCGAGAAGTTCGAGCGGCTTCGCGAGGCGATCCCGAAGATCGACCACGTCCGACGGCTGGCTCTCTGCCGCTGGCTGCATCAGCGGAGGATGTACCCCGAGGCGCTCGAGGAGCTCGATCGGCTTCTGGCGGACTTCGATCTCGGCGACGCCCGCACCCTGCGGGCGGTGGTCGAGGCGCAGATCGCGCTCGAGGGACCGGCGCCCCGGACCGAGCCGATTCTCGACGATGGCGAGTTCGATCCCGGCGACGTGGCCCGCGGCACGATTCCGCTCAAGGAACTCCTCCCGCAACGGCTGCTCTCGCGGGACGACGTCAACCTCATCCGCGTGCTCGAGATCGACTTCCGTCGCCCGCCCCGCATCTCGATCGAGCCCGAGACGATCCGCACGCTCATCCAGCGGTACGCCGCGCATCCGGCGATCCCGGCGACGAGCGAGGGACGCACCCGGATGTTCCGCGCCGATCCGATCGATCTCGTGCGACTGATGTTCGAACTCAAGGCCCGCGACCTCTATCCGGAGATCAGCGTCGACAGCGAGCCGTTCGCGCTGAACCTCTTCCGCCAACGCGTCCACGACGCCTGGCTGATCGGCAACTGCGCGACGAGCCGGTGCCACGGCGGCCTCGAGGGCGGGCGGTTCTTCCTGCACAACCGCAACAGCCGCGACGAGCGGGTCCGCTTCACCAACCTGCTGATCCTCCTGCGGTCGGAGTGGTCGGACGAGCCGCTCGTCGACTTCGATCGTCCGCTCGACTCGCTGATCATCCAGCACGCCCTGCCGCGAACCGAAGCCCGCTTCCCGCACCCCGACGTGCCCGGATGGAAGCCGGTCTTCACCAACGCGAACCAGCGCCTTCTGGCCGACGCGGTGCGTTGGATCGAGGCGATGTACCAGCCGCGACCGACCTATCCGGTCGACTACGAGCCACCCGCGATCCGACCGGAGATCGGGCTGCCTCCGAGCCCGACCGAGCCCGCCGCCGGACCGACGCGCTGAGTCGGGCGACGCGGGTCCGCTGTTACACTCGCCCGCTTCGAAGTCCCGGCATCTCAGGCCTTCCCGGATCGACCGATGTCCATCTCACGACGCCTTCCGCTCCTCGCCCCGCTTGCCCTCGCGATCCTGCCGCTCGCCTGCGAGGACTCCGGTGTCGCCGAGAGCAGCCAGGCGCAGGCGCAACTCGCTTCGGCACGGACCGCCTACCTCGAGGTGGTTGCCAACCGCCCCGCGACGATGCTGGTCGGCTCGGAGCTCGCGTCGAAGGCGATCGACGACGACGAGGCTCGGCAGATCGAAGCCTTCGCGGGCTTGCGTGCGACGACCGACCGGGCGCTTTCAGGCATCGCGAACCAGATCTCGCCGCTCGCCTCGAGCGGCAATGCCGCCGCGGGACTCATGCTCGCCGAGGTGAAGCTCGATCAGGCGCGGCTCCGCATGCAGGATCTGCTCGCCGAGACGAGCACCGCAGCGGCGGCACGTCGGGTGGTGCTCGCGACGGCCCGCGCCGCCGCCGATCTCGATGCCGCGGCGGCCGCGAACGAGGCGATGCAGTTGCCGGCCGCCGACGCGCTGCGCCGGTCGGCAGGCGAAGCCCGCCGCGCGGCGAGCTCCGAACAGGCGGTGATCGAGACCGAGCGACGCGGCGCCGACAGGCTTGCCGAGTCGATCGAGTCGTTCCGCCGCCGCTCGGGCGAGTTGAACGCGGACGCCTTGGAACTGCAGCGACAGGCCTCGGCCCAGAACCCGATCGATGCGTTCGACCTGATCGCCGAGTCCGCCGAACTTCGCCGCATGGCCAACGAATTGGCCGTGGAGGCCTCCGGACAGGAGATCGCCTTCGAGACCCAGGCCGACGCGATCCGCGACCGCGAGCGAGAACGCCTCGGTCTCGAAGCCTTGGCCGCGGGGCGCGAGCAGGCCGCGAACCTGCTGACGGAAGTCTCGTCCGCGCTCGCGGCGCAGTCTTCGACCTTCCGGCAGGCCGCGGCCGACATCCGGCAGCGGCTCGTGCCCGCCGCCGCGGCGATCGAGCTCGGCGCCGAGTCGTCCTTCGGACAGTCCGCCGCCGCCGCCCGTTCCGACTTCGAAGCCGCAGCGAGCGCCGCGCGTCGAGCCCGCTCGGGTGGTTCGCGGGATCTGCAGGCTTCGCTCGACTGGCTCGTGGTGGCGGCGCGACAGGGCGCGGCGGCGGTCTCCGTCGCCGAAGCCGACGCGTTCGCCGCGCAGGCTTCCTTCTACAAGGCGCTTCTCGAGAATCTTCCGAGCGGTGGCGAGGTCGACCGCTGGCGGCGGGCTCTCGAAGGCGCTTCCGCCGAGGCGCAAAGCGCTCGGGCCCGTGCGGAGGAGATCTTCACGGAGATCGCCGAGTCGCTCGAGTCGCTTCCCGCTTTGTCCGGAGCCACCGGCACCCTGCTGCAACAGGAACTGCAGTCGGCGATGTCGCGGTTCGCACAGCGCGAGATCGGCGGCACGGCCAATGACGGTCGCGGGTCATCGATGTCGAGCGCATCCGCGTCCGCCGCGAACTCGGCGGGCGGACCGCCGTTTGCCTCGGCGGAAGCACTGCTCGAGTTCCTGAGGCGAGGCGGGCTGGCCGACGGTGACGCGGCGATGATGGAGCAGGTGTTCCGGGCGACCTCTCCGGGTGGTCGCCGCATGCTCAAGGCCGTGATCGCGATCGGGCAGGCCGCGGAGCCGGTTCGTGCGGCGATGGTCGAGACCTTCGGATCCGCGAGCGGACTCGAGCAGCTTGGAGGCGGCTCGATGCCCGGCATGGAGTCCGCGGAGCTGGTTTCAAACGAGGGTGATCAAGCCGTGGTCGACCTCGGTGGCACGGAACTCGTGCTCGTCGCAGAGGGCGGAAAGTGGTACGCCGACTTCGACAGCATGATGGGCGGCGGCGATCCCGCGCAGATGGCGATGCAGGCCGGCATGATGGAAGGTATGGCCAAGCAGATGGGCCCCTTCTTCACGATGTTCGCCCAACGGGTGCGCGACGGCGAATTCGCCTCGGCGCAGGCCGCCGGCGTCGCGATGCAGCAGGAGATGATGACCGCGATGATGGGTGGTGCGGCCGGCGGCGCTCGGGCCCGCTGAGCCGCTTCGCGTGACCGACTCGCGTCTCGCATCGCTCCAACCGC
>CAZTMB010000002.1:11488-54916 GCA_964614695.1 uncultured Isosphaeraceae bacterium | reverse complement strand
GGGCCCGCTGAGCCGCTTCGCGTGACCGACTCGCGTCTCGCATCGCTCCAACCGCCGGCTGGCTCCGAAGCACGCCGGGTGCTCGATCTCCTTCGCACCGCCAAGCTCGTCTCGCTCCTCGTGATCGGTCCGCTGCTGTCCGCCGGGGGCGTGGTGGCCGGATATGCGGTGGCGTCGCTCGCCCGCGAGACGGAACTCGCCCTCTCGGGTCCGTCGCTGCTTCTGGCCTCGAATCCGTGGTGGGGCGCGCTGATCGGATTGCCGATCGTCGTCTGCGGGATCCTGGGACTCAAGGACCGCCGTCGGGCCTGGGTTTGGGCCGCCGTCGGCACGCTGGCGATGGCGTTGGCCGTACTTGGAATCGGGGTAGTCGTGGTCGGCACGCTCAGCGAGGTCTACGGCTCGCTCGGCGCCTGAACGCGTCGAGTCGCGAGGCTCACGTCAAGAACCGCGACGCGAAGCGATTCGATCCAGCGACTGCCTCGCGGTCGTTCGCACCAGGGCCTCCTCGCTCGGATCGTCGGCGATCTCGCGGAGCCTGTTCTCAATCGCCTCGAGCGAAGCGTTCGGAGAGGTGGTGAAGGCCGGATCGAGCACGGCGTTGGTGGCGGCGATCACCGCGTTGCGCCGCATCGCCGGAAGCTTCACCCGCTTCATCGCACTCGTGACGAACGCGGCCCGGCGATCGTCCTCCGACCATCCCAGCACTTCAAGCAGCGGGAACCCCTCGCGTCGAGGGGACAGCGCCGGATCGCCGGCGATGCCTCGCTTGCGACGGGTCGGCTGGTTGTGCGGGCAGACCTCCTGGCACACGTCGCAGCCGACGATCCAGTCGCCGAGGCCCTCGTGCAGCGATGGATCGATCTCGCCACGGTGCTCGATCGTGAGGTAGCTCACGCAACGGGTCGCCTCGACGGAGAACGGCGTGATCGCCCCGGTCGGACACGCCTCGATGCACCGCGTGCACGAGCCGCATGGATCGGCGGGGCGAGGCGTTGCGGGCGAGGTCGAGGCGATCGTGGCGGTCGTCAGGATCGCGCCGAGCAGCGTCCAGCTCCCCAACTCGGGCGAGATCGCCAGCGTGTGCTTGCCGATCCGAGCCAGGCCCGCCCGGGCGGCGAACTCGCGCTCGAGCAGCGGCGCCGTGTCGACACAGATCCGAAAGGCCTCGCCTGGAAGCGCCGGAGCGATCGCTTCGACGAGGCGTTCGAGCCGCCGGCGGATCGTGCGGTGGTAGTCCTCGCCGCGGGCGTACCGCGCGATCCGCCCGCGCGGCGGCTGCGATGCGTCGCGGCGATCCGGGCGTCCGTCGTGGTATCGGTCCGCGACCACGATCACGGAGCGGGCGCCCTCGAGCACCTTGGCGGGATCGAGCAGGATCTCGATGCGCTCGGCGATCCACGACATCTCGCCGTGCGAGCCCGCCGCGATCCACGCCTCGAGTTCACGGCGCCGGTCGACGGGCGCCGCGTCGCAGACCCCCACCGCGGCGAATCCGATCGACCTCGCTTCACGTTCGACACGATCCCGCGCCGCGCGAGGATCGACAGGAACCCCCGCGTCCCCCTCATGGCCGTTCATCGCGCGAGACCCGCGAGGGCGGCGAGTCGCGCCGTCGGAAGGTCATCGACCACGCCAACCCCCGCACGCGTCGCGTCCCCGCCGAGGATCGCCGCCGCCGCCGCGTAGCCGCTTCGCACCGCGCCTTCCATCGTGGCGGGCCAGCCGGTGGCGCACCAATCGCCCGCAAGAAAGAGGTTCTCCGCACCGCCGAGGACCCCCGGACGCGACGAGGGCCGCAGGCGATCGATCCCCGGCCGCGCGGCGAAGGTCGCCCGCTTCTCCTTGACGCTTCGCACCTCGACCGGATCGGGAATGCGGCGGCGCGGAAACGCCCAACGCACGTCCTCCATCACCTTCGCCGCGATCTCCGCCTCCGAAAGCGGCATCCACGCCGCCGCCGCGGAGATGACCGCGTGGGCGTGATGCCGCCCCGACTCGTCGCGGCCCTTCATGAAGAGCCACTGCGTGCCGCGACCCGGCAGCACGAGATGCGGCAGGTCCGTGAAGGGCTCCTCGAAGAAGAGATGCACGCCGAGGATCGGGCTGACGCCGATCTCCTCGAGCCGCCCGAGGCGACGGTCGGCGCTGCGGAGCGTGTCCGAGCAGAGCTTCGCGAGGCGATCGGGAGGCACGGCGCTCACCACCGCCGAAGCCGGCACCGTGCCCTCGTCGGTCACGACCGCGGTCACCCTTCGGCCATCGAACGCCAGGGCCTTCGCGCTCACGCCGGTTCGAATCGTGCCGCCGGCCTCCTCGATTCGGCGTCGCGCCGGTTCGTACAGCGACAGCAGGCTGCGCTTCGCAAGCCCCATCGCCGCGGCGAACGGATGCGCGAGGAATCCCTCCTGGATCACCTGCAGCGCGTGGCTCGCCGCGACCTCGTCGACGTCGAGGTTGCAGGCGCTCGCGATGATCGGGCTCCAGAACTGTTCGATCTCCCGCTGCGTCTGCCCGAGTTCCGAAAGAACGTCGAGGAAGGTCCGATCGCCCTCGCGGAGCCGCCGGCCGCGACCCATGCGGAGGATCGCGCCGATCGCCGACGCGAGGCGGAACTTCTCAGCGAACGTGATCCGCCGCTGCCGCAGGAAGCTCGCGGCCAGATGCAGCGGCGCCGGAAGCGAAGACATCGCAAGGCGGTCCGGCTCGTGCGGCGGATTGGCCCAGAAGAAGGTGCGGTGCCACTCGATCTCGTCGAGGACGCCGATCCGCTCGTAGAAGTCGAGCAGGTTGGTGCAGCATCCGAGCACCACGTGCTGGCAGTTGTCGAGGATCCTCCCGCTTCGCGGATCCTCGAAGGATGTGGCCCGCCCGCCGAGCCGAGGCCGCGTCTCGAGCACCTCGACTCGACGCCCCGCCTCGGCCAACCGAAGCGCTGCGGCGAGGCCGGCAAGACCGCCTCCGACGATGGCGATGGAGTCGGCCATCACGCCGTCGCCGCAGCGCGGGCCCATCGCCGACCGAGGCGCTTCGCCTCGAACGCGATGCAGACCTTGCGAAACGTGCTCAGCCCGACCCGCCGCGGGCCCGCCACTCGCGAGGGTTCCGCTTCGATCCGCTCGAGGATGCCCGAATAGATGCGGGTCATCGCCCAGAGCGTCGGCCGGCACGCCGGCTCGAGGCGCTCGTCGAGCGGCGAACTCGCGTCGTAGTGCGACCTCGCCCGCGCCGCCTGTGCCGCGATGAAGGCGCGGCACCGCGCCGGATCTCGCCACTCGAGGAGGTCGTCGAGGTCGAGTCCGGCCTCTTGAAGTTCATCCTGGGGCAGGTAGACGCGACCTCTTGCTCGATCCTCCCGCAGGTCGCGCAGGATGTTGGTCAGCTGGAAGGCGATGCCCCTCGCCTCGGCGAACTCGAGATCGCGACGATCGTCGAGCCCCCAGATCCGCACGCAGAGCACGCCGACCGTCGAGGCGACGCGGCGACAGAACTCCCGCAGCGCCGGCCAGTCCGGAAGCGTCTCCAGGGTGAGATCCTGCCGCTGCCCGAGCAGCATGTCCTCGAAGGGTTCGATCGGGAGGCGCCATCGACGGATCGTGTCGACGAACGCCGGCCACATCGGATCGCCGGCCGGCGGCGTGCCCGCGAACGCTTCGCGGGTCTCGGCGCCGAACCGATCGAGGGCGCGGCCGCGATCGACCGCGTCGCCTTCACCGTCGTCGACGAGGTCGTCGGCTCGCCGCATCCAGGCATAGAGCGCGAAGAGCCCCTCGCGCTGCGGCATCGGCGTCAGCTTGAGGCCGTGGTAGAAGTTCGCGGCCTCGCGGCGCGTGATCTCCTCGCACGCGGCGTGGCTCGCCGCGATCCCGGGCGCCGCGGCGGCCTCGGTCATCCGGAGCGGCTCCGCCGCCGAGCGAATCGGCTTCGAATCCACGCGCGGCCGACCATGATCGCCTTCGTGGCCCGCCCGATCCGGGGTCGATGCAGCACCGTCTCGAAGTCCCACGACTCGATGCGGCGGAGCACCGCCTCGCCGCCCTCGATGAAGAGTTCGACCACCGGCCGAGCCTCGGGCGAGATCCTCGGCAGCAGCTCGCGGCCGTGCTCGAAGCAAGGCCAGGTCCGTTCGACCAGTCCCCGAACCAGTTCGCGGCTCTCCGCGAGGAAGGTCGCATCGCAGGCGAAGCCGCGCGAGGCGGTCTCGCGGAGACGATCCTCGAAGCGATCGATCGCGATGCACTCGCTCGGGACGTAGATCCGATCGCGCTCCTCGAGATCGCGACGGATGTCCTGCCAGTGGTTCGCCAGCTGAAGCCCGGTGCAGACCGCGTCGGACGCCGCGAGGGTCTTGGGGTCCTCCGGCCCGCCGAAGAGGCGAAGCACGATCCGCCCGACCGGATCGGCGCTCTTGCGGCAGTAGCCGACGACCTCGTCCCAGGTCGCGTAGCGCGACTTCGTCTGATCGAGCTCGAAGGCGTCGATCAGATCATGGAACGGTCTCGCCTCGAGACCGTGCCGCATCGCCACCTCTCGAAGCGCGATGAACACGGGGTGTCGCGGCTCCGCGGAGGGATCGAACGCCCTCTCGAGATCCTCCCGCCACCACGCGAGCATCGCGAGGGCCCGCTCCGGATCGCCCGCCTCGTCGCCAAGGTCGTCCGCCGCGCGGCAGAACGCGTAGACCGCCGCGAAGCCGTCCCGGATCCGCGGGGGCACCAGACTGGACAGGACGGGGAAGTTCTCCTCGTGCCGTCTCGTCCAGTCGTGGACGAATCGACACGCCGACGCTGCGTCGAGCCGAGTCTCGTGGAGGGCGTCCCCGGAGATCCAGCGGGTCAGATCGTCGACCGCCAGCGATCGCCCCCGACGCTCCGCCGCCACCTCGCCCGCGCCGGCGGCGTTGGTCTCGAGGGCTTCCAGAGTCGGAGCGGTCGGGCCGGGCATGGGCGGAGAGTCTACCGATCCATGCACGGCGAAACACCCTCGACGGCCGTATCATCGCCCCAATGAAGGTCTTGCTCGTCAATCCACGCGGCTTCTGCGCAGGCGTCAACATGGCCGTCGACGTCGTCGAGCAGTTGCTCGACCTCTTCCCCGACGAGACCGTCTGCGTCTACCACGAGATCGTCCACAACCGCCACGTCGTGGACCGCTTCCGCGGCCGCGGCGTGATCTTCGTCGAGTCGATCGACGAGGCCCCCGACGGCTCGATCGTGGTGTTCAGCGCGCACGGGGTGAGTCCCGCGATCCGCGCCGAGGCGAAGGCCCGCGGCCTCACCACCGTCGATGCGACCTGCCCGCTCGTCACCAAGGTGCATGCCGAGGCGATCCGCTACGCGCGGAAGGGCTACCAGATCCTCCTGATCGGGCACGCCTCCCATCAGGAGGTGATCGGCACCCGCGGCGAGGCCCCCGATTCGATCCAGGTCGTCGAGAGCCCCGCCGACATCCCGAACCTGAACATCGCGGATCCGAACTCGCTCGCGTACCTCACGCAGACGACCCTCTCGCTCGACGACGCCGAGGTCATCATCAAGGCGCTCAAGCAGGCGTTTCCGAACATCAAGGAGCCGCCCGGAGGCGACATCTGCTACGCGACCACGAATCGCCAGAACGCGGTGAGGGCGCTCGCGCCGCAGTGCGACCTGGTGCTCGTGGTCGGAAGCCGCAACAGCTCCAACAGCGTGCGTCTCACCGAGATCGCGGAGAACCTCGGCACCAAGGCGAAGCTGATCGACGACCGCTCCGAGCTCGAACCGGGCTGGCTCGAGGGCGTGAAGACGCTGCTCGTCACCGCCGGCGCGAGCGCGCCGGAAGACCTCGTCCGCGACCTCCTCGTGCACCTCGTCGAGACCCACGGCGCCGAGGTCGAGCAGCACGACATCCAGCGTGAAGCGGTCGAGTTCGGACTGCCCGGCACGCTGAAGGAGGTCATGCGGTCGCATGGCGTCGATCCCGCGAGCCGCACCATTCGAGTGGACACCGGCGGCGACACCGAGCGATGGCTCACCGATCGCGGCATTCCCGTTCGCACCGTCGATCTCACCGTGAGTGCCGCGGGCTGATCGGCCCGTCGACCCCTTGAACGACCTCGACGCAACCTCCGCGATCCCGCGGCGCAGCCTCTTCGGCGAGTCGCCGGAGTCGTTCGCCGCCGCCGCCGTCGAGGCGGGTTGGCCGCGACGCCTCGGCGTGCAGGTCGTCAAGTGGATCTGGGAACGAGGCATCCTCGATCCTCGGGCGATGACCGATCTGTCGGTGCCGCAGCGCACCTGGCTTGCCGAACGCTTCACCGGACCCGAGGCGATCGAGGTCGCGTCGCAGCAGGCCAGCGACGGCACCCGCAAGCTGCTGCTCGGATGGCCCGAAGCCGACCGCGAGGATCCCTCGAAGCGCACCGAGTGCGTGATGATCCCCGCCGACGCCCGCCGCACCGCGTGCATCTCGAGCCAGGTGGGATGCCCGGTGGGCTGCCGCTTCTGCGCGAGCGGCCTCGGCTTCGACGGCAACCTCTCCGCCGGACGCATCGTCGAGCAGGTCTTCCGTCTCGGGCGGATCGAGGGCGTCGGCCGCATCAGCCACGTCGTCTTCATGGGCATGGGCGAGCCGCTCGCGAACCTGCCCGAGGTGACCGCCGCGATCCGCGTGCTCAACGCGCCGTGGGGCGCGGGGATCTCCGCACGCCGCATCACCGTCTCCACCGTGGGCGTGCCTTCCGCGATCCGCCGCTTCGCGAAGTTCGAGCTTCCCGTCAACCTCGCCCTCTCGCTGCACGCACCCAACGACGACCTGCGTCGACGCATCATCCCCTGGGCGGAGTTCGCCTCGATCGCGGAGATCCTCGACGCGTGCGGCGAGTGGTTCGCCAAGAGCGGCCGCGAGATCACCCTCGAGTACCTGCTGCTCGGCCGATTCAACGACCAGCCCGAGCACGCTCGCGAGCTCGCGGCGGTCGCGAAGCGGCTCCGCAGCAACGTGAACCTGATCCGATGGAACGAGGTGAAGGGCATGCCCTTCGATCGCCCCTCGACCGACGACGTGCTGCAGTTCCAGCGCATCCTTCGCGAGCGCGGCGTGAACACCCACATCCGCGCGAGCCGCGGACGCGACATCGCCGCCGCGTGCGGCCAGCTGCGGCACGAACATGCGGCGCCGGTGTCGCTCGGGGTCAGCGCGGGGAAGTCCGGGACGCGCGGCGAGGCTCCAGGCTCGCCGACACCGTCGGCGTGATCACCGCCGGGCCCCGAAGGCGACGATCGCCCGCCCGCATGCGACGAAACTCCGCGACCCACGCGCGATAGGTCTCGTCGCCGGCCTCGGAAGAACCGAGTTCGACGATCGCCTGCTCGACCCTCCCAAGCACCGCTTCTCGCAGGGCCCGCTCGCGCGGCGTCCCTCGCCATCGCCACGGCCAGAATCGGGCGATCCGCGACAGCACGATCGGCAGCCAGTCGCTCGTGCGAAGGTCGAGCCGGAATCTCCGACCGAAGCCCAGCGCGTCGAGGCGGAAGAGGAATCGACGTTCGACCCGGTCGCCGCGGGCGCTGCGCACCCGCAGCACCGAGCGAAGGTCGGCCAGATGGCGTGGCGAGAGGCTCATCGCCGCGACGTGGAAGAGGTCTCGCACCAGCATCGCCTCCGCGATCGGCGCGATGGCGAGCCGCGTGAGTTCCCGTCCCGTTTCGCCTCGATCGACCGCGTAGAGCCTTCGAATCCGATCGGCGTAGCGGGCCGCGTGCCCGACGCCGCCCCACATCATCGCCGCGGCGAGGCACTCGGCGAACTCCGCGGCCGCGCGGCGACCCGCCTCGCTCTCGAGAAGTCCCGGCATCGCCGAGAGCGCGTCGCGCAGGACCTGCGAGATCCGCTCGCCGCCACGACCACCCCGCCGCGCCGCGCCGCGCACGATCCGCCGCATCGCCCGCGGCGTCGGCTCGCTCTCGGCCGACGGAGGCCTCGCCTCGACCGGCGTCTGCACCGCCAGCCGACGACCGAACGCGAACGCATCGACGCATCGCCCGACCCCTCGCTCCTCCTGAAGCCTCAAGGCGTGCGCGATCGCCTCCGGCGAGACCGGCACGAGACCTCGCTGATACGCGGAGCCGAGCAGCACCACGTCGAGCACCCGCTCGGTGAGGAACGCGTTCCGGCATGGCGATCGGAGGTCCTCGACGCGACTGCCCGCCATGCAGGTCCGCCGGATCGCCGACGGGAGCGCTCCCGCCGTCTCGTCCGCGACGCCTGCTTCGGCGAGCGAGGCCGAGTTGATCACGGCATGGGTCCGCTCGGACGAGGCGACCCGAAGCCACGGATCCGGGCCCACCGCCCGCAGGCTCTCGATCGGATCAAGTCCGAGCAGCAGATCGGCTTCGCCCTGAGGGATCGCCGCCTCGAGCGGCGGCTCGTCGCCTCGGCCCACGCGGGTGAAGAGCACCTGCGACCACGCACGGCGGCCCGGGCCGATCGGCGTGGGATCCCAGACCGCCCGCACGCGATAGCCCATCACGCGTCCCGCCTCGCAGAGGATCTGCGCCGCGACGCCCGGCGCGCCGCCGCGATATCCGGCAAGGTGCGCCCGCCATCTCGAACTGGCCGCGTGGATCGGTCGTGGCGAGGACACGCCGCTCGCCTCGTCGCCACGGACTCCCGCCGGCGGCTTCGAGCGGATCGCATCGACCTGCTCGAGAAACGGTCGGACCCGCAGCCGAACCGCAGCCCCCGCGCGGATGCGGAGCTTCCGCACCCAGCCTCGCGTGCGCACCGGCGGCGGATCGGCCAGCGGGGCCGGCGTCGCGCGTCCAAGCTCGCACGCGCTCTCGGCGAGAAACACGACGCGCTGACGGGGCGCGAACCCGAGCCGATCGACATCGGCGAGCGCCCGCTCCGCCGCGATGGGATCGAGCCGTGGCGGCGGGCCATCGCGGGCGACGAGCACGGTCAGGCGATCGGCGCGGCTCGCATCGAGAAGCGCTTCGCGAAGTCCGGCACGGTCGTGCACGTCGCAGACGACGACCGTGAGCGACTCGTCGGGCTCCGCCGGCACGGCGGCCCGCGCGAGCCTTGCCACATCGACCTCGTCTTCGCCGGCGAGATCGCAGACGATCATCACCCGCCCGGTCCGCGATCGCATCGCCTGCCGCACCGCGGCAGGTCCCTCGAAGGCGAAACGCTTGCGGTCCCAGATCTCGATGGGAACGACCTTCGCCGGGGCACCCGGAGGCTCGGCCCCGTCGATCGAGATCGCCCTCGACGGGCCGTCGCCGGCGCGGCGCAGTTCGCGATCGATGTCGCCGAGCACCTCCCGTACCCGCGCCGACGCGCCCGCGAATCCGAGTCCTTCTCCGCGCGCGGGCACCGTCAGGGAGGCGATCGCCTCGGGCACGCTCGCGAGCCTCGACGCGACCTGCAGCGTCGGACGAATCGGATGCAGGAGATGCAGGAGCTTGCGCGCCAGCCGCGACGGACGGAGCGCATCGCCGGGCTCGAGCGTCATCGTGGTCGCGTCGACTCCGCCCGGCAGCGTGGACCACCAGAGCGACGCCGGAGACTCGCCTCGCCCGCGCGAACGCTCGACGATCTCGGCCAGCGACGATGCGAGCCCGCCGGGACGGTTCTCGAGCACCACGACTTCGTCGCAGCGAAGGAGCAGACGGAGGACCAGCGCGTCGTCGAGCGGATTCGTGAGGCCGAGCCCCACCACCGGCACCTGTCCCTCGAGCCCCACGTCCGCGAGGAGGTGTCGGGTGGCCTGCAGCGCGTTGCCCGCCACAAGCAGGCCGAGCGGACCGCGCTCACCCGGGCTCGGCATCGCGGAAGCGGTGTTCAGTTCGAGTCGCCGCGCGAGCCGCATGAGATCCGAACCGTCGGCGGTCCCCCGCGGGACGCGGCGGCCCCGCCGCGCCGCGGCGGCTTCGTCCACGCGATCGACGAGACGATTGGGTCTCGCTTCAAGCGTGTCGAGGGAGCGAAGCCGATCGACGTCGACGATGATCGCGACCGGTCTCGACGCGGCTCGCCCCAGGCGAAGCGCGATCTCCACCATGTCGCGCAGGCTCTCCACGTCGTGCGGCTCGAGGCATGGCACGCCGAGGTCCGACATCAGCCGCCGCGGCGAGGCGGCCGGCGCGAGCATCGGGTTGTCCTCGACCACGATGGCGAGGGGGCCGTTCTCCCTCGCGCCCAGCGCCTGCAGCGCGGGCATGGCGTAGAAGAGCTGATCGTTGCTCAGCAGCAGCAACGCGCCCCGGCCGCCGGAGGCTCGCGAGGCGAGCATGGTCGCGCGGGCCGCGTCGCCGACCGCGAATCGCTCGCAGCCGTGCCGATCGAAGAGCGCCTCCACGCCGGGCTCGTCGAGACGCCTGAAGAGCGGCAGGAACGGCGGTCGGGGCGGACCGACGATCCGGCCGACCGGCACCTCGCTCTCGAGGACGCCCTTCAGGATGGCGTCGGTCGCGAGATGGAGGTCGAGCCCCTCGGCGCGGGCCAGGCAGCCTCCGGCACGACGGAGCGAAGCGTCGATCGTCGCCACGCGGGGATCCTATCGACGGCGTCGCACGGGCCGAACCGTCGCGGCGAGCGACTCGTCAGAGCGGATAGCCGCGGCAGAACTCCCGCACTTCGGCGCGAACGGCCTGGGTCGCGGATGCATCGCCCTTGGCGGCCATGACGCGATCGATCCACTCCGCGACCTGCTCCATCTGCGGCTCGCCCAGCCCCCGGGTCGTGAGCGCCGGCGTGCCGAGGCGGAGTCCGCTCGTCACCATGGGCGGTCGCGAGTCGTTCGGGATGCCGTTCTTGTTGACCACGATGCCTGCAGCCTCGAGCCACTTCTCCGCATCGGCGCCGGTGAGTTCGGCGTCGCGGGCGCGAAGGTCGACGAGCATGAGGTGGTTGTCGGTGCCGCCGGTGCAGAGCCGGTAGCCTCGCGCGGCGAGCGCCGCCGCGAGGGCGCGGGCGTTCGCGACCACCTGCTTGCAGTAGGCCTTGAACTCGGGCCGCAGGGCTTCGCCGAAGGCGACCGCCTTCGCGCCGATCACGTGCATGAGCGGGCCGCCCTGGCTTCCGGGGAAGACCTTGCGATCGATCTTCTTCGCGAGCTCCTCGTCGTTGGTGAGGATCAGGCCGCCCCGCGGACCCCGCAGCGTCTTGTGGGTGGTCGTGGTCACGACATGGGCATGCGGAAACGGCGAAGGATGCTCGCCCGCCGCACAGAGCCCGGCGATGTGCGCGATGTCGGCGAGCAGGAACGCGCCGACCTTGTCCGCGATCGAACGGAAGCGTGCGAAGTCGATCGTTCGCGGATAGGCCGAGTAGCCGCAGATGATCACCTTCGGACGGTGCTCGGCCGCGAGGGCCTCGATGCGGTCGTAGTCGAGACGTTCGGTCTCCGGATCGAGGTCGTAGTCGACGATCTTGAAGAAGGTGCCCGAGAAGTTGACCTTCAGCCCGTGGCTCAGGTGGCCGCCCGACTTGATCGGCAGGCTGAGCACGGTGTCGCCGGGATTCATCAGGGCCATGAAGGCCGCGATGTTGGCGTTCGCCCCGCAGTGCGGCTGCACGTTCGCGAAGCCGCACTTGAAGAGCGCCTTCGCCCGCTCGCGGGCGAGATCCTCGATCCCGTCGTGGAACTCGCAGCCGCCGTAGTACCGCTTGCCCGGATAGCCCTCGGCGTACTTGTTGGTCAGCCAGCTTCCGACCGCGTGCATCACCGTGTGCGAGACGTGATTCTCGCTGGCGATCAGTTCGAGCGTCGAGGCCTGCCGTTCGGCTTCGGCCGCGAGCAGGCCCGCGAAGGCGGGGTCCTCGCGTTCGAGCAGATCGAGCAGGCCCGCGGAGAGGGCGTCGAGTCGGGCGACCGGGGATTCCGAGGCGGGCGGCGTTCCAGTGAGGCTCATGGGGCGATCGTATCTCCGTGGGGCGAGTCGCCTCGCGAGCGCGGCGAATCGAAGAGACTCGTTCATCGACGGTCCGGACCGATCCGCTCGAACAGGCGGCGATCCGACCCGCAGCGGGAGCCGACCCGCCCACTGCACGCCGCCCCCCCGTCGCGCGATGCTGGCCTCGGCGGGGAGGCGAATCCGATGGGAACCGGGTCTCATGGCGACCGCGGAATCACGGTGTGGACGCTACAACTCGGGGGATTTCTGCTCTCTCACGGTCTCGATACGGACGTCTCCCGATGCACGCCACCGCCCTGCTCCTGCTGATCTGCTGCTCCGCGGCCTCCGCCTCGCAACTCGCCGAGCCGCCGCTTCGGCTCGACGGCGAACGCAGCGACTGGTCGGATCGCCCCGTCGCGGCGTCCGATCCGCGCGGCGACTCGAAGGCACCCGCCGAGGGCGCGCGGATCATGCTCGACCTCGGCGACGTCCGGCTTGCCGAGACGAGCGATGCGCTCTGGATCCTCGCGGAGACCGCCACCCATCCGGTGAATCCGCAGAATCTGCCCGAGCCCTGGTCGCTCGAGATCGCGATCGATGCGGACGGATCGGCCTCGACCGGATCGGCCCGAGGCTCGCTGGAAGGATGCGATCTGGTGCTGCGATGGTCGCCCCGGGGCGAAGGCGTCGCGCGGGCGGGCCGCGGCACCATGCTCGAGATCCTCGAGGACTCGCTCGTCGAGTCCCCGCCGCGAAGCCGCAATCCTCGCCCGCAGGCGCTCGACATCGGCGTGGCGCCGAGCAGCGCCTCCCGCTGGATCGAGGTGCGCGTGCCGCGTTCGTTCGAGCGAGCCGACGGCGAACGCTCGCCCGGTGTGCGATTCGGCCGCGAGAGTCGCGTGCTCGTCCGCGCGGTCGGCGCCGACGGCACGATGCTCGACGAGACGCCGATCGCGACGATCGCCTTCAGCAATCCGGCCGGCGAGGTGTCGCGACCGGCAAGGGCGCTCGCCGACGACACCGCCGCGAACCTTCGAGTGATGTCGTGGAACGCCGAACGAGGAGCGATCTTCAAGAACCCCGAGCCCTTCGCGGAGGTCTTCCGCGCCATCGGCCCGGATGTCGTGCTGCTTCAGGAGCTCGAAGGCGCGGAGAACCCGAAGCAGCTCGAGGCGTGGTTCGACGAGCGGGTGCCCACCGCGGGCGGATGGAAGGCCGTGATCGGCGGCGGCTCGCTTGCGGTCGCGGTGCTGGCCCCGAAGCTTTCGCCGCTCGCGGAGCTCGCCGACGTGAAGCGGATGCTGCCCAACGGAACGCGGCCGGTGCGGGTCGTGGGCGGTGTCGTGCCGTTCGGCGCGCGACGAGTGCTGGTCGCCTCGGTGCATCTCAAGTGCTGCGGGTCGATCGGAAGCCGCGAGGACGAGACCCGCGAGCAGGAGGCCTTCGCGATCCGCGAGGCGATCCGACGCGCGATGGAGGAGGCCGCGAAGAGCCGCGAGCCGATCGACGGCATCGTCATCGCAGGCGACTTCAATCTCGTCGGCAGCCCGCAGATCATCGATCTTGCGGCCGAGGGTCTCGACCTCGATCGCTCGCCGCTGATCGCGGCGCCCCTCTACGGCGTCGACGGCCTCGCGAACCTCACCTGGCGAGACGGAGGCAGCGAGTTCATGCCGGGCCAGCTCGACTTCCTGCTCTTCAGCGACTCGCGGCTCGATCTCGTCGACGGCCTGGTGGTCGACCCCGCCGCGATCCTTCCGAGGGGCGCGGCGATCGAGGGCCCAAGCGACCACCTTCCGATCGTGGCCGATCTGCGATGGAAGGCCATGGCCGAAGGTCGCCGGTGATCGGCGCGATGCCGGCGACGTCGGCACCGCGGGTCGCTTGGATCGACTCGCCGGCGGGTCGCTTCTGGTTCGGCATGTCTTCGGATGGAAGTCCACTTGCCGGTTGGGCGACGCTCGACGAGCCGCCGATCCGCGCGATGGCTCCGCGGCCGGAGTGGAACCTCCAGGCACGGCTGACCCGCCACTTCTCCGGTCGATTCGACGACTTCCGGGACCTCCCGCTTCCGGCCGGCCCGGAGTTCTTCCGCGCGTGCTGGCGAACGCTGCGGGAATCGAACCCTGGCGAGCGGTGGACCTACCGCGAACTCGCTTCGCGGGCGGATCGCCCGGCGGCGGTTCGGGCCGCCGGCGCGGCGATGCGACGGAATCCGCTTCCGATCCTGATCCCCTGCCATCGCGTGGTGGCTTCCGACGGCTCGCTCGGCGGCTACGCGGGCGACTGGGGTCCGCAGGGGCGAGGAGGAGCCATCAAGCGGTTCCTGCTCGACCTCGAGTCCGCGAACGCCGGCAAGACCGCGTCCCTTGGGGGTCAACCCCGAGCGGACATTCACCGATAAACCCGCGGGTGGGGCCTTCGGGCCGCCGCGATCGCTCATTCGTCGTCCCGAGGAACCCCGCGATGAAGCTCACCATGGTCGGCACCGGTTACGTCGGACTCGTCACCGGCGTCTGCTTCGCCGAGACCGGCAACGAGGTCACCTGCCTCGACACCGACACCCGCAAGATCGCCATGCTCGAAGCCGGCAAGAGCCCGATCTACGAGCCGGGGCTCGACGACCTCATCGTCCGGAACCGCCGCGCGGGGCGTCTGCTCTTCTCGACCGACAAGGAGACCGCGTACGACGACGCCGACGCGATCTTCATCTGCGTCGGGACGCCCAGCGACGAAGACGGTTCCGCGGACCTCAAGTACGTGCTGAAGGTCGCGGAGGACATCGCCGCGGCGCTCGATCGCCTCGGTCCCGGGCATCCGCCGAAGACCATCGTCGTCAAGAGCACCGTCCCGGTGGGCACGAGCCACAAGGTGCGCGACCTGATCCGAAGCCGGACGAAGGTTCCCTTCCACATCGCCGACAACCCGGAGTTCCTCAAGGAAGGCGATGCGATCAACGACTTCATGAAGCCCGATCGGGTCGTCTGCGGCGTGGAGGACGAGGCCGCCGCCGGACTGATGCGCGACCTCTACGAGCCGTTCGTCCGCCAGGGCCATCCCATCCTGATCATGGACGTTCGGTCCGCGGAGATGGTGAAGTACGCCTCGAACGCCATGCTCGCCTGCAAGATCTCCTTCGTGAACGAGATCGCGACCCTCTGCGAGCACTATGGCGCCAACATCACCGCGGTCCGCGAGGGCATGTGCGCCGATCGGCGGATCGGCAACCAGTTCCTGTATCCGGGCCTGGGCTACGGCGGCTCCTGCTTCCCGAAGGACACCCTCGCGGTCGCCTCGATGGGTCGCGAGGTGGGGTTCCCCTGCCGTCTGAACGAGGCGGTCCACGAGGTGAACCAGCGGCAACGGCTGCTCTTCTGGGACAAGATCGAACAGGAGTTCGGCGGTCGCCTCGCGGGGAGGACCCTCGCCTTCTGGGGCGTCGCCTTCAAGCCCCGGACCGACGACATCCGCGAGGCTCCGTCGCTCACGCTGATGCGGAAGGCGCTCGCCGCCGGCGCCTCGGTGCGGGCATTCGACCCGGTCGCGCTCGAGAACCTCGCGGGCGAACTCCCCGAGGCGACGCGGGTGGAGGACATGTACGAGGTCCTC
Source organism: uncultured Isosphaeraceae bacterium (assembly GCA_964614695.1). Taxonomy (GTDB): domain Bacteria; phylum Planctomycetota; class Phycisphaerae; order Phycisphaerales; family SM1A02; genus VGXO01. The sequence continues at coordinate 39,428 of CAZTMB010000002.1, read as the reverse complement.
GACGGCGCGGACGCCCTGGTGATCTGCACGGAGTGGAACGAGTTCCGAACCCCCGATTTCCCCGAGATTTCAAGGCGGCTCTCCGCCCCGGTGATCTTCGACGGCCGCAACCTCTACCGCCGTCAGCTCATGGAGGATCACGGCTTCGTCTACCTCTCGGTCGGCCGCCCGGCGGTTCGGCCGGCGTCGGCGAACGCGCGGTGATCGCCAGCCACCGTTCCGCCGCACCCGAGAATCGCAGGGGCCGCCGAAGGGGCGGTCGCGAAAAACCCTGATTTTGCCGACCCAAACGACTTGGCGACGTGACGGCGCAGCAGTACCTTCCCGCCGTCGGTCGGCCACGGTGGCCGACTCGCACGACGAACGGATTCGCTCCGACCCGAAAGGATGCACGAGATGGCCACGAAGGTTGCCGCCAAGAACAAGAAGCGCACCGCCGCGAAGTCGACGGCCGGGAAGCCCCGCACCAAGTCCGAGCTCTTCACGGCGATCGCCGAGAAGACCGACCTGACCCGCCGTCAGGTCTCGTCCGTCTTCGAGCAGCTCGGCGCCGAGATCAAGAAGGACATCGGCAAGCGAGCCGGCGGCACGGTGTTCAAGGTCGGCGGCCTCATGACCATCAAGGTCGTGAACAAGCCCGCGACCAAGGCTCGCAAGGGCATCAACCCCTTCACCGGCGAGGAGATGACGTTCAAGGCGAAGCCCGCGAGCCGCAAGGTCAAGATCCTCGCGACCAAGGCGCTCAAGGACATCGTCGCCTGAGACGATCGCTCGCGTCTTCGATCGAACAAGCCCCGCTTCGGCGGGGTTTTTTCTTGCGCGGCGACGCGCTTCACTCCACCGCAGGCGTCGCCTGAAGCGCGTCCTGCAGGAACGACCAGCGGATCCGCTGCATCGACGGGCTTCCGATGCCGTGGGCGCTGTCGGGGAAGAACATCATCTCGAACGGGATGTCGAGCGACTGCAGCGCCGCGGCAAGTTGCCACGCGTTCGCCGGATGCACGTTGTCGTCGACCATGCCGTGCACGAGCATCAGCCGTCCCCGCAGGTTGCCCGCCTGCTTCACCGCCGAGCTCGCGTCGTAGCCTTCGGGATTCTCCTCCGGCAGGCGCATGTAGCGCTCGGTGTAGATCGTGTCGTAGTTGCGCCAGTCGGTGACCGGCGCGCCGGAGAAGCCGGCCGCGAACACGTCGGGGTGCCGCAGCAGCGCCCACGCCGCCATGCTTCCGCCGTAGGAGAAGCCCGCGATGCCGACCCGCTCGGGATCGAGGTACTCGCGTTCCTCGCACAACTGCCGGACGGCCGCGGCCTGATCGTCGATGTCGAGCTGCCCGAGCTTCAGGTAGGTCGCCGTCTCGAACGCCTTGCCGCGCCCGGGCGTGCCGCGGTTGTCGATGCGGGCGACCACGAAGCCGAGTTCGCACGCGGGCTCCGCAGGACGAAATCGATTGGACACCGTCGCGACCGTCGGCCCGCCGTAGACCTCCACGAGCAGCGGCCACGTTCGATCGGGATCGAAGTTCGAGGGAAAGTGCAGCGATCCGTAGAGCGTCGTCTCGCCGTCGGCGGCGAGCACCGTGAAGAGTTCGGGCTCCACGAGTCCAAGCGACTCGGCGAGCTCCGCCTCGCCCTCCGCGAGCACCGCGAGGCGATTCCCCTCGGCGTCGTAGAGGCTCGTGCGCGGAGCGCTCGAGATCGTCTGGTCGGTGGCGACGAAGCGATCGCCGCGTTCGGCGATGCGGAAGTCGCCGTAGGTCGCGTCGCCCGGCGTGAGGCGACGCTGACCGCTTCCATCGAGGTTCACCACGCACAGCTGCGGATCGAGCGGCATCTCGCCGCAGCGCGCGGTGAAGTGCAGCGTGCCGCGATCCTCGTCGAGGCGCACGATCGATTCGACGGGGAACTCGCCCTTGGTCAGCTCGAGCCGCGAGCCGTCGGACAGATCGCACAGTTCGAAGTGCGCAAAGCCGCTCCGCTCGCTCTCCCAGATGAACCGCCGTCCGTCGCGCAGGAACCTCATCGTGGGCAGATGCTTCTGCCAGGCCGGCTGACGCTCGACGAGCACCACGCGGCTCTCGCCCGACTCCGGATTCGCGGCGAGCACCTCGAGCACGTCCTGCCGACGGTTCAGCCGGAAGAACACGAGCTCCTTGCCGTCGGGGCTGAAGGCGACGTTGTAGATGTAGACGTCCGGGTCCTCGCCGGCGTCGACCTCGACGGTGCGACCGCTCGAAAGATCGTGCACCCGAAGCGCGGCGACCGGATTCGGGTCGCCCGGCTTCGGGTAGTGCTCGCTCATCACGTCGGTCCGAAGGCCGGTCAGGCCCGAGAGCAGGAAGTACTTCGGGACCAGCGAGTCGTCGAAGCGATAGAACGCGAGGTACCGCGAATCGGGGGACCACCACATCGCGGTGTCCTGGTCGAGTTCCTCCCCATAGACCCACGACGCCCGCCCGTAGCGGATCTCGGCGGTTCCGTCGGTCGTCACCGCACGCTCGTTCGAGCCGTCGGCCTGGGTGATCAGGACGTTGTGGTCCTGATGCACCGCGACGAGCCGGCCATCGGGCGACACTTCTCGCGAAGCCTGGCGACCGCGTCCCGCCCTTCGTCCACCGCTGCGTCGCGACTCCGCGACGTCGCGCTCCGGCACCGCCTCCTCATCGATCTCGACGATCTCCCCGCCATCCCAAGACACCGCGAACCACGTCTCGCCCTGCTTGAAGCAGACTCGCTGCCCCGCCTCGTCGAAGCGGACCTCGCCCACGGTGCCGCCGCGACCGATCTGACGGAGGCGGGCCTGCACGAGGCGGTACCGATCGGCACCGGGCAGCGAATCGAACCCGTCGGCGAGGCCTCCGGCGATCGCCGGAGACGCCGATCCAAGCACGATGAGCAAGGTCAGCGTCGCGATCGGGAACGAAGCGATCACGCCCGCCGCGCGGAAGCGGCGAGCGACGGCGTGCAGCAGTGCGGTCATGGAGAAGTCCTTCGGCGGCGACCATCGCCGCAACCTTGGCAGAGTCCCCGGCGATGCCATCACCCGATTCGGGCGACGCGGCGGAACTGCTCGAGCCTCGTGTCGATCTCCGAGCGGGAGATCCGGCGAAGGCCATCGAGCCCGAACGACTCGATCGTGAAGCTCGCGAGGATCGTGCCCCAGGCGAGCCCCGCCTGGAGCGTGGCGAGATCGGTGCCGCCCACGCCGGCGATGTAGCCCATCATGCCGCCCGCGAAGGTGTCGCCGGCGCCGGTCGGGTCGACCACGCGCTCGGTCGGGGACGGGAACGCCGGCACCGTCGCGATGCCGTCGCGATGCACCAGCACCGCGCCGTGCTCGCCCTTCTTGACCACCACGAACGACGGCCCCATCTCCACGATCGCCATCGCCGCGGAGATCGCGTTGGGGATCTCGGTCAGAAGCGTCGCTTCCGAGTCGTTCAGGATGACTCCGTCGATCTCGGCGAGGAGGGCCCGGAGATCCTCCCGGGCGATGTTGATCCACAGGTCCATCGTGTCGGCGACCGCGAGCCGCCGCTTCGGGAAGCCCTTGAGGAACGTCCGCTGCACCGCGGGATGCGAGTTCGCGAGGAAGACGAACTCGCTGTCGCCATACTCGGCCGGCACCGACGGCGGCGGCTCTTCGAGCACGCCGAGCTCGGTGAAGAGCGTCTCGCGACGATTCAGGTTCTCGAAGTAGCGTCCGCCCCACGCGAAGGTGCGGCTCGCGGGACGGACCTCCAGTCCGCGTGTGCAGACGCCCGCGAACTCCTCGAGCGATCGCCGATGCTCCTGCGGCCAGTCGCCGCCCACCGCCGCGACGAGACGCACGGGTCCGAGGAAACTCGCCGCCGCCGCGAAGTACGCGGCGGATCCACCCGCGACTCCCTCCACCTGCGCCGAAGGCGTGTGGATGGTGTCGACTCCGATTGTTCCGGTGACCACCAATGGCATGGCGGCGAGTATACGGGCGTGCTGCAACGGACCTGGCGGACGGCGCCGAGCGGAACTCAGCCCCGAATCGCGCGGCGCAGCGGGGCATCGCTCGGCGCTTCGATCTTCACGAAGCCGCGTGCCCAGCCGAGACCGATCGCGACCCCGCAGAGCGCGCCGGAGGCCCAGTCGAGCGGCATCGGGTACGCGAGCCGCGAGAGCGATCCCGAGACGAATGCGTCGGCGAGCGATCCCGAGAGGTTGAAGTTCGCGATCAGCGCGCCGGCGGCACCGGCGAGCACCGGCATCGCGAAGAGCAACGCCGGCTGCAGGCGTGGCGCCACGAGTCGCCCCACGAAGCCGACCGCCGCCGACGCCAGGATCGTGCCGCCGATCGCCTGACCCTTGAGCGGCGTCGCCACCACGAGCCAGACCACCGGCAAGGCGACCAGCCCGACCGCCAGGAAGATCGCCTGGCCGGAGTCGAGGAACTCCGCCACCCAGGAGTCCCTTCGCCGCGGCACGTCGGGGAGCGGACCGCTGCCCAGGAGCACCGCCACCGCCAGGATTCCCACCACCACCGCCCAGACGATCGACTCGATCGCGGTGGCGACCAGGTTCCCGCCGCCGAAGGCAAGATCCTCGATGGTGCCGCACTGCATCGAGAGCGTCGCAAGCGAAGCGCCCAGGACGAAGAGACCAACGACGGCGTTGAGCATCCGTCCGACGACGATCGCGATGACCGTGGCGGGCACGAGCAGGACCAGCATGGTGGCCGCCGCGAGAGCCGGCGACGCGCTTTGGAGGATCGTGGGTCCCGGCACGCCACGGATCGACGCGAGCGAGCCGACGGAGAGACCGAGCAGCACCGCCCCGATGAGCAGTCCGACGACGAGGATCGAGTTCTGAAGCGCGGACTTGAGCATCGGAGCGTCTCTTGGGATGGCGCCTGGTCACACGGCTCCCGAAACGGATCGCCGCGTCCGTATCATCGGCTCGACGGGACCCGACGTCCTCTCTTCGGAACCGAACGTGCCTCGATCGAACTCCGGTCACGACGCCGAACACGTCTCCGCATTGCCGACGACCGCCCCGACCGTCTCGCTCGACGGCACGCCCCTCTCGATCGAGGCGATCGAAGCGGTCGCCCTTCGACGGGCCCGCGTCGAACTCGCCGACGAGGGACGCCGGCGCCTTGCCGGCGGACGTGCCGCCCTTGAGCGGGCGCTCGCCGACGGCCGAGCGATCTACGGCGTCAACACCGGCTTCGGCTCGCTCGCCCGCGTACGGCTCGAGGGCTCCGACCTCGAGGCGATGCAGGCGAACCTGGTCCGATCGCACGCCTCGGGCGTCGGTCCGCCGCTTCCGCGCGAACTCGTCCGAGGCATGATGCTGGTGCTCGCCGCGAGCCTCTCGCGAGGGCACTCGGGCGTGCGGACCACCGTCGTCGAGCGGCTGCTCGCCATGCTCGAGGCCGATCTCGTGCCGCTGGTGCCTTCGCGCGGCTCGGTCGGGGCTTCGGGCGACCTCGCGCCGCTCGCGCACGTCGCCCTCGCGATGCTCGGCGAGGGCTCGGTCGAGATGTGCGGACGCACCGTGCCCGCCGGCCTCGCCCTCAAGTGGGCCTCGCTTGAACCGCTGGTGCTCGAGGAGAAGGAAGGTCTGTCGCTCATCAACGGCACGCACCTGATGGCGGCGTCGGGGGCCATGTCGCTCGCCGCCATCGACCGGATCGTGGAAGCCGCGGAGATCGCGGCGGCGATGGCGATCGACGCCTGCCGCGCCACCGACACCTTCCTCGATCCGCGTCTCCACGAAGCGAGGCGACAGCGCGGCCCGCAGGAGGTCGCGGCGCGGATGCGTCGGCTTCTCGAGGGTTCGCAGATCCTGCCTTCCCACGCAGAGAACGATCCGCGGGTGCAGGACCCCTACTGCCTTCGCGCGACGCCGCAGGTGCTCGGCGCCGCGATCGACGCGATCGCCTACGCACGCGAGGCGATCGAGCGCGAGCTCGGCGCCGTCACCGACAACCCGCTGCTCTTCGAGGAGGACGGCGTCGCGGTGCCGCTCTCGGGAGCGAACTTCCACGGCATGCCGATCGCGATCGCCCTCGACACGCTCGCGATCGCCCTCTGCCACGTCGCGGGCATCTCCGAACGCCGAGTCAACTGGCTGCTGACCGCTTCGGATCCGCAGAATCCCGTGACGCCGCATCTGAGCCCGCGCCCCGGGCTTCACAGCGGCCTCATGATCGCCCAGTACGCCGCGGCTTCGTGCTGCAACGAACTCCAGACGCTCGCCACGCCCGCTTCGGTCTCGAACATCCCGACCTGCGCGGGGATCGAGGACTACAACTCGATGGGCGCAACGTCCGCAGCGAAGCTCCGTACGGCCGTCGAGTGCGCGACGAGCGTGATCGCGATCGAACTGCTGGTCATGAGCGAGGGGCTCGAGTTCCAGCGACCGCTGCGAAGCGGCGAAGGCGTCGAAGCCACGCATGCCAGAATCCGCGAGCAGGTGCCGCGACTCGAGCGAGATCGACCGCCGGCTCCGGACATCGCCGCGATCGAGCGGCTGATCGCCCGCGGTGCCCTGCGGTACTGACCCCACCATCGTTTGAGGCGGCTACCCGACGCGATAGCCGTTGTCCGACCTCGGTTTCCGATGTCTGCTCTACGCATCGCATCGGTGGCGGCTGGGACGACCTCGCGTGAGGGTCGTACTGGGTGCCGAGGACGACCGACATGCAACGCTCGCTGATCATCGCCGCCTGCGGCCTCACCCTGGCCGCCGGCACTCCGGAACTTCTTGCTCAGGCGCCCGATCTCGGCGCACCGCTCGTCGGCGAAGGCCTCGCCGAGGCGTGGTGGGTCGACGACGAATTCATCATCCGTCTCGCCCCGGGAGTCGATCGACTCGCCGCGCTGCAGGCGGACGAGTCGACCGGCCGCTTCGGACTGAAGGCCCTCGATCGCACGATGGCGGCGGCGGGCGTCGTCTCCATGCGGCAACTCTTTCCAGGCTCCCATCAGCCCGGCGTCGCCGCGGCGGATCCGGCCAAGCTCGAACTCTGCGGCTACTGGGTGGTCCGCATCGACCGCGCCGCAATCGATCTCGACACCGCGATGCGGACCGCCTCGCGGGAGCCCTCGATCGAAGCGGTCGAGCCGATCGGTGTGCATCCGGTCGCCCAATCGGGCCCGATCCTGCCGAACGATCCGAGCTTCGGAAGCCAGTGGTACCTCAACCAGGTCAGCGACGCCGACATCGACGCGCCCGAGGGCTGGGGCGTCGCCGTGGGCAACCCCGGCGTGATCGTCGCCGTCGCCGACACCGGCGTGCGGTACTACCACCGCGACCTCGGCGGAAGCAGCGGCAGCCCCAGCAATCCGTTCGGGGCCCGCGGCAACCTCTGGATCAACCAGGCCGAGGCGAACGGAGTCGACGGCATCGACGACGACGGCAACGGGTTCGTCGACGACAAGGTCGGCTGGGACTTCGTGAGCGACACCTCGAGCTGCACCGCCGGCGAGGACTGCTCGGGCGCCGACAACGACCCCCGCGACTTCGACGGCCATGGAACGCACTGCGCGGGCATCGTCGCCGCGATCACGCACAACGGCACCGGCGTGGCGAGCCCCGCGGGCGGCTGGAACTCCGGCTCGCTCGCGGCCGATGCCAACGGCGTGCGAATCATGAGCCTGCGGATCGGATGGGACCCCGGCTACATCCGCATGGACTTCGCCGCGAGCGCCATGTACTACGCGGCCAATCAGGGCGCCCGGATCATCTCCTGCAGCTGGGGCAGTTCGAACTCCGGCGGACTCGGCGCCGCGACGACCTACTTCATCAACGCCGGCGGCATGGTGTTCACCGCGGCGGGCAACTCGAACAACCAGACCGCCTCGTATCTCGCCGGCCGCAGCGACGTCTGGAGCGTCGCCTCGACGGCGAACAACGACACGAAGTCGAGCTTCTCCTCCTACGGATCCTGGGTGGACATCTCCGCACCCGGCTCGTCGATCTACAGCACCTACCACAACTCCGGCAGCCCCAACTCGGACGTCTACGCCTCGCTCTCGGGCACCTCGATGGCGACCCCGCTCGTCGCGTCGGTGGCGGCGACGGTGTGGGCCGCGAATCCGAGCTTGAACGCGGCTCAGGTGTGGGCTGCCGTTCGCGACAGTGCCGACAACATCGACTCGCAGAATTCCGGCTACGTCGGACTCCTCGGCTCCGGTCGAGTGAATCTCCTCAACGCCCTTCTCGCGGCCGGCGGCGGTGGTGGCGGCGGCGGTGGCGGTGGCGGCGGCGGCGGCGGTCCGGTGAACGACGAGTGCGCGGGCGCCATCACGATCGCTGAGGGTTCGACGCCCTTCGACACGGCTTCGGCCACCGACAGCGCGTCCGCCCTTCCGGCCTCTTGCGACGAAGGCGCGGGCACGAGCCTGGTCGCCGATCTGTGGTTCAGGCACGTCGCCGCCGACACCGGGACGCTCACCGTGTCGACCTGCGGCGCGGCATCTTTCGACACGCGAATCGCCATCTACGACGGAGGCTGCGGCAATTCGACGCTCGTTGCCTGCAACGACGACGCGCCGGGCTGCGCGGGCTACACCTCGACCGCCAGCTTCGCGGTGGTTGGCGGCGTCGAATACCTGATTCGCCTCGGCGGCTACTCGGGCTCCGGCAACGGCACGCTGTCGCTCTCGCTCGAGGTCGCCTCGTGCGGCGATCCGCAAGCCGGCGACTGCTGCTCGCCGAACGGGACGCCGGGCTGCAACGATGCCGACTGCTGCGCGACCGTGTGCGCGGCGGATCCGACCTGCTGCGATCTCGGATGGGACCAGACCTGCGCAGAACTCGCCGGCATGAGCTGCGGCCAGTGCGCCCCCTCGACCGGCACCGAGATCTGGATGGCGCTCTCCGGAAGCCCGAGCCTCCCCGGCATCGGCACCGTCTCGGCCTCGGACCTCGTGGCCTACAACCTCGCGACCCGCGGATGGCGGCTCGTCTTCCGCGGCGCCAACGTCGGCGCGGGCTCGCTCGCCATCGACGCCGCGGCCCGCACGGCGGACGGCGATCTCCTCCTGTCCTTCACCGCAGCCAGCTCGCTTGCCGGCATGACCGGGGCGCCCTCGGGCACGAGCTTCGACGACTCGGACATCCTCCGATTCCAACCCACCGGATTCGGTGCCGCCACCTCGGGAAGCTGGTTCTTCCACTTCGACGGAAGCGACGTCGGACTCACCACCAACGGCGAGGACACCTCGGCCCTGGGCGTGCTTCCAGATGGACGCCTGCTCATCTCGACCAACAGCGGCGGCAGCGTCCCGGGCGCCGGCAGCTTCGCCGCCCAGGACCTTCTCGTCTTCTCGCCCACGAGCCTCGGCTCGAACACCGCGGGCACCTGGTCGTGGTACTTCGACGGCAGCGACGTCGCGCTCTCCGCGAGTTCCGAAAAGGTCGACGCGGCGGCGGTGATGCCCGATGGCCGGATCCTCCTCTCCACGACCGGCAACTTCTCGGTGGCGGGTGCGAGCGGCAACCGGTGCGACCTGTTCGGATTCGACGCCGTCTCGACCGGCTCCGCCACGAGCGGCTCCTTCGAGATGGTCCTCAGCCGATCGGAGATGAGCCTGCCTTCCACGGCGAACGTGATCGGCTGCTTCATCGTCTCGAACCCCTGAGTCTCCACGGGCGTTCGCCTTCCCGCAGCATCTCTCCTCACGCTCGCCCGCCGGACCGCGACCCTCGCGTCGTGTCCGGCGGGCGTTTGGGTCCGGGACCGAAATCGCCGACTTCGAACGCGCTGGAGCCATCTCTATACTCGCCCCATGACCCCCACCACCGCCGCCGCGCGTGTCGTTCGAGCGCCTCGAGGACCGGAGAAGACCTGCCGCACCTGGGCCGCCGAGGCCGCGATGCGGATGCTCATGAACAACCTCGACCCGGAGGTCGCGGAGCGGCCGGAGGACCTCGTCGTCTACGGCGGCCGCGGGCAGGCCGCCCGCTCGTGGGAGGCCTTCGACGCCATCGTCAAGTGCCTTCGCGAACTCGGCACCGACGAGACGCTGCTGGTGCAGTCGGGCAAGCCGGTCGGCGTCGTCCGCACGCACGCCGACGCGCCACGGGTGATGATCGCGAACTCGAACCTCGTGCCGCACTGGGCGACGCAGGAGCACTTCGACGACCTCGCGTCGCGCGGCCTCATGATGTACGGCCAGATGACCGCCGGCAGTTGGATCTACATCGGCACGCAGGGCATCCTGCAAGGGACCTACGAGACCTTCGCCGAATGCGCGCGGCAGCACTTCGGCGGATCGCTCAAGGGCACGCTCAACGTGACGGCCGGCTGCGGCGGGATGGGCGGCGCCCAGCCGCTCGCGATCACCATGAACGAAGGCGTCTGCCTGATGGCGGAGATGTGCCGCGAGCGGCTCTCGAAGCGCATCCACGACCGCTACCTCGACGTCGAGATCGACGGGCTCGACGCCGCGATCGATCGCGCGCTCGAAGCGAAGGCGAAGGGCGAGGCGATCTCGATCGGCTGGCTCGGCAACGCGATCGACCTGCTGCGGCGACTCGAGGAACGCGGCATCGTGCCGGAGACCCTGACCGATCAGACCTCCGCCCACGATCCGCTCGCGGGCTACTACCCCGACGGGCTCTCGCGCGACGAGGCCGATCGACTCCGCGACGACGATCCCGAACGCTACACCGCGCTCAGCATGGAGAGCATGGCCGAGCACGTGCGGCTGATGGTGGCCTTCCTCGACGCGGGATCCAAGGTCTTCGACTACGGCAACAACCTGCGGCAGCGGGCGCTCGACGCGGGCTTCAAGCGTGCCTTCGACTTTCCGGGATTCGTGCCCGCCTACATCCGTCCGCAGTTCTGCGTGGGCCGCGGCCCCTTCCGCTGGGCGGCGCTCTCGGGCGATCCGGCGGACATCCGCACCACCGACGAGGCGCTGCTCGAGCTCTTCCCGAACGATGCAAGCCTGCATCGGTGGATCCGCATGGCCCAGCAGCGAGTCGCGTTCCAGGGGCTTCCAGCGCGGATCTGCTGGCTCGGCTACGGGGAACGCGATCGCGCGGGGCTGCTCTTCAACGAACTCGTCCGCACCGGCAAGGTGTCCGCGCCGATCGTGATCGGACGAGACCATCTCGACTGCGGATCGGTCGCCTCTCCCAATCGCGAGACGGAGTCGATGCTCGATGGCACCGACGCGGTGAGCGACTGGGCGATCCTCAACTTCGCGACCAACATCGCCAGCGGCGCCAGTTGGACCAGCTTCCACCATGGCGGCGGCGTGGGCATCGGCTTCAGCCAGCACGCCGGGCAGGTGATCGTCGCCGACGGCACCGACGAGGCCGCTGCGAGGCTCGAGCGTGTGCTCGCGAACGATCCGATGATGGGCGTCCTTCGCCACGCCGATGCGGGCTACGACCTCGCTCGCGAGTGCGCCGACCGCACCGGCGTCAAGATCCCCATGCGGAGCTGGTGAGCCCCCGGCTCAAGCCGAAGCGGTCGCTCGTTCGAGCCGATCGAGAATCGCCGCCCAAAGCCCGTCGATCGCGGGCGGGCGTTCGATGATGATCGTGCCGAAGCCGGCGTCGTCGACCTCCCGAAGCACCGAGTAGAGCCTGGCCGCGTAGCTCTCCGCATCGCTCGGCATCGCGAGCCTCGCGTGCGGCGCCGGGACGTCGATCGGAGAAAGGGAAAGCACGACGCACGGCGGTCTCGCTTCTCGAACCGCCGCCGGAATGCGGGACGCCGAGAGCATTCTCGCCGGCGTGCGCGGGCTGTAGTGGCGTGCGGCGGTGCCGGGGCTTGCGGCCTGCTCGCGAATCGGCGAAGAGTCGACCCGACCGATGAGGGTCCCGATCTGCGCCTCGGTCACCGACCCCGGACGAAGGATGCGCGGCGGCGATGCGGTGAGGTCGAGCACGGTGCTCTCGACGCCGACGCGGCTCGGGCCGCCATCGACGACGAGCAGTTGCGGCTCGTCGGGGAAGTCGCTGAGGACGTGGGCCGCCGAGGTCGGCGAGACGTGGCCGGACCGGTTCGCCGAGGGCGCCGAGATCGGGCCGCCGAACGCGTCGAGGAGCGCGATCGCCACCGGATGCGCCGGCGCTCGCACCGCGAGCGTGTCGCGTCCGCCACAGGCGGCAAGCGGCACCGACGCGGCGCGGGGCAGCACCACGGTGAGCGGGCCGGGCCAGAAGTGCGACGCAAGCCGCTCCAGCATCGCGCGCTGTCCGGAGGTCGGCGACGCCACGAGGTCGACCTCATCGACGCTCCGCACGTGCGCGATGAGCGGGTTGTCGCCGGGCCGCCCCTTCAGGCGGTAGACCCGCGTCAACGCCTGCTCGTCGAAGGTCGACGCGCCGAGTCCGTAGACGGTCTCCGTGGGAAACGCCGCGAGGAACCCCTGCCGCATCCACTGCGCGGCGAGCCCGACCGACTGCAAGTCCGCGGGAACGACCTTGGTCGAGGCGGGAGTCATGGCAGGGCGTGCCGTTCGATCAGCGGATCGCGGTCGTCGCGGCGGATGCGTCGGGCGTGGCGAGTTCGATGCGGTTCATCGCGAGCCCGGTGCCCATCGCCCGCTGCAGTTCCGCGATGGCGACGTTGTAGTTGACCAGCGCCGCGACCTCCTCGAACTGGGCGAGCGCAAGACCGGTCTGCCGCTGGAACTTGAGGTTCAGGAACTCGGGGGTCAGGCTCGCCCGGGTCCGCTCGAGCACGGCGAGGGCTCGGAGGTTCTCCGCCTGGGCGATCCGGAAGGACCGCGCCTGCGCGATCAGCCGCCAGCCCGCGACGATCTCCCGCAGCGCCACGCGCACCGCGAAGACGGTGTCCTGCACGGACTCGCGATACCGGAGCACCGCCGAGGAACGGCGAAGCCGCGCCTGGCGATACTCGGCCTCCGCGGCGCGGTTGCCGATCGGCTGGCTGAACTGGACCCCGACGACGTAGTCGATGAAGCTCGCCTCGCCGAGTTCGCTCCACGCGGGGCCGAAGTCGCCGGACAGGCCGAAGTAGGCCATCTCGGCCGCGAGGTCGAGCTGCGGAAGCCGACCGTTGTCGGCGACCAGTTCCCGGATCGACGCATCGTCGATCGCCAGCACCGACTTCTGCACCGCCGGCGACTCGCGGATGGCGGTCGCGAGCGCCTCGGGCAGGCTGTACTGAAGCGGCGTCGACACCATCCAGTCCGACGGCACGATCGTGATCTCGGAGCCCAGCGGGAATCGCGGATCGTTGATGATCCGCTTGAGCTCGTCGACCGCGATCGCCACTCGCCGCTCCGCCCGGATCACGTCGGCCTTGCGGCTCTCGACCGTGGCGACCGCATCGGCGAAGTCGGCGAGGGTGACGTCAAGCTGCTGCCGACGCTCCACGATGTCCCGAACATCCTCGCCCACTTCGACGAGCCACTGGCGAATGACCAGCTCCTGGCGAGCGAGCACCAGATTCCAGTACGCCCGCTCGGTGTCGGCGACGATCCCGAGCAGCCGCTCCCGCAGGTTCTGCAGGCTGCGGCGATCCTCGTTGCGAGCAAGCGCGATTCGCGCGGTGTTGACGTCCGAGCCAAAGCCTCGAAGCAGCGGCTGGGCAATCGCCAGCGTCAACGAACTCTCCCATGCGGGATTGGGCGAAAGCGTCAAGCCCGCGAGAAGGTTGTCGTTCCGACTGCCGCCCGCGGTCACGCTGACGGTGCCGCCCGAGGGAAGGAACTGACTGAGACCCGCCTCGTAGGTGAAGATCCGCTGGTCCTGACCGCCGGGATTGACCTCGACCTGGGACCCCGTGTTGGGCTCGGTCACGAAGACCCGTTGCCCCGGCTCGTTGATGCGAGCGAAGCCCGTGCCCGCGAAGACCACCGCATCGAAGATCGCCTCGGCCTTGACGACCTCGGCCTGGCTGACGGCCTGATCGATGCGGGCGATCTGCACCGAAAGATTGTTCTCGACCGACGCGACGATCGCCTCGCGGAGGCTCAAGGTCGACTCGCGAGCAGGATTCCCGAGGAGATCGGGCCCCACGTCGAGCCCGGGCCCGCCGTCGCTGGCCTGCGGCCCGAGCTCGTCCAGTTCGCCGCGTCGAGGAGCAAGGGCCCGCTCCACCGGCGTTTCGGTCTGTTCGAGCGCGATCTCGCGAGGGTCCTGCGCCGAGGGCAGGGCCTCGCGTGCAGCGGTCTCGGCGATCACCTTCGCAAGCGGGTCGTCGGACGCCGCCCGAAAGGGGCGGCTGCATCCGGCAACCACGATCGCCATCGACGCCGTCGCGGCCAGCGCCGTCGAGCAGTAGACGAACGCGGGAAGGACGGATCGCATCGGACGGTGGATCGACATGGAACGCGCGGATGGTAGTCGCGACGCGTGCCTCTGCCGACGCGCTGCTCCGGTCCGCCGCTCCTGCGATCTCGACACGACATCCGCCCCACGCGGATCGCTCGCGGCGGTAGCATCCGCGCATGCCCAATCCACGATCGCTGTCGATGCTCGCCGGGATCCTCGCCGCGACCGCCTTGACCTGCTCGGGGCACTCCGCCGAGCCGCAGTCCGACGCTTCGCAGGGTCGTTGGCATCGCGTGAGTTCCGACAACGCGTTCGTCCGCTCCGACGCGAGCGCGACGGTCGCCTACCCCGTGGGTCGCGTGCCGCGAGGAACCATGGTGCTCGTCGTGGAGGATCGCTTCGGCTGGGCGAAGGTTCGACCGAGCGGCGAGGCCTTCGAGGAGCTTCACGCCTTCGTGGTCGCGGAACACGCCACGGTCACCGACGCCGACACGGTTCGCGTCGACGTGCGGACGCCGCTCAAGGCGGCGAACTTCGCGGCTCGCGAGGATCCCACGCGAAGCTGGAAGGAGATCGCGCGACTCGAACCCGGCGCGACGCTCGAGTTCGTCGAGACGATCGCGGCGGACGGTCGCAGCTTCCACAAGGTCCGGATGCCCGAGACGGCGGAAGCGTGGATCAACTTCTCGTTCCTGAAGCCCGCGACCCCGGACGAGATCGCGGCGGTTCTCGCCGTGAACACCGCGGGAACCGTCGCACCGACGACGTCTCCCTCGACCACGCCCGGAGCGCTTGAACTCGTCCCTGCGACGCCTTCCGCGGGCGTGGTCTCCGTCAACCGCACCGTCCCGTCGGACGACGCCGCGATCGACGCCGAAGGTGCCGCCGATGGCGACACCGTCGGCATCGAAGTGCTCGTCGCGGAGTCCCCCACGTCCTCGAAGTCGGCCGGCCTCGCCGATCTCGAGTCCGCTTGGTCGGCGTTCCAGGCGCAGCCCGAGACCGATCGCGATCTCGGCGACTACGCCGAACTTCGCGATCGCTACCTCGTGCTGGCCTCGAGTTCCGACTCGAGCGCCGCGACTCGGCATCGCGCGAAGCTTCGCGCCGGGCAATTGCTGCTGCAGACGGAGATCCAGTCGCGGCTGACCGAACTTCGTCGCCTGCAGGAGCAGAACCTCATGGATCTCCGGGCGATCCGGGAGATCCGCGAAGTGATGGAGTCTCGCGGGGACTTCGATGCGGTGGGTCGCCTGAACGCTTCTCTCGTCTACGACGGCCGCCGGCTCCCCCTGCTCTACCGACTTCAGGAGCCCGGCGAAGGTGCAACCGTCGCCTACCTGCTTCCCACCCGCGACTTCTCGCTCGCGGAACTCACCGGGCAACTCGTCGGCGTCTCGGGCGACCTTCGCTACGACGAGGCGCTTCGCCTGAACATCATCACGCCGCGTCGCGTGGACCTCTTGATGGAAACCGCCCCGTGAGCGGCCTTCCATTCGGACCCAGGACTCGGCGTTTCGTGCTGGGGCGTTAGCTCAATTGGGAGAGCGCCGCCTTTGCAAGGCGGAGGTTACCGGTTCGACCCCGGTACGCTCCACGAACGGTCACGCCGCCTCCCTCGGGGGGCGGCGTGCCTGCTCTCGGGGGCCCGGCGGTGGCGGACTCCAACGATCTGCCGCCCATCGAGGCGACATTTTGCCGGGAATTCACCAACAGCACGGTTCCCCTCTGGTCGACCTGAGGGCATCCTGAGGTGTTCTCCCCACCCCGGTTGGCGCCGGTGCGTGGGATGGGAACACCCGACGCACGGGCGCGTCATCTGCCGGTCTCGCCCCCGGCAAGGGAGAAACGATGTCGATGGCGCGTCCTTCGCGCTTGCCGCAGGCGATCGTGGCCCCGATCACGCTGTCGATCGCTTCGATGGCGTCGGGACAGAACCTGGTCTTCAACGGTGGCTTCGAGCAGACCTCGGTCGCGGGAACCGTGAACGGCTGCTGCGAGGTCGTCGAGTCGCTGCCATCCGGCGACGCCTTGCTACCCGGCTGGGTCCTCGGCGGCGCCGGCGCCGAGTTGCGCGGCCGCGAGGCGGACTGCCTCGAGGGTCCGGCCGAGGGTGGGCGATGGCTCAGGCTCGGGCAGGACGGAGGCGGCGGATCCGTGTCGCAAGCGATCTCCACGCGATCCGGCATGCGGCATGCGATCCGCTTCACCCGCTGGGTCGAATCGCCGAGCGGGGCCATGGTTCCGCTCAAGATCTCTGCGCCGGGCTTCAGCGCGATGCTCTTCCTGCCTCCCGACGGCCCGTTCTGCATGCCTCAGATCGCGGCGCGAACCATCGTGGAGTTCACCGCCACGGATGCCGTCTCGATGCTTCGCTTCGAGACGTTCGGTGGACCGTCCAACCGGCATGTCCTGCTCGACTCCGTCGAGGTGATCGAGGTCGTCGACTGCGATCGAGACGGCATCCTCGACGGTTTCGCGATCCTCGATGGACTCGTGGAAGATCTCGACGGAGACGGTGTTCCCGACCGCTGCCGCTGCCGCAGCGACTTCGACGGGGACGGCTGGGTCGGGGGCATGGAGCTCGGACGGCTCTTTGGGAGCTGGGGCGCGGAGGATCCGACGATCGACCTCGATGGCGACGGCCTGATCGGAAGCGGCGACCTTTCGATCCTGCTTGGCGACTGGGGCGCCTGCCACTGAACCCGCACCGAACAAGAAAGACGCCGCCGAGCGAATCGGCGGCGTCGAGGGAGCGGGCATGGGCGAACGAGTCGAAGTGACCGGGGCGAGACTCGGCTCGTCGATCACAGGTCCTTGGTGCGGTGCTGCATCTGAGCCTTGAGGCGGGCGAGGATGCTGCTGTGCATCTGGCTGACCCGGCTCTCGGAGAGCGCGAGGGTCGTTCCGATCTCCTTCATCGTCATCTCCTCGTAGTAGTAGAGGATGAGGATGAGTCGCTCCGCGCGGGAGAGCCCGCGGGTCATGAGCGTCTGGAGATCCTGCTTCTGGATGACGTGGACCGGGTTCTCCTGCCGGGTGTCGCGGATCACGTCGATCTCGCGAACGTCGCGGCTCGAGTCGCTCTCGAAGCACTTTCT
Organism: uncultured Isosphaeraceae bacterium; assembly: GCA_964614695.1. GTDB lineage: Bacteria > Planctomycetota > Phycisphaerae > Phycisphaerales > SM1A02 > VGXO01. The sequence continues at coordinate 22,089 of CAZTMB010000002.1, read as the reverse complement.
GCTCAGGCTCACCACGCCGACGGGGCGGGAGTCCTTGCTGAGCTTCTCGAACTCGCCCGACGAGACGTCGAGCCGCTCGGCGACCTCGGCGTCGGTGGGACGACGACCGGTCTCCATCTCGATCGACTTGCGGATGCGGTCGACCTTGGCGGTCCGACTGCGGACCAGCCGCGGCACCCAGTCCATCGCACGAAGCTCGTCGAAGATCGCGCCGCGGATCCGCTGGGCGCAGTAGGTCTCGAACTTGACGCCGCGTGCGGGATCGAAGTTGTCGATCGCGTCCATCAGGCCGAAGAGGCCCGCGGACATCAGGTCGTCGACGTCGACCTCCGACGGAAGCTTCATGTGCATCCGCTCGGCGGTGAAGCGAACCACGTCGTGATATCGCTCGATGAGGAAGTTGCGGATCTCCTGCGTGGGCTCTCGCTGGTAGTCGAGCCACACCTCCTCGATCGGACGCTGCGAGAGCGGGACTCTCGCGACCTGCGAAGTGCGGCGACGCGACTTCGGCGACGGCAGACCGACGGGCTCCGCGATCGCCTCCGCCAGCGTCGCCGGCCGCGACTTGCTCGCGGCCTTCGCTCCGGTCTTCGTGGTGTTGGCACGCTTGGTGGCCGTCGCCGAAACCTTCCCTGGTTCCGCGACAGCGTTCGATGACGCCTTCGGCATTGGTCCGCTCCTTGACCCTGGATCCGAACGCTCGACCCGTGAACTCGTCGCCGCCGGCTTCGAGTTCACGTTGCGACCGGCCAATCCTCGGCTCGGTCGGGGCGGAGTATACGGACGGGTCGTGGTCCCCTCAACTTCGACGAGCGTCGCGTCGACGCGCACCGCACGCATCGATCCGCTCGCATGGCTTGGAGTGTTCATTGCGCCGAGGTCTCCTCGCGCCGACTCCAGTCGAAATCGCGCGACGCGACCAAGTCGTCGCCCGCGCAGACCGCATCGTCGGTCCGGATGGATCGGCGCGACGCCGCGCAGCCTTGGGTGAAAGGTCCGCGAATCCGTCGGAGCGGAAGCGACCTGCGTTCTCGGACGAGGACCTCAGTTCGCGCGGCGAATCCAACCTGCGAGGCGCTGCAGGAACCCTGCTCCCTCGCCCGTCGAGGCGGAGGCGATGCGACCGCCCGCTTCGGACTCCCCCGCGAGCATGCCCGCGATGCCGTCCACCGCGACCGCCGCCGGCGACTGCGGATTGAGGACCGCCAACGGCTGCTGACGCCGCACCGCCTGCGGCAGGTTGGGGTCGAGCGGAATCGCGCCCGCGAACTCGACGCCCTTGCCGAGGAATCGGCGGCTGACGCGGTCGATGCGCTCGTGGACCCCCCTTGCTTCCGTCGGCGACGAGGCCATGTTGACCACGAGTCGGATCCGCGTGTCCGGCACCTCGGCGGCGAGCACCTTGATCGCGCCGTAGGCATCGGTCATCGAGGTCGGCTCGGGGGTGACCGCGACCAGGGTGACCCCCGCGGCCGCGGCAAACGTCATCACGCCGCTTCCAACGCCCGCGCCGGTGTCGATGACGACCATGTCGACGGTCCGCTCGAGCAGACGAAGCTGCTCGACCAGCCGCCGCTGCTCCGCGACCTGCAGATTGGCGATGCGCCCCACGCCCGAAGCGCCGGGGATCAGGAAGAAGCCGCCGGGCGCCGGCACCACCACCTCGCTGAGCCGCCGCGTGCCGCGAACCACCGACTCGAGGGTGTGCTCGGGACTCAGGCCGCACAGGACGTCGGCATTGGCCATGCCGAGGTCCGCGTCGAGCAGGCACGTCTTGAGGCCGCGCCGCGCGAAGCCGATCGCGAGCCCCACCGACAGGTTGCTCTTGCCGACGCCGCCCTTGCCGCTGGTCACGGCGATCGCGCGGGCAAGCCGCTTCGGCGGCTCCGCAACGTTGGTCGTCGTGGAGATCGCCGCCACGGCCAGAGGCGCGCGAGGACGAGGCTGGGAAGGAGGTTCCGGCGGGGCCGCGACGCTGCCCACTCCGAGCCGCTGCGCCAGTTCACGAAGTTGCGTGGCCTGATCCATCACGAGCGAACCGCTCCTCCCAGCACCAGTTCGGCAAGCCTCCTCGGCGACGCGGTCTCGAGGTGCTCCGGCACCTCCTGCCCGGTGGTGACGTACCCGACCGGGCAGTTCATCCGGACCGCGAGCCCCAACAGCGGGCCGAAGGCCACCGCCTCGTCGAGCTTCGTGAAGAGCAGCCGGTCGGCGCGGATGCGCGAGAACGCCTCCGCCTCTCGACGCAGGACCCGGTCGCCCGCGACACTCGAGAGCACCATGTGCACCTCGTCGGGTTCCGCGGCGTCGATGAAGGCCTGCAGTTCCACCAGCCGCTCCGAGTCGTTCTGGCTCCGTCCTGCGGTGTCCACCAGCACCGCGTCGGCGTCGGCGAAACGCTCCTTGGCCCGCCGCATGCCGTCGGGATCCTGCACGACCTCGAGCGGCAGCCCGATGATCTCCGCGTAGGTCCGCAACTGCTCGACCGCGGCGATGCGGTAGGTGTCGCACGTGATGAGGCCCACCCGAAGATCGAGGCGGAGCTTGAGGGTCGCCGCCAGCTTGGCGAGCGTCGTGGTCTTGCCGACGCCCGTGGGGCCGATGAGGGCGATCGTGCGAGCAGGGTTTCGGCTCGGCGCCGGTTCACCGGCTTCAGGAAGGACCCGTTCGATCGCCGCGGCCACGGCCTCGCGCACCAGCTTCAGGTCGTGCCAGCATGCCGGAGCCAGTTCCTGCCGTGCCTCCGAGATCACGCGATCGACGAGCGGGCGATCCAGTTCCTGTTCGAGCAGCGTCGTGTAGACCTCGAGGAAGCGTCCAGGCAGTTCGGCCCTCGCGCCCCGATCGGACGCCGACTCGCCGCGCGAAAGCACCTCGACCACCGCGCCTTCGATCTCCGCGAGCGGAGCGGCGACCGCGAGCCGGGCCGCCTCGTTGCGGGCGATCGCCCCGAGCAGGATCGATCGCTCGTCGCGTCCCTTGTCAGACGCGGGCGACTCGGAAGCCTGCGGAGACGCCGGCACCTCGCCGCCCCACCGCTTCGCGCCGATTCGGGGGCGATCGGCTGCGACGCCGATCTCGATGGGACCCGTCTTCGACAGTCGGGAGCGGGGCACGACCTGGCGAGGCGATGCCTCCCGGGGGACCTCCTCGGCCGCCACGGTGATCTCGACGATGCGTCGCCCGCCGAGACCGAAGAAGCCGCCCTCCCGTGTCGTGCGAGTCGTCACCAGTTCGACGGTCGTGCCGAGTTCTCGACGAGCGAACTCCCACGCCCGTTCGACGGTCGAAGCTCGGAAGGTCCTGATCTGCACGGCGGCCTCCTGCGGCATGCCCGCGCCGGCAACGCGACTCCTTCGCGCAGCATCGGTGCATCACCCGCGGGCGTCCGGGAATGTCGGCGTCCTCGCCTCGCCCGCTTCACAAACGGACCCTCACGCCGGCAAGAGCACGTCGAGACTCGACGGCCGAATCTCGATTCGAGTTCGGGAGTCGGGCGGTCCTCCCGCCGCATCGCCGTCGAGTTGCATCCGCAGCGGCGTCGGGCTCTCGATCTCGATCACCGCGCCGACGCGGTAGGCGAGCCTCCGATCGTGAAGGTGAATCCCGGCGGAGATCTCGACCGACCATCGCACGAGCGAAGCCGCGCCGCGTGCCGGGAACACCATCGCGTCGAGCACGCCATCGGCCGGATCGGCGAACCTCGCGGGATCGAGGCCGCGGGCGTACTGCCGAAGGTTTCCGACCATCACGAACGCGGCGGTGTCGGCGATCTCGCGACCGTCGACGGCGACCCGGACTCGGGGCGCCTCCCACGAACGAAGCTGCCGGAGGATCGGACGGAGGTAGGAGAGGTGAGAGATGGGGCCATGGCGGTGGGCCGCGAGGTCGTGGACCACCTCCGCGTCGAATCCGATCGACGCCATGATCAGGAACGGCTCTCCGGCGGCGTCGCCGGTGTCGATCCGACGGGTCTTCCGTGCTTCGACCGCAGCCGCGATCGCCCACGGGTCCGAGCGCATGCCGAAGGCTCGCGCGAAGAGGTTCTCCGTCCCGGACGGACATTGATGGATCGGAACGCCGAACCGCGAGGCCGGCCGGGACGCCAGCCGCACCGCGCCGTCGCCGCCGCAGACGATCAGGGCGGCGGCACCCTCGAGTCGCGGTTCGAGCCAGTGCTCGGCGGGTTCGCGTCGCGTCTCGACCAGGTCGACCTCGTGGCCACGGCCACGAAGGGCCGAGGCCACGGAGTCGGCGGTGGCCCTGGCTCGTCCGGCGCCCGAGATGGGGTTGTAGAGGCAGACGACGCGCATCGAAGGGTTCGGTCGGGCTCGATCGTCCGGTGTCGAGAGGGACTTGGCGCGGCGGTGGTCGGCGTCGGCAAGCCGCCCGCGGAATCCGAACACGAGGCGGGTGTATCGGCGACGTCCCGCCTCGTCCGTCGGCCAAGATCAAGCGAGGCGTTCGCGGCGAGGAGGGGCAGTAGCATGCCTCGATGTTCGAGATTCGAAACCGCTCCGCGAGTCAAGAGGGCGTGAACATCGCTCGCGCCTCGCGGGCCCCGCTCGGTCCAGTTCCGTTCGCCTCCGTCTCGCGCCTGCTGCTGGCCTTCGCGACGGCCTTGGCCCTGTCGTTCGCCGCCCTCGCGCAAGAGAAGCGATACGAACTGACCACCGACGACCAATGGGCGCCGCTCGCGGAGGCCGACCCGGACGGCGAGGAGGCCCAGCTGCTCGAGGTCCGCAAGGCGCTCGGCCTCGACGAGCCGAAGCGGGCGCTCAACCTCGTGACGGGATTCCTCGAGCGATCCCCGTTCTCGAAGTGGCGACCGGAGGCGCTGCTGCTGCAGGGCGACGCGAAACTCGCCCTCGGCGACGAGTACGACGCGCTCATGATCTACGAGCAGCTGATCCGGCGCTATCCCGGCAGCGGCGTCTTCGTGACCGCACTGGAGCGCGAGTACGAGATCGCCAAGCAGTACGCCAACGGACTTCGCCGGAAGCTCTGGGGGACCTTCCGGATCCTCGACGCCTCGGACGAGGCCGAGGAGCTCCTCATCCGGATCCAGGAGCGGCTTCCCGGCAGCACGCTCGCGGAGAAGGCAGGCATGACCCTCGCCGACTTCTACTTCGACCGCCGCGACCTCTTCATGGCCGCGGAGGCGTACGACATCTTCATCGAGAACTACCCCCGCTCGACGGAGATCGACAAGGCGCGGCTTCGCCTCATCTACTCCTATCTCGCGAACTTCCGCGGACCGGAGTACGACGCGCTGGGCCTGCTCGAGGCGCAGGCCCGCCTGCGAGAACTGCAGGTCACGCGACCGGCGCTCGCCCAGAAGGTCGGCGCCGAGGCGCTTCTGGTGCGGGTCTACGAATCCGATGCCACCAAGATGCTTGCGACGGCGAAGTGGTATCTCGAGGTCGAGGACCCGATCTCCGCCGAGTACACGATCCGCCGCATGATCGAGGCCTACCCAGACTCCGTCGCCGCCTTCTCCGCCCTCGAGATGATCCCGTCGATCCTGTCGCAGATGCCCGCCTCCGCCGTCGCCGGCTGCCCGGACTACGCCGCCTTGCGCGAGGCGAAGCTCGGGCTCGCCGCCGAACAGGCCGCCACGCCGATCGGAATCGTCGCCCCCCCGCCGATCGTGCCTGGCGCGGACCGGGGACTCGAACCCGCCCCGACGTCCCCGATCCCCGCGGAGCCGTCCCCGTGAGCGCCCCCCGATCGCTTCTTCAAGCCCTGATCGCGACGGCGTTCGCGCTGACGTGCCTGCTCGGCTGCAGCACCGATCCTCGCGAGGGGTACTCGTCCGCCTCCGCCTGGCCGAGCCAGTACCGCAGCGTCTCGGTGCCGATGATCGCCAACCGGACGTACGCCCGGGAACTTCCCGCACAGCTGACCGAGGCGATCGTCAAGCAGATCGAAGCGACCACGCCCTACAAGGTGACCGGACAGGGCGCGGCGGATACGCTCCTCCGCGGAACGATCACCGACGTTCGCCTGCAGGAGATCTCCAAGAGCCTCGTGACCGGGCTCGGCGAGGAGGTCGCGGTGCGGGTGACCCTCGACTACGAGTGGCTCGATCTCCGGACGGGCAAGCCGATCGTCGCCCGCAACGGCTTCGTGGGCACGGCGGTCTTCATCCCGAGCCGACCCACCCACGAACCGCTTGAACTGGCGGGATTCGAGGTCGTACAGCAGTTGTCCCGCGAGATCGTCGATTCACTGCAGGGCGAGTGGTGATCCCACTCCGCCGCGTGCCCTGCCCTTCCCCTCGGAACTCCGATGTCCCGAAACTCTGAACGCCCCGATCGAAACGCCCGCGACGAGAAGCCTGCTTCGGGCGATCGTGGCAACCGCACGCCGGCGCCCCCGCCGCAGAAGAACCGCCGCCAGGCGTTCACCTGGCTGACGCTGCTGGCGCTGGTCGTGCTGCTGTGGGTGGTGATGACCGGCACAAGCCGGGGCATGCGGAAGATCGAGACCTTCCAGCAGTTCTCGACCTATCTCAAGGAGGACAAGGTCAAGCCCGGCTCGGTGGTCATCGAGGACACTCGGATCGTCGCGGAGATCAAGCCCGGCACGCCGGGCTTCGAGGCCAGCGGCGACAAGGGCACGCCGGTGTTCGTCTCGATCACCCCGGGCGAGTTCGCCTACTACCAGGACAAGCTCGACGAGATGGGCGTCGGCTGGGAAGCCGACGCGGGCAGCAGCATCTGGGTGCAGCTGCTCGTCGGCATCGCCCCGGTCCTGCTGCTTCTGCTGATCGTCTGGTTCTTCATTGCCCGGTCGGTTCGCGCCGCCGGCGGCGGTCCGGGCGGCATGCTCGGCTCCTTCGGCAAGAGTCGCCACCGCGTCGGCACCAAGGACACCGTCAACGTCACCTTCAACGACGTCGCGGGCATCGACGAGGCCAAGGAAGAGGTCACCGAACTCGTCGAGTTCCTCAAGAACCCCAAGCGCTTCCAGCGACTCGGTGGACGAATCCCCCGCGGCGTGCTCCTCTCCGGACCGCCCGGATGCGGCAAGACGCTGCTCGCCAAGGCGATCGCCGGCGAGGCGGACGTGCCGTTCTTCTCGATCTCGGGTTCGGACTTCGTGGAGATGTTCGTGGGCGTCGGCGCCAGCCGCGTCCGCGACCTCTTCAAGCAGGCGAAGGAGAACTCGCCCTGCATCATCTTCCTCGACGAGATCGACGCGGTGGGTCGTCGCCGCGGCGGCGGATTCTCGACCGGCGGGCACGACGAGCGCGAGCAGACGCTGAACGCGATCCTCGTCGAGATGGACGGCTTCGAGGCGGCGGATCAGGTGATCGTGATCGCCGCGACCAACCGCTCCGACGTGCTCGACCCCGCGCTCACGCGTCCCGGTCGCTTCGACCGGCAGGTGACGGTTTCGCTGCCGGACCTCAACGGTCGCCGACAGATCCTCGAAGTGCACGCGAAGAAGGTGAAGCTCGGGCCCGACGTCGATCTCGAGCGGCTTGCCCGAGGGACGCCGATGTTCTCCGGCGCCGACCTCGCGGCGATCATCAACGAGGCCGCGATCATCGCCACGATGAGCGAGAAGGACGCGGTCGAGATGGCCGACCTCGAGGAGGCTCGCGACAAGATCCGCTTCGGTCGCGCCCGCAAGAGCCGCAAGCTCGAGGAGGTCGAGCGGGTGGCGACGGCGTACCACGAGGCCGGTCACACCGTGGTGCAGGCGCTCCTGCCCGAGGCCGATCCGCTCCACAAGGTGACGATCATTCCCCGCGGCCAGGCTCTCGGCGCGACGTTCTCGCTGCCGGAGAAGGATCGCTACGGCTACGCGAGGCGGTATCTCGACGCCACGATGCGAGTCCTCTGCGGCGGACGCATCGCGGAGGAACGCAAGACCGGCGACGTCTCGAGCGGCGCGGGCATGGACATCCGCATGGCGACCGCGTACGCGCGGCACATGGTGCTCGAGTGGGGCATGTCCGAGCGCCTCGGCTTCGTCAACTACGCCGGCAGCGACACCCGCGAGATGTACCTCCCCGAGAAGGACTACTCGCCCGACACCGCGAAGATCATCGACGAGGAGATCCGGCGCCTGATCGACGCGGCCTACGAGGAAGCGCGGCGCATCATCGACCAGAACTGGGAGAAGGTCGTCGCCATCGCCGAGGCTCTGCTTCGCTTCGAGACGCTCTCCCGCGAGGACATCGACCGCGTGATGCGGGGCGAGCAGTTGCTGAAGCCGACCGTCGCCGACCTGCTGGCGGCCGAGGCGGCGAAGCCCGCGGCGAAGCCGCTTCCGCCGAAGACCTCTCCGGGCACCGACGAGGATCTCGGTCGAATGCTGCCGAGCCCGGCCTGAGACGCGTCGCGATTCCGCTCCTGCCCCGTGACGGCCGGTCGGTCCAGAGAGGCTCGCTTCCTCCCGCGGCGTCGGCCCGGTCCCGGTCACTCCCGCGCGATGCGTCGCGCGTCATGACTCTTGTCTCCCCGAGTCCGGCTCGCCTGCCTCACGAGGACGGTCGGATTCGTGCGGAGTGACGTCGCCCGCCGACGGCAGGCCGGACGAAGCCGATCGATCCCTCTTCCGTCGACGCTGCACCGGACCCGCGTCGGGCATCGTGCGCTTGCGGACGAGCAGGTGGTGGTAGTGCTGCGCGAAGCGGTGCGCCTCGTCGCGGATCGCCTGGCACAGTTTGAGTCCCGGATTCTCGCGCCCGAGCTTGATCGGCTCGCGCTCGCCGGGCAGGAAGATGAGCTCCTCCTTCTTGGCGAGGCCGATCACGATCGGCGGCCGGGCGCCGAGGCCTGCGAAGACCTCCATCGCCGCATTCAACTGCCCCTTGCCGCCGTCGATGAGGACGAGGTCGGGAAAGAGCTCCTCCCCCGCCGCCGCCTCGCGGTAGCGGCGTTCGACGACCTCTTGGATCGCGCGGTAGTCGTCGTTCTCGACCGACTGGATCCGGTAGCGGCGGTAGCCGTCCTTGAAGGGCCGCCCATCGATGAAGCAGACCTTGCTGCCCACCGTCTCGCCGCCGGCGAGGTGCGCGATGTCGATCGCCTCCATGCAGCGGATCGGATGCTCGGTGCCGAGGGCCCGCTGCAGGCTCCGCAGCCCTCCGGCGGGATCGCCGCTGAACACCGTGACCTCGGGCTGCCACTCGAAGTCGATGTCGCCGCGACGCTTCTCGCGTTCGTCGAGCTTTTCGATCGCCCTGATCTGGTCGCGCAAGGCTGCGGCCTGCTCGAACCGCATCTGCTGCGACGCCTCGTCCATCTCGGACTTGAGTTCGCGAAGCAGCGCACTCCGCTTCGATCCGAGAAAACGCACGAACCGCTCCACGTCGCTGCGGTAGGCCTCCGGCGAGATGCGGTCCGCGCACGGCGCCGAGCACTGACCGATCGCGTGCAGCAGGCACGGACGAAAGCGGCGGTTGCGCGGATCGCCGGGCACGATGTCGAGTTCGCAGGTGCGGTACTTGAAGACCTTCTGCAGCAGCTGCACAGCGCGTCGCAATCCGTTCGCCGAGACGAACGGGCCGAGGATCCGCGCGCCCTTGAAGCGGTCGTCGCTCGGATTGCGGGTGATGTAGACCCCCGGCGAGGCGTCGCGGAGCGTGACCGCGAGATAGGGATAGGTCTTGTCGTCGACGAGCCGGTCGTTGAATCGCGGCCGGGTGTCCTTGATCAGGCGGCTCTCGACGAGGAGCGCCTCCCACTCGCCCTCGCACTCGATGACGTCGAAGTCCTCGACGAGGTCGAGCATCGGCTGCTTGCGGAAGCCCAGGTCCGCCGACGGCACGAAGTAGCTCGACACCCGATTCGGAAGCACCCCGGCCTTGCCCACGTAGACCACTTGTCCCGCCGAGTCCTTCATGAGATAGACCCCGGGCACCTTGGGAAGGGCCCGGGCCTTCGCGAGCAGGCGGTCGAGACGGGCTCGCGGCGGAGGCGGCGAGGAGTCGGCAGGCGGAAGGTCGGTCACTGGAGGATCTAGGGCGGGAAGAACCGGTTCCGGCGGGAGCGGCCGAACCGAATCGAGACTGGTCCGATCGGCGACGATCTCCCCATTCGAGGCGAGGCACGGGGCGAGGGACCGGGAACCGGTCACGGAACGGGGATCGGTTCCTTGACTGGACCCCCTTGGAATCTATTCTTGCGAGTCCGCGAGGTTTGCCTCGCTCGGCGGATCCGATTCGCGGATTCCGCCGAAACCCACGTCTCTCCTCTCCTCGGAGCGTCCGAGGGGAACGTCAATCCAGATCCCGACGAGGCTGCGAGCCGAGGACGCTCGAGCCGAACTCGGAACCGTTCTCGACCTCAAGGAGCCAGTGATGAGCATGATTCGATTCTTCGCGGCCGCGACCCTCGTCGCCGCCCTCGGTGCGTGCCACTCGACCTCGAAGGACACCACCGCCAACCCCGGCGCGGTCAGCGGCGGCGCGGCGAAGGCCGAGTGCTGCGGCAGCTGCAGCGACAAGCCGGCCTGCCCCGCCACCGGCAACGCGAACATGGGCGCCGTCAGCGGCAAGGGCGACTGCTCTTCCGCCAAGAGCTGCGGCACCTCCTGCGGCGACAAGGCCAGCATGGGCGCCGTCAGCGGCAAGAGCGACTGCT
>CAZTMB010000002.1:5290-11388 GCA_964614695.1 uncultured Isosphaeraceae bacterium | reverse complement strand
CCTCCTGCGGCGACAAGGCCAGCATGGGCGCCGTCAGCGGCAAGAGCGACTGCTCGACCAAGTCCTCCTGCGGCGACAAGGCCAGCATGGGCGCCGTCAGCGGCAAGAGCGGCTGCTGCCCGATGAGCAAGAGCGACTGCTGATTTCGATCGCTCGACCGGATCGACTTCGAAACGCCCGCCGCAAGGCGGGCGTTTCTCTTTGGGGGAGACTTTGGTCGCTCAGCGTCCAGCGGTTCGAAGCTCGTCCGTCGAGTGCGTCCGCCGCTTCGGACTGGACCGCCTCGGCTCGGGAGTCGCTCCAGCGGAATGTCGTCTCCGACTCGCGGGCGGGCGATCGCGGACCGACGGTGCTCGAATCGCGCCGAAGGTGATCGCCCGACGGGCACCGATATGATCCGCGCGACGTCGAACGCGCGGCTCGTCCTTCCGGCGGCTGCGTGAGTTCGCCCGAACATCGTCTCCTCTTCGAGGAACTCTCCGTGATCGACCCCCTCGTCCGCTCGACTGGCTCCCCGCGTCCCGCTTGTCTCGCCGTGCTCGCGGGTTCGTGTCTCCTGCTCGGCGCCTGCTCCACCAAGGGCACCTACCAGCAGGCCGTCTCGAACCACTGGTCTCACTACGGGCCGGTCCTTCGCAGCGACCCGCCGACCATGACGGTCTCCGAGATGGCCTCGACCGAGGTGGCAGGTCCGGTCGTCCTCACCGGCGTGGTTCGCGGAGTCTGCCAGACCAAAGGCTGCTGGATGACGGTGGCCGCCGAGGGCGCCGAGGAGCCGGTCTTCGTCAAGTTCCGCGACTACGGCTTCTTCGTTCCGAAGAACGCGGTCGGCCGACTCGTGGTCCTCAACGGTTCGCCCGTCGTGACCGAGGTCTCGGTCGAACTGCTTCGCCACTACGGTCGCGACGCGGGGCGCAGCGAAGAGGAGGTGATGCTCATCACCGAATCCGAGCGACGGCTCGAGTTCATCGCCGACTCGGTGCTGATCCAAGGACGCGGCCTGATGGCGCCGTACGAAGCCGCGATGCCGGAGGTCTGCGAACCGGAACCGCTCGAGAGCCCGGCGGTTCCCGACGTCGACGACTTCCGCCCTTCGGTCATTCCGGGGGCGGCCCCCGCCGCCTCGCCCGCTCCTGCCGCGACCGGACCGATCACGATTCCGGACGTCGGCGAGTACCGAGGCCGGCCTGCCTCGACCGCGCCGGCGACCGAGCCGCCCACCGCGGATGAACCAGCCTCGATCGATCCGGTGCCTTCCCCCGAGGAGCCGACTTCCCCGCCGTCCCCCGCTTCCGACGAGCCGGTCGGATCCTCGATCCTCGACGACTGATCGCGTTCGGCCACTCTCGCGTTCCACCGAGCAGGACTTCCCTTGAGCATGCTTCTTCGCGGCGGGCGGGTGATCGATCCTGCCTCGGGCCTTGATGCGACGGCGGATCTGCTGATCGTCGGCGATCGGATCGCGCGGATCGCCACCTCGCGACTCGATCGCTCGGAGATCGGCGACGCCCGGGTGATCGACGCCGAGGGCTGCTTCGTGGCGCCAGGCCTGATCGACGGCCACGTGCATCTGCGCGAGCCGGGCAACGAGCGGGCCGAGACGATCGAGACCGGCACCGCCGCTGCGGTCGCCGGCGGCTTCACCAGCGTCTGCTGCATGCCCAACACGACGCCCGCGCTCGACACCGCGGCGCTCGTCCACTTCATCCGCCTGCGGGCGCAGGAGACCGCCCGCTGCCGGGTCTTCCCGGTGGCCGCGGCGACCGAAGGGCGGCAAGGCGAGCGCCTCGCGCCGATGCAGGCGATGGCCGCGGCGGGTGCGGTCGGCTTCTCCGACGACGGCGCGGTCGTCGAGCACGCCTCGATGATGCGGAAGGTCCTTCGCATGGCCGCCGCGATCGGGCTTCCGTTCCTGCAGCACTGCCAGGAGTCGACGCTCACCGCCGGCGCGAGCATGCACGAAGGCACCGTCTCGGCGCGGCTCGGCCTGATCGGTTGGCCGCGCGAGGCCGAGGAGCTGATCGTCGAGCGCGACCTGCGGCTCAACCGCGCGATCGGGGCCCGCTATCACGCGCAGCATCTCTCCGCCGCCGGCAGCGTCGAGGCGCTGCGGGAAGCGCGGCGGCGCGGCGAACCGGTCTCGGGCGAGGCGACGCCGCACCACCTGCTGCTGACGCATGACTCCTGCGACGGCTACGACACCCACGCCAAGATGAATCCGCCGCTCCGCGAGGAGTCCGACCGCAAGGCGCTCGTCGAGGCGATCGCCGAGGGCGTCATCACGATCCTCGGCACCGATCACGCCCCGCACACCCCCGAGTCGAAGGAGGTCGACTTCGCGGCCGCGAGCTTCGGCATCGTGGGGCTCGAAGGCGCCGTGCCGCTCTATGCCGAGGCGCTCGTCGCAAGCGGCGCGATCGACTGGCCGCGCATGCTCGCGATGATGACGATCGAACCCGCCCGCCTGCACGGACTCGACCGCCACGGGCTCGGCATGCTCGCCGAGGGCGGCCCTGCCGACGTCACGGTGATCGATCCCACGAAGCGCTGGACGATCGACCCGGAGCGCTTCGCTTCACAGGGCCGCAACTCGCCGTTCGCCGGCCGCAGCGTCGTCGGCAAGCCTCGCCTGACGATCGTCTCGGGCGAGGTTCGATTCGAAGACCGCGCCTGATCGGCGTCTCGGGTGCTTCGGCCGAACCTTGGACCGGACCTGGCTTCGACGATCCCGCCGCGATTCAGCCGCACGATCCCCAGCCGCTCAGCACGATCGCGAGATCCGCGCCGTCCACGTCGCCATCGCCGTCGAGATCGGCGTCGCATCCCTTCTTGCACGTGCCCCACGACGCCAGCACCATGCCCAGGTCGATGCCGTTGACGAGTCCGTCGTCGTTGAGATCGCCCGGGCAGGGCACGTCGGGCAGGCCGAAGTACGACACCGCGTGCTCGAACGCCTGCGGGCCGATCACCGCGCCGAGCAGACGACCCGGAATGTCGTCCCACCGCGGATGGATGCCGCCATAGATGCGGCTGATGCCGCTCTCGTCCGCGGCGTCGTAGAAACTCGCCCACTGCAGGATCACGTCGACCGACGGCCCGTCCTCGAAGACGAGGTACTGGTTCGCCGCGCAGTGGAACTCGCCAAGCCCGTTCGGGAACCAGGGGCTTCCGGTGAAGCGATGCAGGATCTCCGCCGCAGCGCGGCTGTAGGTGCTGTGGCCGGAGACGTAGCCCGCGAACGGCGGGGAGACGAAGCTCGGCCGCTGGTACGGAACCCACTGCGAGGCGAGGATCCAGTCGACGCCCGAGTGCTCGAACTCTGGCTCCGCGGGCGCACCCTTCCAGGCAAGGACCGCGATCTCTCCGACGTTCCCCGCGAGGTGCGCGTGACGCTCGCCGGGCCCGCTCGAGGCGGCGGTGATCAGCTCGATCACGCCGGGCACGAGATCGATGCCGAGCGGGTGGTAGCTCGGAAGTCCAGGGCTCGAGCACTGCCCGAGCTGCGCCAGGTAGCGGATCGCGCTGATCGGACGCGCTCCGTCGTAGTGACCCTTGATGCCCCAGGCGCAGATCGCCGCGTCGTGCATGCCGCCGTTGAGGGCGAGGTAGAGCTTCACGTCCCACTCGAGGTCGTCGAGCACCGGCCCGCTGCCGCCGAGGCGCTTCTCGGCGATCTCGTCGCTCACGTAGTTGGCGACGACGTTCCAGTGCCCCGGCGGCGTCTCGGATTCCGGGCCGTCGGCCCAGAACTCCGCCAGCACCCGCACGTAGTCGCCACGCGGCACGAACTGCGGCGCGTACGGCTCGCCGGTGACGGGGTTGACGTCGTAGCCGGTGCCGCTGTTGCTGCCGAGCGGATTGTTGCCGAGCGACGCCGGCGAGATGTCCCACATGACCCCGTCATCGGGATCGTGCCACCCGCTCCAACGCACGACCTCCTCCATGCCGGCGCGGTACTCGACGTGGCCTTGCCCGCCATGCCGCGGCGGCGGCCCCGGATCGAGATAGACGCCGGGCCGCTTCGGATTCAGGTCCTCCGGGCGCAGCGAGAACGGCGTGACGAAGCCCCAGAACGGCGTCAGGAAGGGCGGCGTGCCGCCGGGGATCACGTTGCCGGACTGGTCGATGAAGGTCTCGAGCGTGAGCGGCTGCCAGCGGTTGGGATCGACCATCGTCGGGTTGCCCGGCTGCACCACCACCAGCGGCGGATTGACGGGAACGTAGGTGCCTTCGGGGATCTGATAGTCGTCCCACTCGTTGGAACCGTCGCCGAAGCCGAAGGCGATGACGGCCGCCGCGATGCGATTGCCGATCGCGGCCGGCGAGCTGCCCTGCGTCGAGGTGAAGGACGGGTCGTAGCCGAGCCAGACCATGCGCTCGACCAGCCGAGGCAGCGTCTCCACGGCGCCGGGCGACGCGAGAAAACGATGTCGCAGGAGCCGGTACGAGGCGTAGCTGATCGCCTCTTCGCGCGCGGCCTGCACGTTCTTGGCCGCGTGCTTCTCGGTGAAGAGCCAGCCTTGCGCGTCCGGGTCGTAGGCCGCCCAGGCATCCCACATCGCCACCGAGGTGTGGAAGAGGTTGCGGGCGTGGACGGTCGGTCGCGCGAAGTCGTTGCGGATCGCTTCGAGCAGTTCCTCGTTCCACTGCCGCGCGACGCTCGGGCCGGCGGGTTGGGCCATCACGACGGACGACGATCCCATGACCACGACGATCGCGAGTGCTCGAACACTCGGGCGGGCGGGCAGGCGATTCATGTCGGACTCCGACTCCCAGTTCCGGTCGAGCGCGGCGCTCTCCACAGGCGCCGCGGCTCTTGGACGCCATTGGCAAACGTAGTCCGCGGCAAGACTCCGTCAATCCGCACGCCTCGATTCTTGGGGAGTTGGCGGCACCGTCGCTTGGGAGGGCCCCATCGCCTCACGAGACCAGAGACCGGGAACGGCGCCGGTGAACGAGTGTCACGCCAAAACGCACCGCGGCGGCCGGATCGCTCCAGCCGCCGCGGGGATGCGGTTCAATGGGCGTCTGCCGGACGCCACTGCGTCGTTCAGCGGCGACGCCGCGAGCCGGCGAGACCGGCAAGGCCGAGCAGCGCGATGGCCGCCGGAGCCGGAACCACCGTGCCGTTGATGATGAAGGGAAGCTCGAAGCCCTCGGAGTTGCCGCTGTCGATCGCCTGGGACCACGTGCCCGTCGAGACGGTGTAGATCAGGCTGTTGCCGATGATCGCGGCGTCGGGGCTGCTCACGAGCGGAACCCACGGACCGCTCGCGGTCGAACCGGTCGCCGCGAACTCGACCCAGTACTCGCCGTCGGCGAGGGTGACGTCGAGGCCGTCCGCGAGGATGTTCATGATCGGACGCTGCGTGTTGTCGAAGGCGGTGGCGGAGGTGCGGTAGATTCCCGTCCAACCGGTGAACGACATGATGTTCGTCGTCATGTCGCCCCAGACCACGGAGTCGTCGCCGTCGATGCCGTCACCGTCGGTGTCGAGCCAGATCCGGGCGTAGAGCCCCGTGATCGTCGAGGGAATGCCGCCGTTGGTCTGGTAGCCGAAGAACATCATGCTGGAGATGTTCCAGCCGCCGCCGGTCACCGTGAAGTTGTCGGCACGCGAGAACGACGGCAGGTTGAAGTTGCCGCCCAAGCTGGTCTGACCCGGCGAGATCGCCGAGACGTCGGCGCCGTCGAAGCCGGCTCCGGGGTTCGTCACCAGCGGGCCGTTGTCCCACAGCAATCCACTGGATCCAGCCATTGCGGAGCCGGCCATGCAGGCCGCCGCGCCGATCGAAAGGCACCTTCGAATCATCTTTCTTCTCCAGCAAACGACGATGTCAAGGGACCGGACGGCGAGGCATTCCTCACGAAGAACCGTCCGGGAAACGATCGAAGGTGTCCCAAGATTGGTTTGGGACAAGCAGACTCCGGGAACTCCGCCGCAATTCGCCAACTCCGCTCAGGTCCGGCCGCGGAGAACTCTGCCGGCCGATTCGCGCGGCCCCTCGCAGTCGATCCGATGCCCGCGATCCGATCGACGGCGAGGAGGCGGGTTTCGGTTCCCCGCTTCCTTCCAAACGACGACCGGGGCGACCGTC
>CAZTMB010000002.1:0-5190 GCA_964614695.1 uncultured Isosphaeraceae bacterium | reverse complement strand
ACGACCGGGGCGACCGTCGAGCGGCCGCCCCGGTCGAGGGGGTGGTGAGTTGCAGGGTCGTGCGGGCGATTGTCCACGCGACCCGTCGAGTTCGACTCAGCGACGGCGGCGGCGACCGCCGACGAGGCCGGCCGCGGCGAGCACCGCCACCGCGCCGGGCGCCGGCACCAGCGTGCCCTCGATGTCGAGGTAGAAGTAGGACGGCGTCGGCGCCGTGAACGACCAGTTGCCGTTGATCGGGACGGTCGGGTCGTAGGCGCCGAAGTAGTTGAACGCCAGGCCGACCGCCGGGGCGTTGGTGATGCGCCACCCGTTCAGGTTGCTCGTCGCGCCGGCGCCTTCGAAGCGCATGCCGACGAAGAAGCCGCTGAGGCCGGGATTGCCCGAACCGGCGAGATCGTTCATCGCGATCGAGTAGCCGCCCGCGGCGAAGTCCACCACGGTCGTGACGAAGCCGGTGCCGCCGTTCCCGGCGACGGTGACGAGACCGAGGTCGGCCACCGACGAGGTGACGAGATCGCCGTTGGTGTCCATCTGCCCGACGAAGATCCGCAGGTCGACGTCCGGCGAGCCGCCGCCCTGGCGGATGCCGAAGCGCAGCGTGTCGAGGATCGCGCTGGTGTTGCCGCCGTCGAACACGCAGTTCGTGAAGACGATCGTGTTCTCAGCGGTGTAGCCGCCCGGCAGCGGCGGTGAGGACTGCGGGTTGTAGCGCGAACCGGTCTCGGTGCCGTGCTCGAAGATCACGCCGCCAGCAAGCGAACTGGTGTTGCCGGCAGGCGTCCATTGGCCGCTGAAGGGCGACGGGGTCGGCGTGTCGTCGGCGAAGGCCAACCCACCCACCGCGAGCACCGAAACGCATGCACACAGAATGCGGGATCTCATCTCTCGACCTCTCCTGAACAGTCGGTGCGGTCCTCGCACCGTCTCGTGCTGACCTGCAGGCCGGCCCTCACGCGAGGGTCGTCTTCCTGGGGCGCGGCGAGCGTTCGCCTCGCGTGCCGGCTACGAAGATGTCTCCAACCGGGCATTCATCAACCCGGACAAGGCGTCCGGCGATCCGATCGAGTCGCCCGTGACACACGCCGTCGGCCGATCGCCCGCCGCCTCGCGCAGCGGCAGCGATTCCCGGACGCGATCGGGACACGCCGAACGAGCATCGCGACGCTCGACGGCGATCGATCCCTCGCGGTACCGTCGCGAACGCGATGGTCCCGTCGAACGCTCCCAAGCCGCCCGTGCCGCGCTCCGGTCGACCGCGCCGCTCCTTCCGCGATCGCTGGACCACCGCGGTCGCGGACCTGGTGCTCCGGCGCCCGTGGACGATCCTCGCGATCTCGATCGTCCTTGCGATCGCCGGCGCCGTGCTCGCGTGGCGCTCGCTCGGCCTCGATGCCGACACCAACAGCCTGATCGCCGCCGACCGACCGTTCATGAGGCTCTATCGGGAGTTCCTCGAGGAGTTCGGCGACCTCGAGTACTTGACGATCGTCATCGACAGCCGGCCCGGAGGTCGACCGGATCCCGACGGCGTTCAAGCCGCGATCGCGAAGCGCGCCGTCGATCGCCTGCTCGAGACGCTCTCGGCGAACCCCGACCTTCCCGCCGTCCATGGACGCATCGATCCGGCAGAACAGCAGCGCCTCGCGACCCGCGCGATGGCGATCGAGGATCTCGAAGGGCTTGTGGCCGCGGAGCGAGCCCTGCCGGTGCTCGCGTCCGGCGACGCCGGGCTCGCGATTCGTCAGGCCCGCGACGACCTGTCGAAGCTGCTCGGGCAGGGACTGCTGCTTGACGACGCCGAGCGACGATCGCTGGCCGCAGGCGCCATCCTGGTGCTCGAGCAGGCGGCGGCGGCGGCAGGTGATGCAACGGGTCCGGAAGCGCGTTCGCTCGCGAAGCATCCCGACCCGCAGTACCTCGAGTCCGAGACCGGCCGGCTCTTCTTCGTGACGATCCTGCCTCGGAAGGACTTCAACCGCCTCGATGCGATCCGCGAGCCGCTCGCGGCGATCCGCGCCGCGATCGACGAGGTCCGCGCCGAGTTCCCGCAGGTCGAGATCGGCCTCACCGGCAAGCCGGTGCTGCAGGCGGACGAACTGGAGACGACCGACCGCGACATGGTGCGATCGGCGAGCGTCGCCGCGGCGATCATCGCGATCCTCTTCATGATCGTCTTCCGCGGCGTGCGGCGTCCGCTGCTCGCGGTCGCGGCCTTCGCCATCGCCTTCGGCTGGTCCTACGGCGTCGCGACGCTGGCGGTCGGCCACCTCAACCTCCTCAGCATCGTCTTCATGCTCGTCCTCGTCGGCGTGGGTCTCGACTACGGCGTGCATGTCGTCGCCCGCTTCATGGAGGCGAGACGACGGCGGCTCGCCTCGGGGGCGATCCGCGAGACGATGCGCACCGCCGTCCCCGGCAACATCACCGGATCGCTCACGAGCGCCGCGGTCTTCCTGCTGGCGTTGACCACCAACTTCCAGGGGCTTCGCGAACTCGGCCTGATCGCCGGAACCGGGCTGCTGCTCTGCGTCGTCGCCATGACCTTGGATCTGCCGGCGCTGCTCTGGCTTACCGAGCGCCGCGGCAAGGCTGCGGGGCGAACGCCTCGCACGGTGGATCCGACGGCGCCCGTCGAAGCCAAGGCGCGTCGCGGCGAAGCGCCCCGATGGCCCGACCGAGCGCTCGTGCTGGTCGCGATCGCGATCGCCGCGGTCGCGGTGGTCGCCGCGAGCCGTTCCCTGCGGTTCGACAGCAACCTGCTCGAACTGCAGGCCGAGGGTCTTGAGAGCGTCGACTGGGAGCACCGGGTCTTCGATGACTCGGTCTCTGCAAGCTGGTTCGGAGCGAGCATCGCGGCAACCCCCGAGGAGGTCGCCGAGCGCGTCGACGCCTCGCGAGAACATCCGGAGATCGCCCGCACCGTGAGCGTGCTCGACGTGATCACGCTCCCTGACGAGCGACGTGACGCGGCGCGGAGCGCCTTCCGGGAGGCGATCGAGCTCGCCGAAGCGCCGCGCCCGGCCGACGAGAAGGCCCTCGCCTCCGATCTTGCCGCCGCCCGCGAGCGCCTCGCGACGCTCGCTTCCGCCGCGCGTGGCTCGGCACCGGACGAGGCGACGCGCCTCGCGGCACTCGCGACTCGGCTCGAGCCTCTCGTCGCGGCGCTTCGCGAGGACGCCTCGCGCGATGAAGCCTCGGCTCGTCTGGACAACGCCTTCGGCAACGCCGCCGCGGCTCTCCAATCGATGGCGGCCGGCGATCGCGCCGACCTGCGCGACGCTCTCCCGGCCGCGATTCGCGACTCCCTCGTCGCGCCGAGCGGCCGCTACCTCGTTCGCATGATGCCTGCGGAAGACGCGTGGGAGCTCGAGCCGCTCGAGCGCTTCGTCGGCGCGATGCGGGCCGTCGATCCGAACGCGACCGGCGTCCCCATGACCCAGCTCGAATCGATCCGGGACATGACCGCGGCGTTCGTCCAGATGGCGATCCTCGCGCTTGCCGCGGTCGCCGTGCTCGTCTGGGTCGACTTCCGCAGCCTCGCGTGCGTGGCGATCTGCATGGCGGCGCTCTTGCTCGGGCTCGCGTGGACGGTCGGTGCGATGACCGTGCTTGGCGTGCCGCTCAACCTCGCGAACTTCTTCGGCATCCCGATCCTCATCGGCCTCGGCATCGACTCGGCGGTGCACATGACCCATCGCGCCCGCGAATCGCGCGGACGTCGGATCCGCTACGGCGCGACCGCGAAGGCGGTCGCCCTCACCGCGACCACCACCGCGATCGGATTCGGCTCACTCGTCTTCGCAAGCCATCGCGGCCTGCAGAGCCTCGGCATGGTGATGCTCGTCGGCAGCGTCGCGTGCCTCGGGGCCGCGGTGCTCTTCGTGCCGAGCACCGTGCGGCTGCTCGGTTGGGAACGCCGTGGTTCGCGTGCTCGCGCCGGGGACGGCTCGTGACGCGGACTTGGCACGGACCTCGACCGACGGCGATGCAGCGGCACCTGCTCGACGCCTGCCTCGACCCCGACGAGACCCGCGCCGCCGAGGCGTGGCGGACGTGGCGCTCCCGATGCGACTTCGACGAGGAGGACCCCGCGAGCCACGAACTCGCCTCGCTGGCCGCGATGCGGCTCGGCACCGAAGCCGCCGGCGCCGCCGAATCGGCCCGCAGTCTGGGATGGCACCGCCGCGCGTGGTACCTCTCCGAGTTGGCCGCGGACGCGGCCAGGCGTCTTGGAGCCGCATGCCGGGCGCGAGGCCTCGACGCGATCGCGCTCGGCGATGTCGCGGCGTCGCTTCGCGGAGTGATGTTTGCCGGCAGACGGCTTCCGATCCGCGCGATCGAAGTGCTTGTCCCGAAGATCGATCGTGCCACGCGTCTCGAACTGCTCGACGTCGCGGCCTCCGGAGCCGTCGGCGAAGCGATCCGCGGGCATCGCCTCTCCTGCGTGCTCCTCGACGCCTCGCAGGACCGCTTCGCCATGCGGACCCCGCTCGCCCCCGGCGATGGCGGCGAACTCGCGCTGCCGTCGCTCGGCAGCATGCTCGCGCGGCTCGCCGCGCGCAACTGGTGCTGGAATCCGCCAGACCGCCTTCGCTGGATGATCGAGGCGATGGCGATCCTCGACGCGCACCCCGAACCGTCGCGCCTTCGCGAGGAGATCCGGGATTCCCTTCGGTCCGCGGAAGCCGGACGATCCGCCGAGCTCGCCCTGAAGTCGGTTCGATCGATCGCTCCGTTCGGCACCGCCGTCGATCGCCTCGACGTCGCGATCGAGGCCGCGGCGTCGGTGCGAGGAGGAGCGCGAGCGTGGCTGCGGGCATGGGTGCGTCAGAAATCACCCGAGGCGGCGACGGTGCGTGTTCATAGAACGCTCGGTCGCTGGCGAAGGTCGCTCGGCGGCGGCCGCTGACCCAACGCACCGGAATCAACTCTCGGCGAATCCGCGAATCGTCCGCGGTGCCGAGCCGATCATCGCCCTCGGGTCCGCCTCCGCTCTCGTTCATCGCGGCCTTGGCGTGTCGCCATCAGCCCGTTCGGCAACTCGCCCATGTCGCAACCACGCATCGATGAGCTGCTTCGCCTGTTCCTCGCCGAACTCGTCGGTGGCGAGCAGGCCGATCCCGCATCGCTCCGCCGTGGCCTCGCGACGCTCGATCCCGCCTTGCTCGATCGTCTTCTCTTCGAAGC
>CAZTMB010000001.1:0-91705 GCA_964614695.1 uncultured Isosphaeraceae bacterium | reverse complement strand
CTCGCGGCGAGCCTCGAGCCGCCGTGCGTCGCGTTCTCGACGGCGGTCCGCCGGATCGCCGCGGCGATCTTGCCCCATGAGTCCGGTCCCCGTTCCTGGGGACGGCGGCTCGGCATCGACAAGGACCTCGCCTGGAAGGCGTATCGGATCGCGCAGTCGACCGACGCCGTCGGCGTCCTCTCCGTGCTTCCGGGCGCGAGGGGCATCGAGCTCCTCGTTCAGGCGTTCGAGCACGCAGCCTGCCCCCCCGCCCTGATCGAGCAGCTGCGGCACGATGGCCGCGTGCTGCAGGCTCGGCTCGGACAAGCGGGTCTCGATCGAGCGACGCTCCGGGCGATCGCCGCCGGCGGGCTCGACGGCCCGGCCGAGCGATCGATCCGCCAGCGGACGCGAGCCGCGGCTCGACGCGCGGCCGCGCTCATGTGGGGGGTCGAGGCGGAGGCGGGCCTGCCCACCTTCCTCGTCGCGCCAGCTCGCGAGCCGGGTCTCGTCGACCTCGCGTTCGTGAACCTCGTCGAGGGATTCCGTCGGCTCCGTCCCGGTCAGCCTTGGTGCATCTGCGCTCCGATCTTCAACTTCGAGACCGAGCCCGGCGACTTCGAGGCGAATCGGCACGACGAGTCGGCGCCGCAGGCGCCCGAGTCGGGGCGCCGCCTCGTCGCCGATGATCCGCTCGAGCCGATGGTGAGCGAACTGACCGATCCGGTCGCGCGTCGCGAGATCCATCGACATCCGAGCGGACTGACCCGCACGCTCTACTACCACGGAGAGGGCGTACCGCCGTCGCATCGCATGCGCCTCGCCTGGGGCGAGGTCGCCTCGGCGGTGGGTCCGATGGATGCCTCGAAGCCCGACGACCTCGCCGCGGTGCATGTCGCGATGCACCTGCCGGTCGCGGTCACCCACTTCGGGGTGCTCTTCCATCGCGACGTGCGGCGATCGAGCGATCCCAACGCCGCATTCTTCGCGACGCTCGACTCGACGGGGCGACGCCGCGCCTTCGAAGAGCCGCTGCGGCTGCCCACCGATGCCGACGTGCTGCCGATGACCTTCGGCGAGGTTCCGCGCCGGCTGTCCGCCGCGAGATCGGCCTACGGAGACCTGTTGCGCCTCGGCGCGAAGGCGCTTGGCCACTCGGCGAAGGACTTCAACGCGGGCTTCCGCATCTCGGTCAAGAACCCGCCCCAACTCTCGACCCTCTCGCTGCGGTGGCGCCTCGCCGGCGGGTGACGACGCGAGTACCCCGCCGCGGTCGGGGCAGGGATTCGGGTCGTGGAGCCGACTCCCGGTCGAGCCACGAAACGACCCCGACCGTCGCCCGCCCCGGTTCGACGAGCCGCCTCGGCCGGTGGACCGGTCCGCGTCGAACTGTGGCGGCGCTTCGGTGGCCGGCGGTGGTCCAAGCACCTTCGAATCGACCCCTTCGATCCGACCCGGGTGCCCGCTATACTCGCCGCTTCCGCTCAAACTGGCGGACCGGTTCTCGCCCGGCAAGGTGCCGGGCCCGGCGTTCGCACCCCTTCCAAGACCGCGGCCGCCTCGAGGCAGGCTGCGGCACCCCACTCACAACATGGTTGACTTCAATCTGATCGATCAGCTCGGCGCCGGCGACGACGCGGCGGAAGCGATGCTCCGAGAGGCGCTCGGCGCGTCCGGCGCCAACCGCATGGACGCGATCCTCGGCGGCGGCCTGATGCAGGACTTCACGCCGGGCTCCATCCTCAAGGGCAAGGTGATCGGCTTCGCCGGCGACGACGTCGTCGTCGAGGTCGGTCTCAAGAGCGAGGGCCTCGTCGACAAGGGCGAGTTCGAGGAACTGCCCGCCGTCGGCGACGAGGTCGAGGTGCTGCTCGAGCAGGTCGAGGACGCCTCCGGCGGCATCGTGCTCAGCAAGCGCAAGGCCGATCGCATCCGCGGCTGGGAGCAGCTGCTCCGCACCCGCAAGGAAGGCGACGTCGTCGAGGGCAAGTGCCTCCGCAAGATCAAGGGCGGCCTGCTCGTCGACATCGGCGTGCCGGTCTTCCTGCCGTCGTCCCAGGTCGACATCCGTCGCCCGGGCGACCTCGGCGACTTCGTCGGCCGCACCATGCGGGCGATGATCCTGAAGATCGACGAGGAGAAGCGCAACATCGTCATCAGCCGGCGACGGCTGATCGAGGAGGAGCGCGAGGAGGCCAAGAGCAAGCTGCTCACCCGCATCAAGGAAGGCGATCTCGTGCTGGGTCGCGTGACGAACATCGCCGACTTCGGCGCGTTCGTCGACCTCGGCGGCATCGACGGCCTTCTGCACGTCACCGACATGAGCTGGGGCCGCGTGAACCATCCGAGCGAGGTGGTCCGCATCGGCGACGAGATCGAGGTCAAGGTCCTCAACATCGACCTCGACAAGGAGAAGATCGCGCTGGGCCTCAAGCAGAAGGAGACCTCCCCCTGGGAGGAGATCGAGCAGAAGTACCCCGTCGGCTGCCGCCTGAAGGGCTCGGTCGTCAACCTGATGAGCTACGGCGCGTTCGTGCGGATCGAGGACGGCATCGAGGGCCTCGTGCACATCTCCGAGATGAGCTGGACCCGCCGCATCAACCATCCGAGCGAGTGCGTGGAGGTCGGCCAGGAGGTCGACGTGGTGGTGCTCGACATCAACAAGGAGAAGCTCGAGATCTCGCTCGGCATGAAGCAGACCGAGGTCAACCCGTGGGACCTCGTCGCCGAGAAGTACCCGCCCGGCACGATCATCGAGGGCAAGGTCCGCAACCTCGCCAACTACGGCGCGTTCATCGAGATCGAGCCCGGCATCGACGGCCTGCTCCACATCGGCGACATCAGCTGGACCAAGAAGGTCTCGCACCCCAACGAGCTGTTCAAGAAGGGCGACGACGTGCGGTGCGTCGTGATCGAGGTCGATCAGGAGCGTCAGCGCGTCGGCCTGGGCCTCAAGCAGCTCACCGAGGACCCGTGGGTCGAGGCGATTCCGTCCGCGTATCGCCCGGGCATGATCGTGAAGGGCACCATCACCAAGGTCACGAACTTCGGCGTCTTCGTCGAGCTCGAGGACGGTCTCGAGGGTCTGCTCCACATCAGCGAGCTCAGCGACCAGAAGGTCGAGAACCCGCAGGACGTCGTGAAGCTCGGGCAGGAGGTCGACGTCAAGATCCTCCGCGTCGACACCGACGAGCGGAAGATCGGCCTCAGCCTCAAGCGTGCCCAGTGGGGCGAGGAGCAGGAGCGGGAGGCTCCGTCCCCGCGTGCCCGCCCGACCCGCGGCGGCATGGACGACCACGGCGCCCTCGGCACCGACAAGATCAGCTTCTGATCGACGTCGGTTCTCGACGACCTCTCCACCAACGAAGAACCGCGGCCCAAGGGCCGCGGTTTTCTCTTTCTCGCACCTTCGCCCCGTCTCCTCGAAGCCGGTCGGCTCGTCGAGGGAACGCGTCGGGGTCGCCTTCCATTCGCCGGACGAACCGGCGACGGACGGCGGAAATGTCTTCGATCAGCAGAGCGCCAGGAAGGAGAGCAGCGAGAGCAGCATCATCTTCTTCTGGTTGGCGGTCAGCCGGATCATGGCCTCGGCGAGCATCGTTCTCTCCTCTGCAGTTGTTTCTACGCTACCGCCGGACGAGGCCGACGGAAGCGCGGATCGTCGAACCGGAGAAACAATTCCCGTGCCCGAATCGAGCCCCGCGGTGCTGAATGCCGCTGAATCGCCGCTGCGGCCGGTGGAGCGAGGTCGTCGGGCTTCGAGCCCCCCCGCGTCACCGACCGCACAGGCGAACCTGTGGCGACGCGTCCACACCTCGAGCCGACGGGCCTGTGGCGTGGCGACCACGCTCTTGGCATGGACCGCGGCGGCCGCCGGGGCGGCCCTCGACGACCGCCCCTCGCCCGAAACCGCCGCTCAAGCGTGGGTGGCGGCCCGGTCCTGGGTCGAGGCACGAGCGGTGCCGGCAGCCGGGTCCGAGAACGCGGCCGTCCCCCTGCCCGGCGTGGCGGCCGTCGGCGTGGTGCTCCGGCTCCGCGGAGAGGTCGTCGGAGTCGGCGAGGACTGGCTCGCCGACCAAGGCATGCTGCGGCGTGCCGTCGCGCGGGCGATCGCGGATCTCGCCGCGCATCCGGCGAGCGACCTTCCCGAGCCGCTGCTGGCGACGCTCGGCCCCTCGCTGACCATGGAACTCGATCTCTGCGGCGAGCCGGTGCCGCTCGCCGGCTCGACCTTCGCCGCCGCCGCGTCGTTCGTCGATCCGGCTCGCGAAGCGCTCGCGGTCCGTCGCGGCGAGACGTGGCATCTCGCGACTCCCGGACGCCTGCTCGCAGCGAACCTCGCCGCCAACCCCGAGCAATCCTTGCGAAGGCTCGCACGGGAGGCGGACCTTCCGCCCGCGGAGGTGAAGGAACTCGCGGCGATCGACTCGGTCGGGCTCTACCGCCTTCCTGCGCTGCGACTGGCGCAGCGGAGCCCTCGCGACGCCCCCATCGAGTTCGAGCGAAGCGCCGCGGTCGTGCCGCTTGCCGCGATCGACGCGACGGCGGTCGAATCGATGATCGGGGCGATGCTGGATCGACTGTCGAGGTGGATGGCCACCTCGGGGCCCGGGACCGCCGACGTTGCGCCCGACGAGGCCGAGGCGACGCCCGCGTCGGACGCGATCCCGGCGTCGCTGGGGCTTCGCGGCGACTACGACCCCATCGCCGATCGCCACCGCCCGCTCGTCGCTTCGCCCTTCGAGCAGGCGATGACGGCGCTCGCGCTGGCTCGGCTCGCCGAGGTGTCGCCAGCCCATCGCGATGCCGCGACCGCCCTGCTCATTCGAATCGTCGAGAGCCTGACGCAGGCCGATCCGATCGAGGAGCCCGTCGAGACTTCGCCCGAGGCGATGGCGACGCTTGCGATCGTCTTCGCAACGGCGCCCGCTCTCGTCGGGGAACGCCCGAACGTCGCCTCGCTCGCGGAGCGAAGCCGCGCTTCGATCGCCGAAGCGATGGCTTCGCGCGAAGCGTTCGCCACGCTGCCCGCGGGACGCCAGACGCTGGTGGCGGCCGCCGCCGCCACGCTTGCCGGCCGAGAGCCGATCGCCCGCGAAGCCGCGCGGGCCGACGCGTCGCAGAGGCTCGGCGACGCGTGGGAAGCGTGCGATCCGGCCACGCGGGTCGGACTGCTCCCGTGGTTGGCCTGGGCGCGTCGTTCACTCGAAGCCGGGATCGATCCGACCGCGCTTCGTCAACTTCGGGAGGCGCTTCTGCTTCGCCAGATCGGTCCCGAGACCGACGGCGATCCGGCCCCCGATCTCTTCGGCGGCTTCGATCTCCGCGAGGGGCCTCTGCCGTCCGCGGACGGTCGATCGAGCGTGCCGGCGATCGGGCTCTCGATCCTCCTCTCCGACCAGCAGGTCACGCCGATCGATGGCACCACCGAGGCGACGGCCGCGCTTCGTCGTGCAGCCGGGAGCCATCGCGCCGCGATCCGCTTCCTGCGGCAACGGATCGTCGAAGGCGACGATGACGCCGCCGGCGGCGTCCGAGCGGCCCCGTGGGACCTGCGGCAACCGGTGCTCGACCAGGCCCTGGCGCTGTGGCTGCTGGCCGAGTCGGTCGCGGCGGGCGTTCCGTGAGGGTTCCCTCGACCCGGGAAACCTCGAAGGTCGATTCTCCGAAGCCTCTTCGTTGGCATCGCCACGCGGGCGGAGTACCGTTGCCGTGGAGTCGCGACGCCTCCACTGGAGTCTCACCCATGCGCACGCTCCTCGCCGCCTCGCTCGTTTCGCTTGCCGCCGCCGCCCCCTGCCTCGGCCAGAGTCTGTCGACTCGCCTCGAGGGCGTGGCCGCCCAGCGGCAGCAGTCCTCGGCGCAGACCAAGGCCGGACTGCTCGGAGCGCTGCTCTACGGCAAGGTCAGCGCCGACTTCAACGAGACGCCTGCGAAGGACGCGTTCGAGTACCTCAAGACCGTGCTCGGCGTTCCGCTGGTCGTGCGCTACGACACCGATCGCAACGCCACGAGCGGCATCGACCCCGACGCCCCGATCACGCTCTCCGTCACGCAGATGCAGGCGCTCGAGGTGCTCAAGCTCATGCTGCAGCAGGTGGAGGACCTCGACGCGTGCACGTGGCAGTTGCGAGACGGCTACATCGAGGTGGGCACCAAGGAGCGGCTCTCCGCGCCAGCGGCGCGTGAACTGCGGATGTATCCGGTTCGGGACCTCCTCTTCGAGGCGCCCTACTTCGACAACGCCCCCGACTTCAACCTCAACAGCTCGATCCAGCAGGGCGGCGCCGGTCAAGGCGGCGGCGGCGGTGGTGGCGGCTCGGGCGGTGGCGGCGGATTCGGCGGCGGCGGTGGCGGCGGGTTCGGCGGCGGTGGCGGCGGCTCGGGCGGCGGCGGCTCGGGTGGAGGCGGCGGCGGAATCTTCGGAGACCCCGGCGACGAGCCCGAACGCAAGAGCACCGAGGAGAAGGTCCAGGACCTGA
Organism: uncultured Isosphaeraceae bacterium; assembly: GCA_964614695.1. Lineage (GTDB taxonomy): Bacteria > Planctomycetota > Phycisphaerae > Phycisphaerales > SM1A02 > VGXO01. The sequence continues at coordinate 85,244 of CAZTMB010000001.1, read as the reverse complement.
TCGATGTGATCATCGAGACCGTCGAACCCGACGCGTGGGTCGACAACGGTGGCGACGCCGCGACGATCCGCTTCTACCAAGACGTGCTCATCATCCGCGCCCCGGACTACATCCAGCGGCAGATCGGCGGCTACGACTTCGCGCCGCGTCCGCCGCGGCGCGCGATGAGCAGCCGCTACGTCGATCTCACGACCTCGGTCGGGATCGCGGAGAACGTCCGCTTCCGCCCGCAGACGGTGACCGGCGCCGCGGGCGGCAACTGACGCGGCCGCTCGGCCCGATCGATCGGGCGATCGAGTCCGCGACCGAAATCTGATCAACCCTCCGAATCCTCCGCTCGCCGGGGGATTCGTGCCATTCGGGTCGGCTTGGTCGCCTCGCGCCATCGCCGACGCCGCCGCTCCGGCGCGCCGGCGATCGCTCCGTCACCCGAACCGGCCGGTGATGTAGTCCTCGGTCTCGGGCAATCGGGGATTCTGGAAGATCGACTGCGTGGGGCCGTACTCGATGAGGTGGCCGAGCACCATGTACGCGGTGTAGTCGCTCGCGCGGGCCGCCTGCTGCATGTTGTGCGTGACGATGAGCACGGAGTAGTGCGGCACGAGGCTCTCCATGAGTTCCTCGATCTTCTGCGTGGCGATCGGATCGAGCGCCGAGCAGGGCTCGTCCATGAGCAGCACCTCGGGCTCCGCCGCGACGGCGCGGGCGATGCAGAGCCGCTGCTGCTGCCCGCCCGACATGCCCAGGGCGCTCTCGTGGAGGCGATCCTTCACCTCGTCCCACAACGCCGCGGCGCGAAGCGATCGCTCGCAGACCTCGTCGAGCACGCGGCGGTCTCGCTGCCCGTCGATGCGAAGGGCGTAGACCACGTTCTCGTAGATGCTCATCGGGAAGGGGTTGGACTTCTGGAAGACCATGCCCATCCGCTTGCGAAGCTCGATGACGTCGACGTCGCGGCCGTAGATCGAGTCGCCGTTGAGGCGCATGTCGCCCGTCGTGCGCACGCCGTCGATCAGGTCGTTGAGCCGATTGACCGAGCGAAGCAGCGTGGTCTTGCCGCACCCGGACGGCCCGATCAGCGCGGTGATCTTCCCGCGCGGGATCTTCATCGAGACGCCGTGCAGCGCCTGGTATCCGCCGTAGAAGAGGCAGAAGTCGTCGATCTCGACGACCGGCTCCTCCATCGCGACCTCGTCGTGCACCACCGCCTGCACGCCTTCGCCGCGGGCGATCGCCGCGAGGTCGCGCGACGCGGCGCGGTCGAGCTCGCGCACGCCCATCGGCTTGGCCACAGGGGTCGGCGCGTGCGGGGTGTTCGCGGGCGAGGATCCGGAGTCCGTCATCGGTCGGTCCTTAGGTCGAAGGAGTCAGAACTGGCTTCCGGCGAAGCGACGGCGAAGCCTCGCCCGCAACCAGATCGCCATCAGGTTGAGGAGCGCCACGAGCGCGATCAGGAGCAGCGTCGTCGTGAAGACCATCGGCTTCGCGGCTTCGCTGTTCTGGCTCTGGAAGCCGAGGTCGTAGATGTGGAAGCCCAGGTGCATGAAGCTGCGGTCCGGATGCACGAAGGGGAAGACGCCGTCGACGGGCAGCTCGGGGGCGAGCTTCACGGCACCGACGAGCATGAGCGGCGCGACCTCGCCCGCTCCGCGAGCCATCGCGAGAATCGCCCCGGTCATGATGCCCGGCAGCGCCCGCGGCAGCACGATGCGGCGGATCGTCTGCCACTTGCTCGCCCCGCAGGCGTAGGAGCCCTCGCGCATCGAGCGCGGCACGGCGGCGAGAGCCTCCTCGGTCGCGACGATGACGACCGGCAGCGTGAGCAGCGCGAGCGTGAGGCTCGCCCAGACGAGTCCGCCCTTGCCATAGGTCGGATTGGGCAGCTTCGCCGAGAAGAAGACCTCGTCGATCGAGCCGCCGACCACGTAGCAGAAGAAGCCCAGTCCGAAGACGCCGAAGACGATGCTCGGCACGCCCGCGAGGTTGTTGACGGCGATCCTGACCGAGGTGATCAGCGGCCCGGCCTTCGCGTACTCGCGCAGGTAGAGCGCCGCGAGCACGCCGAAGGGCACCACCATGAGCGTCATGATCAGCGTCATCGCGACGGTGCCGAAGATCGCCGGGAAGACGCCGCCTTCGCTGTTCGATTCCCGCGGATCGTCGAGCAGGAACTCCTTCCAGCGGGACAGATAGGTCGAGATCTTGCCGCCGAGGCCGAGGCGGTTCTGCGGCGTCGCCCGGACGATCTCCGCAAGCGGAATCGCCTTCTCGGCGCCGTCGATCGTGCGGAAGACGATCCGGTACCGGCCCATCTCCTCGTTGAGCGCGGCGATGCGCTCCCGCACCGCCGAGAACTCCCGGTTCGCGTCGCGCTCGTCCGCCTCGTAGCGGCGCACCGCCTCGCGGAAGGACTCCGGCGGCGTGAATCCGGCGGCTTCGATCGCGTCGAGCTTCGCCTGCGCCTCGGCGATCGACGCCTCGTCGCCCCCCTGCTTCGTGCGCTGCAGGTCGCTCCACGCCGAGACCCACTCCGGCGGCACGCCGTCGCGGAGCTCCTGCTCGCGAAGGCGAAGCCGCGCCCGCTCGAGGATGCGATTGACCGCGCCGATCTCGTGGGTCTCGAGCGATCGCCGCTCGCGCCACAGGCGACGCACCTTCGCGTGCTCGGCCTCGAACCAGGCCCAGGTCGCCTCGGGACCTTCGGCGACCGTCTCGTCGCCGAGCTCGGCTCGCTCGGGGAATCCGTAGAACCGCCCCCATTCGAGCCGTTCGACCGCGACCGCCCACTCCGGCTGCGTCACGCCGTCGGGCTCGATCGAGAAGTCGTCGACCCAGGTGAAGTGGCTGCCGGTCAGGTCGAAGTTCGCGGTTCGGATCAACCGCCGCGAGGCGTAGCCGTCAGACGCCGCGATCTCCGCGGCCGCGGCGGCGCGGCTTGCCTCGGGCAGATCGGCGAGGGTGTCCTCGCCCGGGCGGAACTGGTCGGTGCGGGATCGTTCACCCAGATGCACCGAGCCGTCGAGGGTGCGGACCTCGTCGATCGGTCCGGGCCAGAAGGTCGCAGCGCCGTTCACAAGGATGAGTGCGAGCAGGCCGCTGATCATCGCGACGGCCAGGCCGAGCCCGCCGGCGAGCAGCCAGACGATCGGCTCCCCCGCCGCGAGCACCGTGCCGCCCTCGTGCGAGGGTCGCCCGCGTCGCTCGAGCGGCGCGGAAGCGGCGGAGTCCTTCGGCGACGGGGCGGCGTTCACAGCGCGAAGGCCCTCTTGCGGAACCGCTGCCGGACCGCTTCCGCCACCGTGTTCACGAGGAAGGTGAGCACGAAGAGGCTCAGTCCCGCGAGGAAGAGCATGCGGTACTCGGTCGAGTGCTGCACGGCCTCGGGCAGTTCGACCGCGATGTTCGCCGAGAGCGTGCGGAAGCCGTTGAAGACGTTCCACTGCATGATCGGCGTGTTGCCGGCGGCCATCAGCACGATCATGGTCTCGCCGACGGCGCGACCGAGCCCGACCATCACCGCGGAGAAGATCCCGCTCATCGCCGTGGGCACGACGATGCGCATCGCGGTCTGCCAAGGCGTCGCGCCGAGACCAAGCGACGCGCTCCGCAGATGCTCCGGCACGCTCGAGAGCGCGTCCTCCGCGATCGTGTAGATGATGGGGATCACCGCGAAGCCCATGAGGAAGCCGACGATCAGCGCGTTGCGCTGGACGTAGGTGTCGACCACGCCGCCGCGAGGGTCGAAGCCCATCGCCGAGAGCACCCACGCCACCCCGAAGGTGATGCCGAGGCAGAGGCCCGTGCCGCCGAGGAACTTCGCCGCCTGCGCCGCGGCCGCCGCACCGCGGCCGAGCCGCGCGATGGCGTCGCGTCGGCGTCCGCCCATCGCGAGCGAGACGAGCCACCACGCCGCGACGGACGCGATCGGCAGCAGAAGCATCACCCAGCCGCCGACCGGGCTTGCGAACGGGGAATCCTGCGGTCCGTCGCCGGCAGGCTTCCACGCGAGCCAGCCCATGATGTCGCCGCCGAAGAGCAGGCGTTCGAGCCACGGCCCCGCCGCGAATCCCGCCGCGACGCCGGCGATCGCGAAGAGCATCGCCAGCGGAACCCGCCAGGCGGCCATTCGGTTCGCTCGCGCGGTCGGCACGAACTGCCAGAGGTGGGCACCGACCAGCACCGCGAACGGCACCGCGATGAACGCGGAGAGGATCGCCGGCACCGCGCGTTCCACGAGCGGCGCGAAGACGAGCGCCGCGAGAAACCCGAGCACCACGCTCGGCAGGCTCGCCATGATCTCGATCGCGGGCTTCACGCGGGCCCGCGTCTTGGGATGCAGGTACTCGCTCGTGTAGATCGCCCCGAGGATCGCCAGCGGCGTCCCGAAGAGCATCGCGTAGAAGGTGGCCTTGATCGATCCGAAGATCAGCGGGACGAGGCCGAACTTCGGCTCGAACTCGTCGGTGCCCGAGGAACTCTGCCAGACGTGCTCGGGCTTCTCGTATCCCTCGTACCAGACCTTCCCGAAGATCGAGCCGAGCGTCGTCTGCGGATGCGGGATGTCGATCCCCCACCGGAAGAGACCGTCCTTCGATGCGGTGAGCAGACCGTCGTCCTTCGGACTGAGCGCGATCGCGGAGATCGAGGCCCGCTGTCCGTCCTGCGGCGGGCACTCGGCCAGCAGTCGATCGTTGGTGACGTAGTAGAGCCGCGACGAACCGTCGGCGAATCCGGCCGCGACCATGCGGGTGCGGCTCGAGGACGCGAGCGACGTCACCGCGACGCCCGAGTCTCCAGGGAGTTCGTGCGCCAGCACGAGGCGCGAGCCGTCGACGAGCTTCGCCGCCTCGCGCTCGTCGGAAGGCCGGATGCGGAACCACGTCTGCAGGCGGCCGTCCGAGTCGCCCACGAGCAGCGTGGTCTTGCCGATCATGAAGCCGATCGACGAGATCGACGCGTCGTCGCCGTCGAGCAGGCTGAATCGCTCCGCGACCTTCGGCTCGCCGCGATCGCGGGTGTCGAGCCTCAGCGCCCGTCCGCTGTTCCAGACGAGGATCGCCGAGTCGGCGCGTCCTTCGAGCAGGCAGTGCTGCGGCAATCGGCCGCCGGCGATCTCCGCGGGCAGCTCCATAGCGCCGCCCGCCACGCGGATCGTCTCCTTCCGCGTCATCAGGTTGCGGATGATCGTGACCGCCTTGACGTGGAAGACCCGCTCCGCATCGACCGCGGCGAGGATCGGTCCGCTTGGAAGCATCGAGAGATCGACCGCGTGGATCGACGCCTCGGAGATCCGAACCGGATCGGAAAGCCTCGAGACGAACCGCTGCGTCCGGAACGATCCGGTCGGCGTCCGCTGCACGACGCCCTCGCCGCGGGTCCTCGCCTCGCCGACACTCAGGATGCGGAACTCCGGCTCGATCTGCGACGGCTCGACGAACTCCGGCTCGAAGCCGATCGATCCGTAGCGGAGCGTGCCGTCGGCGAATCCGAAGATCGCCTCGCCGCCGGTCGGCGCGAACGACATCGCCGTCGGCACTTCGCCTCCGAACAGGCTTCGTCGCAGGAGTTCCCGCCCGGTCGCCGCCTCGAAGACCATCGCCTCTCCGTCGGCGAAGATCGCGAGTCCGATCGTCTCGTGCTCGTCGAGGGCGATGTGGACCGGCGGATCGCCGTCGGGATCAAGCAGCGCCGGCGCTCCGGTCCGCGGTGTGACGGATCCGGGCAGGAAGAGCGGCACCGCCACCGCCACGAGGAACACGCACATTCCGACGACCGCGATGATCGTCGAGATGCCGGCCGTCGTGATCAGCGTCTTCGCGACCGCGTCGGCGACCTTCACGCGCACGGAAGTGGTGCGTCGGCGCACCCATCCGGTGAAGGTCGGCTCGGACACGCGGGGATCCTCGACGGACGGAAGGAGGAACGACGCTCCCGACGTCCGACGGCGGGAGAACTGGCGGAGACGAGTCCGGGGAGAGGTCCACGGACGGTCGAGGCGGATCCTCGGCGATCAATCCGTGATGCCGACGCGAGCGAGGTTGTCCTTCGCCACCGCGGCGGTCACGGGGAAGTAGCCGCCCTTGAGCACCGCGGTCTGTCCGCTCCGGCTGAAAATGTACCGGATGAACTCCCGCGGCAGCGGGGCAAGGCGGCTGCCGGGCTTGTAGTTCAGATAGACGTAGAGGAACCGAGCAAGCGGGTACTCGCCGGTGTAGGCGTTCTCGGGGGTGGCGGCGACCATCGGGCTGCCCGAGTCCCGAGACAGCGGCACCGCCAGGACGTCCGCGGTCAGGTAGCCGATGCCGCTGTAGCCGATGGCAAACGGGTCGTTGGCGACGCCCTGGATCACGGCGCTCGATCCGGGCTGCTCCTTGACCGAGTCCTTGAAGTCGCCGCCGAAGAGCGCGACGTCCTTGAAGTAGCCGTAGGTGCCCGAGGCGGAGTTGCGGCCGTAGGTGCTGATGGGCTTGTTCGCCCACTCGCCGGTCAGTCCCAGGTCGCCCCAGGTCCGGATGTCGTCCTTCAGGCCGCCCTTGCGGTTCTTCGAGAAGATCGCGTCGACCTGCTGCAGGGTGAGGCCGGTCTTGGCGACCGGGTTGTCCTTGTGGACGAAGACCGCCAGCATGTCGATCGAGGTCTCGAGCGGCGTCGGCTTGTAGCCGTACTTCTTCTCGAAGTCGTCCTCTTCCTTCGCCTTCATGGGTCGGCTCATGGGCGCGAAGAGCGCCGTGCCGGCGATGAGGGCGACCGGACCGGTCGACGATCCCTTGCCCTCGATCTCGACGTTGACGTTGGGATAGAAGACCCGGAAGCCCTCCGCCCAGAGCGTCATCTCGTTGTTCATGGTGTCCGAGCCGATGCTCTTGATGTTGCCGGACACGCCCTGCACCGGGGTGTACTCCGGCAGGTCCGGATCCACCGCCACCTGGGCCGACACGGGAGCCGCCATCAGGGTCGCGAGAAGCAGGGCAAGGGTCGCAAGCAGCGAAGTTCGAAGGGTGGGCATGGTCAATGGCTCCGCAGGGACCGACGGTCCCGGATCGAGGGAGCGGGAACTGTCGCCGCCGCCCCCGATCGTGGCGATGGCGGCACGTGAAGATCGTGTTAAGCCTTACGCCGGAGCCCGGTCGCCGGTGGGCCGGGCAAGGTCGCGAGCCCCGGGTTCAGGGGTCGGTCCCGGGTCGAGTGCAACGGAGACCTCGACGCCCGGCGCGGCCGGTGTCACCGAACCCGGCCCCCACACGATCACCGCCAAGGTGCCCCCCGCCAGGAGGACCCACAGCACCGTCGCCTGGGCGAGAGCCCGCCATCCGACCTTCCGAAGGATCGACCGGGAGATCCCCAACCCGATCATGAAGAGCGCCGCCTGGAATCCGACCCCGGAGACCGCGGCGATCGCGTTGCCCCACCCGGCGATCGCGGGGAACACGGTTCGCGCGACGCTCGCCAGAAGGAAACCGAGGATGAACCAGGGGAACGGCGATCGGACATGCCCGGTCGATCCATGACGAACGAACCACGGGGCCAGCAGCGCGAGCGGGGTGATCCAGACCACGCGGGTCAACTTGACCACCGTCGCCACCTCGAAGGCGGTGCCGCCATAGGCCTCCGACGCCCCGCCGACCGAGGCGATGTCGTGCAGGGCGACACCGGCCCATTGACCGAACTGCACATCGGTCAGTTCAAGGGCCTGCCCGATCATCGGGAGCAGCCAGAGACCGAGGGCATTGAGGCAGAAGATCGCGCCGATCGCCACGGCCATCACCGACGCGGAGGCTCCGATCGCGCCCCCCACCGCGACGATCGCCGACCCTCCGCAGATGGCGGTGCCGCAGGTGATGAGCGCGGAGGTCTCGCGACCGATCCGAAGCAATCGTCCGAGCAGGAGACCCATCGCGATCGCTCCGACGATGGTGCCGACGGCGAGCCCGAGCCCGTCGACCACCGCGTCGCGAAGCATCGAGAGATCGAGCCGCATACCAAGCAGCACCACGCAGATCTGGATCAGCCACTTGGAGGCGGTTCGCCCGAAGTGGACGAACTCGGCGGCTCCGGCGAGGGCGATCGCGATGCCCACGAGAAGCGCGGCATCGGCTCTTCCCCATGGGCCCGCGACCGCGACGAGCGCAATCACCACCACCGCGGCACGCCACGGGGAGATCGCGTGGGCGATCGGCCTCGACGCGTCGCCGGCGGGTTCGGAGGTCCTACTCACCGCGGATTCCGCAGCGGTCCGGCGCGGCTGAATCCCGGTCGCTGATGCTCATGAGCAAGGCGAGGCGGCGCGGGCGCCGGGTCCCTTCTGCCAAGCGAGATATCCGCCCGCCACGTTCACCGGGCTCCGCCCGCGTCGCTTGAGCGCCGCGGACGCCATGGTGGATCGGATTCCACTTTGGCAGTGGATCAGGATCGGATCGCCCGCCGGAACCTCGGCCAGTCGCGGGTAGAGACGCGTGTGGGCCACGTTGACCGCGCCTGCGATGCAGCCTGCCGCGTGCTCGGTTGCGCGGCGTACGTCGAGAAGCGGAATCCCCGGAGTCGAGTCGAGGCGCTGGGCGAGTTCCTCGACGGAGATCTCGGGAATCGAGTCGTGCTGGCCGCCGGCGTCGAAATGCTGCTCAAGCGTCGCCGGATCGATCCACGCCGCCACGCGATCAAGCCCGATGCGGACGAGATTGCGCATGAGCCGATCGACCTCGTGCGCTTCGCAGACCAGCAGGAACGTGTCCGACGGCTCGCCGTAGCTGCCGATCGCCATGAGGAACGCCGATCCCGGCCGGGCCCAGAGGCTGCCCGGAAGATGCTTCGCGACGAAGGCGGGCTGCGAACGCACGTCGATCGGCACCACGCCCTTCGCCAACGCGCCGGCGATCTCGTCGGCGGAGAGCTTGCGCGGCTTGGGCAGCTCGCCGAGCAAGGGAACGCCGTCGCGATTCCACGCCTTCATGCGTGCGAAGTAGACGGGAGGCTCGGGCTGACCCTCGAGAATCGACTTCACGAACGCCTGCTCGTCGTCGACGAGCCGAAGCATCGGATTGAAGCGACGTTCGTAGCCCATCGTGGTCTGCGGCACCGCGCCGAGCGCCTTGCCGCAGGCCGAGCCCGAACCGTGCGCCGGCCAGATCTGCAGGTGATCGGGCTGGACCATGAACTTCGCGGTCGTGCGATGGAGATCGTGGGCGAATCCGTCCGCGACGCCGGCGAGGCCGGCCGCCGACTCGAGCAGATCCGGGCGTCCGAGGTCGCCCACGAACATGAAGTCGCCGGTGATCGCGCCCATCGGCTCGGTCGCGCCGCCGCCCTGATCCTCGACGAGGTAGACGAGGTGCTCGGGCGTGTGTCCGGGCGTGTGCACCGCCGTGAAGCGAATGTTGCCGACCTTGAAGGCGTCGCCGTCCTTGAGAATCGTGTGCTTGTAGGGCCCCACCCACTTGGACTGCCACTCCGGACCGCCGAGCCCCGAGACGTAGACGTGCGCGCCGACTCGTTCGGCGAGTTCGCGAGCGCCCGAGAGGAAGTCGGCGTGGATGTGCGTCTCGGCGACGGCGGTGATCCTGAGTCCGTGGCTCTTCGCGAGATCGATGTAGCGATCGACGTCCCGCTCGGGATCGAACACGATCGCCTCGCCGGTGCGCTGACACCCGATGAGATACGCGGCCTCGGCGAGATCCTCGTCGTAGATGAGTCTCCAAAGCACTGTGGTTCTCCTGAGAAGTCCGAGGGCCGCCGCCATCACCGTCGACCGGGGGGGACGAGGATACCGGCGAACCCGGCATGGCCGCTCAGAGTCGCGCTCCACCGGCGAGGTTCCCAGGTTCGCGTGACTCGCCCTGAAGGCATCGGCGTCACGACGCGAACATTGACACGGGTTGCTCTTGCGCCGATCCTCGACCCGTGGTCGCCGATGTCGCCGGTGGCGGCGGGACAAGATCCCCACGGAGTTCCAACCCATGGCCGAGCGAAGGCATCAAGTGCTGGTGATCGGAGGCGGCACCGGCGGAATCAGCGTCGCCGCGAGGCTCTGCCGCGCGATGCGGAATCCAGACGTCGCCGTGCTCGAGCCCACCGACGTCCACTACTACCAACCCGCCTGGACGCTCGTCGGCGGGCTCGCGTTCGACAAGCGGAAGACCGCGCGCCCGATGGCGTCGGTGATGCCCCGCAAGGCGACGTGGATCCGCGACGCGGCCGCCTCGATCGATCCCGACCAGCGCGTCGTGACGACGCGCGGCGGCGATTCGATCCGGTACGAGCGGCTGGTCGTCGCGGCCGGGCTGTCGCTCCTTTGGGATCGCATCCCGGGCCTGCGCGAGGGACTCGGCCGCCATGGCGTCTGCAGCAACTACAACTTCGACACCGTCGACTTCACCCGCAAGGCGATCTCGGAGTTCCAGGGCGGCACGGCGATCTTCACCCACCCCAGCACGCCCATCAAGTGCGGCGGCGCTCCGCAGAAGATCATGTATCTCGCGGACGACTACTGGCGCCGCAAGGGCATCCGCGGCAAGTGCCGCATCGTGTTCGTGATCGCGAATCCGAAGATCTTCGCCGTCCAGAAGTACGCCGACGCGCTCATGAAGGTGATCGAGCGCAAGGGCATCGAGGTGCGGTTCCGGCACGACCTCGTCTCCCTGAACGCCGACTCCGGCGAGGCGACCATCCGCGATCTCGAGACCGGCGGCGACGCGGTCGAACGGTTCGACATGATCCATGTGACCCCGCCGATGGGGCCGCCGGAGTTCATCGCGAAGAGCCCGATCGCGAACGCCGCCGGCTGGGTCGAGGTCGACTCCGCGACGCTTCGGCATGTGCGGCATCCGGAGGTCTTCGCCCTCGGCGACTGCAGTTCGCTGCCGACCTCGAAGACCGGCGCGGCGATCCGCAAGCAGGCCCCGGTCCTCGTCTCCAACCTGCTGGCCTCGCTGCAAGGGCGAGAAGGCTCCGCCGCCTACGACGGATACACCTCCTGCCCGCTCGTGACCGGATACGGCAAGCTGATCCTGGCCGAGTTCAACTACAAGAACGAGCCGCTCGAGACCTTCCCGTTCGATCAAGGCAAGGAGCGAGCCTCGATGTACGCCCTCAAGAAGTGGGCGCTGCCGCTCCTCTACTGGCACGGCATGCTCAAGGGCCGTGCCTGAGCCCAGGGGAGCCTTGGAATCCGTGGGCTACGCCCCACGAAGCCGCCGCTCCCTCCGAGGCCAACTCCCGCGATGAGTCAGAACCCCACGCTCGACACCCTGCTCTCCCACCGCTCGATCCGGCGGTTCGAAGAGACGCCGCTGCCCGACGACCATGTCCGCCTCGCGGTCACCGCCGGCCAGCAGGCTTCGACGAGTTCCAACGTGCAGGCGTACTCGCTGCTTCGGGTTCGCGATCCCGAGCGGCTCGCGCGACTCGTCGAGCTGACCGGAGGGCAGGCGAAGGTCGCCCGCTGCGGCGCGTTCTTCGTCGTATGCGGCGACACGCGGCGTCACCGCCTGCTCGCAGAGAGGGCCAAACTTCCGTACGCGACGCGGTTCGAGGGATTCCTCGTCGCCGCGATCGATGCGACGCTCTTCGCCCAGAACCTCTGCGTCGCATTCGAATCGATGGGGTACGGGATCTGCTACATCGGCGGGCTTCGCAACGATCTCGGGGCGGTGCAGCGGCTGCTGCGCTTTCCGCACGGGGTCTACCCGCTCTTCGGGCTCTGCGTCGGCGTGCCCGCGGAGGATCCGTCGCGGCGACCTCGCCTGGCCCCGGAGGCCGTGCTCTTCGAGGAGCACTACCCCGACGACGAGTCGCTGCTCTCGCAGGTCGCCGACTACGACGCGGTCATGCGCGAGTACTACACCTCCCGCGGCGCGGCCGCCGGGAGCTGGTCGGAGAAGATCGAAGCCCAGTTTCGCGAGGCGTACCGCACCTCGGTCGCGGAGCACTACCGCGAGCAGGGTGCGGATCTCTCCTGACCCGATCACGTCGGGATTCCCCACCATTCCGACCGATTTCCTGGTCTGATGGAGGAACCTTCACCCGCTTCGGCGCCTCGCACCGCCCCGTCGCCCCGTTCGGCGAACCGAGTCTGGACTCGAAGAGTCCGCCGTCAGGGCCCCCAACCGTGCCAGGAGACACTCGATGACCACCGCGACCGTCGCCCCCGCCGCTGAAACATCGCTTGAGATCGATCCCGCCACCGCTCGCCGATGGCTTGAGGCCGGCGAGGCCGTGATCGTCGACGTGCGAGAGCCCGACGAGCGCGCCGCCGAGTGGATCGACCAGACCGGATCCAACCCGCTCTCGACCTTCGATCCGAAGCCGCTGCTCGCGGCCGGGACTCGAAAGGTGATCTTCCACTGCCGCAGCGGCAAGCGTTCGCTCGATGCGCTCGGCCGGTATCGCGCCGCAGGCGGCGATCGCGGCTACAGCCTCGCGGGCGGCATCGCGGCGTGGAAGCAGTCGAGTCTTCCGACCCGCCGCGGCAAGGCGCCGCCGATCTCGCTCATGCGGCAGGTGCAGATCGTCATCGGGCTGTTCGTGCTGGCCGGCGCCGCCCTCGCGCACTGGGTGAATCCCTGGTTCCTCGTCGTGCCCGCGTTCTTCGGGGCGGGACTGCTCTTCGCAGGGCTGAGCGGAACCTGCGGCCTCGCGGCGGTCCTCTCCCGCATGCCGTGGAACCGCTTCGAGGGGCCGAAGAACAACTGCCAGGTCTGAGTGCGGCGCTCCCGGGATCGTCCCGAGCGAACGGACGACGCGAGGCGATCTCGCGTCAACCTCGTCGAGGCAGGTGCGCGACGATCGCGTCCACGAGCGCTTCGGGTTCGGGCAGGCGCCCGGCGCCTCCGCTGCGGCACGCATGCCAACCCTCGGCGGGTTCGACGATCGCGAAGCCGTCTTCGCGGAGCATTCGCAGGTTCCGCTGCGTCGCGGGCTGATGCCACATGACCTCGTTCATCGAAGGGGCGAGCAGCGTCGGCTGGCGGCGTCGATCGAGCACCGCCGCGAGCAGGGTGACCGCGTCGTCGGCTCGGCCGGAGGCAAGCCGTGCGAGCAGGTCCATCGTGCACGGCGCGACGAGCATGAGATCGACCTCGCGCACGAGTCGGACGTGCTGCGGATCGGCGCGATCCAACGGCGACCACGGATCGACGTACACCGCCCGTCCCGAGATCGATTCGAAGGTGAGCGGCGCGACGAACTTCGTCGCCGCCTCGGTCATCGCGACCACCACCTCCGCGCCGGACTGCACGCAGGTGCTGACGAGACCCGCGACCTTGTAGGCCGCGATGCCGCCACCGACTGCGACGACCAGTCGTCGGCCGGAGAGATGCTTCAGACGTTCGGGGTCGCCGTGATCCACGGAAGGCTCCGACGGAACCCCGGTCCGATCAGGCCTCTTCGGCGGCGGTCAGCGAGATCTTGTCCTGCAGGATCTCGTCGACCACGACCTCGAGGTCGGAACGGCCGCGGCGCTCGACGAGCGGGCGGTCTCCCGCGATCAACTCCTCGAGCCGCCGCTGGATGAGGGCGGTCAGCTTGAAGCGTCCCCCGAACTTCCGGATGAGGTCGTCGCTGTTGAGGGCTTCGATCATGGGTGCGTCCGTCTCCTCGAATCCCGCCGGTTCTCCCGGTTCGGGCGAATCGGGCATGATACAGGGGATCGGACCGAAGAGAAGGGTCGAGTTCGCCCTCCGCGTCCGCGACCCCGCCGATCCCCCTCGATGACCGCCCCCACCGAGCCCACCCCCGCCTCGAAAGACCCGCGATCCTCGGTCGGCAAGGCGGATCCGAAGGGCTCGTCGCTCTCGGAGCGGCTCGGGCTTCGCAGTCCGGCGGTCCCCCTCGTGACCGCCACCCTGCTCGGCGTGCTGATGGGTCTCGCGGCCTTGGCGTTCATCTACCCCATCGAGTGGATGGAGGAGATCCTCGGCGAGGAGATCGAAGGCTCGCCTCGGCCGCTCGCGTTGGGGCTGCTGCTGCTCGCTCCCGCCCTCGGCGGCCTGCTCACCGGCCTGCTCGCCTGGGGACTGCCTCTGAAGTCGACCGGGCACGGGGTGACGCAGGTCCTCTACGGCATCCACCGGGACGGCGCGAAGTTGCCGCCTCGGCTCGGCATCCGGCAGTGGCTCGGCTCGACGCTGACGATCGGTTTCGGCGGCAGCGCTGGTCCCGAGGGCCCGATCGTGGCGATCGGTTCGGTGGTCGGTTCGAACGCCGGGCGACTGACGAAGTCCGATGCGGCGTCGATGACCTCGCTGCTCGGATGCGGCGCCGCCGCCGGACTCGCCGCGGTGTTCAACGCGCCGATCGCGGGCATCTTCTTCGTGCTCGAGGTGCTGCTGCGCGACTTCTCGCTTCGCGCCTTCACGCCGATCGTCGTCGCCGCGGTCGTCGCCTCCGCCACCGTTCAGACGATCCTCGGTTCGAACGAGCCGCTCTTCGGCGTCGGTCCCGAGTTCTTCGGCACCAGCGCCGGCAAGTTCACCGTCACGCAGGTTCCGGTGTTTCTCGTCCTCGGCGTCGTGTGCGGCGTCGCGGCCGTCGGCGTGCTGCGAACGCTGATGCTCGCGGAGCGCGGATTCGATCGCCTGTTCCAACGCACCCGCATGCCGCGACCGCTTCGCCCGGCCATCGGCGGGCTGATCCTGGGGGTGCTGGGCGTCTCCTTCTGGTGGCTGCTCTCGACGCCTGCGAACACCCCGGGCGGACTGCCGCCCTTCTTCGGAACAGGCTATCCCGCGATCCGCCGCATGCTCGATCCGACCTTCTATCTCGAGGGCGGCGAGTCGGCGTCGCTCATCCTCGGCGGATGGCTGATCCTCAAGCTGCTCGCGACCTCGATCACCCTCGGCTCGGGCGGCTCGGGCGGATTCTTCGCGCCCGCGCTCGTGCTCGGCGCCGCGATCGGCGGACTCTTCGGCGTGGTCGCTCGCGAGACCGGCTGGTTCCCCGACGCAAGCCCCGCGCTGTACGCGCTCGTCGGCATGGCGGCGATGGTCGCGGCGACGACGCATGCCCCGATGACGGCCGTGCTCCTCGTCTACGAGCTCACGCGGCAGTACGACTTCATCCTGCCGCTCATGCTCACCGCGGCGATCGCGACGAGTCTTGCGAAGCGCCTTGCCGGCGAGAGCCTCTACACCGCGGAACTCGCCGCGGCAGGCATTCGCGTGGGACGGATGAGCGATCTGACGCTGCTTCGCCGCCACACGGTGGGCGAGCTTCCGCTGCTTCCGCCGGTGCTGGTGGCGCCGGGCGACGACAGCCAGCGGCTGCTCGATCTGGCGGAACGCTTCCCGGTGAGCGACTTCGCGGTCGTCGGCGACGGCGAGCGCTATCTGGGGCTCGTCGCCGGCGGAACGCTGCGCGACGCGCTCGTCTACCGCGAGTCGATCCCCCTGCTTCAGGTCGGCGAGATCATGCGGGGCGACCTGCCGACCCTGCGGCCCGGCGACACCCTCGACCGCGCGGTCGATCGATTCGGGCAAGCAGACGTCGAGAGCCTTCCGGTGCTCGACGAACAGGGACGCGTGATCGGCATGCTCACCCGCACGCGGCTGCTTCGCCACTACAACGTGCAGCTCGAGCAGGACTGACCGGCGATGAGCGACGGCGACGATCGAGGGCCTCGCGCGTTCCGCTTCGGGCGGCGGTTCCGCATGCGCGGCGACGCGTCGTTCGGCCGCGCGTTCGACTCGCGGGTCCGGATGCGCGTTGGTCCGTTGCTCGTCTACGCGCGGCCCAACGCGGACCTCGCGAAGCCCGGCGACACGCGCCTCGGGCTCTCGGTGTCCCGCCGCTGCGGGAACTCGGTCGTCCGCCACCATCTCAAGCGGCTGCTTCGCGAGTCCTTCCGCACGATCCGGCCGGAACTTCCCGGCGGCTACGATCTGCTCGTCGTCGCTCATCCGCATGCGCCGCTCGCGCTCGACGACTACCGGCGCCTGCTTCGAAGGGCCGCGGAGGAGCTCGACCGCCGATGGCGTCGCCACGACTCGAACGATCCGCGGGAAGCGCCGAACTCGACCGACCGCGCGCCCCGAGGCGACGGAGCCCCGCCGCGTGGATCCTGATCGTTCTGATCCGCGGCTATCAGAAGTCGCTCGGACCCATCCTCGGGGGCCACTGCCGATTCGCGCCGAGTTGCTCGCACTACGGGCTCGAGGCGGTCGAGCGGCACGGCGCGATGCGCGGCGGCTGGCTGACCGTGCGCCGCGTCGCCCGCTGCCATCCCTGGGGCGGGCACGGCGACGATCCGGTGCCGTGAGTCCGTTCGAGTCTTCTCGCCATCGCGCGCCGCGGCCCGATCGCATGCGCTTCTCGCGAGAAGCGCGTCAGACTCGACGAGGCCGCGACTTGCACCTCGCGCCCGATGCGGTTCTCCTCCGCGGGTGACGCCCGAACAGCACGCGACGAAATCCGCCGGCGGAGCCGGGCTGACGCTGCTCGCGCTTGGAGTCGTCTTCGGCGACATCGGGACGAGCCCGCTCTACGCCTTCGAGACCGCCCTCTCGATCGCCGGCGCCGAGGCGGCGATCGGCGTCGCCTCGCTGATCTGCTGGACGCTCTTCTTCGTCGTCGGGATCAAGTACGTCCTGCTCGTGATGCGGGCGGACTACCACGGTGAAGGCGGAATCCTCGCCCTGATGGCCCTGCTCTTCGGCGGGAAGCCGAGACAGCCGCAGGACCGGCGACTGATGGCGCTCCTGCTCGTCTTCGGGGCGGCACTGCTCTTTGGAGACGGCGCGATCACGCCGGCGATCTCCGTGCTCAGCGCGGTCGAGGGCCTCGGCGCGATCGATCCCGCCTGGTCGCGGTTCTCGGTGCCGATCTCGGTCGCGATCCTCGCGGGGCTCTTCCTCGTGCAGCGGTTCGGAACCGGCCGTCTCGGCGGCTTCTTCGGACCGGTGATGCTGCTCTGGTTCCTCGCGCTGGGGACGATGGGCGCGATCGAGGTCTCTCGCATGCCGTCGGTGCTCGCGGCGCTCGACCCGCGGCACGGCGTGTCGCTGCTCTTCTCGGGTGGCTGGATGGCATGGGCGATCGTGGGCGCGGTCGTGCTCGCGGTCACCGGCGCCGAAGCGCTCTACGCGGACCTGGGCCACTTCGGCCGCCTGCCGATCGTGCGGGCGTGGCGGTTCGTGGTCTTCCCGGCGCTCCTGCTCAACTATCTCGGCCAGGCGGCGTTCGCGCTTCGGCACCCCGAGCAGGCCCTCGACGAGAACCTCTTCTTCCTGCTTGCGCCCGGCGAATCGTGGCGGGTCGCGCTGGTGATCCTCGCGACCCTCGCCACGATCATCGCCTCGCAGGCGCTGATCAGCGGGGTCTTCTCGCTCGCGAGCCAGGCGATGGACCTGGGCTACCTGCCCCGCATGCACGTGCGGCACACGAGCGCTTCGAGCCGCGGGCAGATCCACATTCCCGTGATCAACGCCCTGCTCGGCGCGATCTGCATCGCGCTCGTGCTCGGCTTCCGCTCGAGCGACGCCCTCGCCGCGGCCTACGGCATCGCGGTGACCGGCGCGATGGCGATCACCTCGATCGCCTACGTGCGGGTGATGAACCGCCGCCGCGGCATGCGCTGGTGGGTCGGCGGGCCGCTGCTCGCCGGGCTGCTCGTCGTCGACCTCTCGCTCTTCGGCGCTTGCCTGACGAAGCTCGACGAGGGAGGCTACGTGCCGCTTCTCATCGCGGCGGCGGCGACGACCACGATGCTCGTCTGGCGGAAGGGACGCGATCTCGTGCGCCAGTCGCTGACCGGCGAGATTCGCACCCCCGCCTCGCTTGCCGCGAGGCTTCCCAAGGAGCCGATCACGCGCGTGCCGGGAACCGTCGCCTTCGTGGTGCGGCTTGGCGACGTCGAGTACGCGAGCGCACGGGTGCTCGAGCACTGCCGGCACACGCACGTGCTCGCCGAGAACGCGATCATCCTGCTGCTCGACCCGGAGTGGAGCGATCCGTACGCGACCGCGGCGAACGTCCGGGTCGAGCGTTTCGAAGCGGGCCTCTGGGTCGTCGAGGCGAACCACGGCTACATGGTCGAACCCGATGCACCGGCGATGCTCGCGGAGGCGATGCGACTCTTCGCCGCGGGCGGCGGGCAGCCCAAGGGCGATCAGCCACCGATCGATCTCGCCACGACGATCTACGTCGTGGCGGAGGAGGTCATCCTCACGAGCACCCGGAAGCAGATGTCGCGATGGCAGCGCTTCCTCTTCGGGTTCATGGCCCGCAACGCGCTGCCGGGACCGGACTACCTGAACATCCCTCCGGATCGCCTGATCGTCTACACCTGGCTGCGGCGGCTCGCGAAGCAGCCGCGGCCGGCCGATCTCGCGCCCGAGGCGCCGAAATGATCTGGCTCCTGCGCCGCTGGCGCGACTCCCTCGTCGCGGAGACCCGAAAGGCGTGGCAGGCGCGATGCCTGACCTGCGACACCGTCTTCGTCTATCCGGGCATTCGCCTCGGCGCCGCCGGCGAGCCGATTCGCCTCATGAAGTGCCCGACCTGCGAGCGTGCCCGGCTCTGCCGCGCGGAGAAGATCCGCCGATCCCCCGGAGGCGGTCACTCCGCCGGACGTCGCGAAACCAGCGGGTAGCGGTCTGGATCATCGATCATCGCATCGGTGAGATCCACATCCAGATCGGGCCAATGGAAGTGTCCGGGCGCGGCTTCGACGACGTTCAGCACCGCCTCCACCGTTCCGGCGCGGAACCACGGGAACCTGTCGAAAGGCAGCAACCGCTCGCGATCGTGGGCGAGAAGCCAGATTCCGAATCGCGAGATGTGCGAAACCTCGGGCGCGGATCGACTCACACCCCTGCTCGCACCGGGTTCCGCAGCGTCCCGATCCGCTCGATCTCGATCTCGACGACGTCGCCTTCGCGAAGGAAGCGCGGCGGCGTGCGGCCCGCGCCCACGCCCGCCGGCGTGCCGGTCAGGATGACCGTGCCGGGCAGCAGCGTCATGCCGCGGGAGAGTTCGGCGACGATCTTCGGAACGCTGAAGAGCATGAGCGAGGTCGAGGCGTCCTGCATGAGCTCGCCGTTCAGGCGGGTGGTGAGACGCAGGTCGTTCGGATCGCCGACCTCCGATGCCGGCACCATGTCGCCGAGCGGGCAGAACGTGTCGAAGCTCTTGCCGCGGCAGAACTGTCCGCCGGAACCCTGCTTCTGCCACCATCGCGCGCTCACGTCGTTCGCGACCGCGTAGCCGGCGATGTGCCGCGCGGCGTCGCGCTCCGCGACGTCGCGGCAGCCATCGCCGATCACGATCGCCAGTTCGCCCTCGAAGTCGACCTGCGGCCCGTGCTCCCGGCAGATCGCGGGAATCACGATCGCCTCGCCGTCGCCGACGACCGACGCGGGGTTCTTCATGAACACCGTCGGATGCGGCTCGATCGTGCCGCCCATCTCCTTCGCGTGATCGGCGTAGTTGCGTCCGATCGCGAGGATCGCGGGCGGCGTGCGGCGTTCGCTCATCGCATGGCTCCGGCGCGTCGTCAGTTCGGGCTCAGGTCGAGGCGCTCCTCCCGCTCCGCCTGCCGGGCCGCGGCCTCGCGGGCCTGCTCGGCGCGGTAGGCCTGCATGCCCGGCGGCTCGGGAAGCACCTGGCCGAAGGTCAGGGTCCGCGACATCGGGCTCGCCGTGAACTCGCCCTCGAGCTGGGGCTTCACCGCGTCGTAGGCACGGCGCTGGAAACTCTCGTTCGCGCGGTTGTAGATCGTGAGCCGGTCGATGAGCGGCAGGCTGCGATCCATCAGCACCTGCTGGAAGACCACCCGCTCGCTGTCCTCGAGATCGCCGATCAGGTCGCCGATGCGGCTCTCGCCGAACTTGGTCACGAAGTCGTAGTAGCGGTTGTTCTTGAAGTAGTCGATGAGATCCCGCGCGAAGATGCGGGCCTCCTCGAGCACCTTCGGGCGGTTGAGCAGCAGCCCTTCGCGGAAGCCTCGCTGCAGCGCGGCGTAGACGTCCGAGCGGGCGATGTCGGGCTGGTACTCGTACTCGCCGACGGTGGTCTCGTCGACGAAGGTCTTGAGATCCCGTGCGTACTTGGTGTTCGGGACGATGCCGCCGCGTCCGTAGAGGCGATCGAGCTCGTCGAGGATCTCCTGGGCGCCCTCGAGGTCGCCCGCCCGGTAGAGCTCGCGCACCGCCGAGGTCATGAAGTTCTCGTGGAAGTCGGTGAAGGTGTCCGCGCCGGCTCCTCGGGACTCGTAGTGCTTGTCGTAGAGCTCGCGGAAGTAGCGGTCGATCACCTTGATCCACCGCGCGTCGGAGAGACGTCCCGGGTTGTCGTTGCTGAACGGATCGACGCTCATGAGGCCCGAGCGGGCCATCGCCTGCATCGCGTGGATCTGCGCGCGGTCGTTGTTGATGATCTTGTAGATGTCGTCGGGATCGTCGACCCGCCCCTCGCCGTCCTCGGTGCCCTTCTTCGCCCAGTAGAACGAATGGGCCTGCGGATGCCGCCAGTCGAGCGGCCCGACGTCGAGCGTGTAGCGGTGCATCCGCACCGGATCCATGTTGTACTCGTCGAGGAGCACCTTCCTCCGCAGGAACTCGACGAGGGTGCGGACCGCCTTCTGCACCTCCGGGTCCGGATCGGAGAAGACCTCGTCGATGCCGCGGTAGAGCGGGCTGCTCGCGCGAAGCTGCGGCTCGAGGTCGAGCAGCCGCGCGTACGGCGAGGTCCGCAGCGCTTCCCACTCGCCGTAGGCGAGCAGCAGCCGCTTGTCGAGGGCGAAACCGGTCAGCCCTCCCGCGCCGGCGGCCTCCTGGAGCCGCTCGACCAGCGCCTTCACTCCCGGGGTGCGGGCCTCCGCCTCGTCGAGGGTCTTCGGCGCCTCGGCGATCGCCCGGATCCACGCCTCGCGGCTGGCATGGTCGATCGGCGGCTGGCCGAGCAGCAGCTGCCACTCGCGGGCGAACTCGCGCTTGTAGTGCAGGTGCGCGTCGTCGGAGATCCCGTCGATCTTGTGCCCGAACCAGAACGCGAGCTCCTTGTGGAGCACCAGGTCGTTCGGGTTGTAGCGAAGGCCTTCGTTCCGCACGAGGTCGATGCCGGAACGGACCCAGTTCCACCGCTCCTCCGGCGTGTTGGTCATGACCGAGACGTTGTAGGCCATGTTGTGGCCATGAAACGCCCACACCTGCGGGAAGCGAGGCTGGAGCTTCGTGATGAGATCGGCGTTGGCCATGATCTCGTAGAAGAGCCCCTGCTCCTTCATCATCGTCAGCCGGATCCAGAGATAGTCGACGATGATGCCCCGCAGCGCCCCGATCGCGGTGCCGATCGCGACGATCGGTGGAGCGCCATCGACGGCGACGTCGGTGTAGCGGAGGCCCGCCTCCTCGCTGCGCTTGACCGCGACGGGAAGGAGCGACCCGGCGCCGACGAAGGCGACGATCGCGACGATCGCGGCGACGAGTTGGATGACGCGGTCCCGAATCATGAGGTCTGCCCGCTGTAGACGGCGAGCTCCTTCCGGCGGAAGACGAGCATCGCGACGAGAAGCACCGCGGCCGACCAACCCAAGCCGATCACGGCGAGGCTCCGGAAGACGTCGCCCCACGAGACCTCGCGCCCTTCGACGAGCGCCGGGTTCGGCCGGGTCTGGCCGAACGCCCGCAGCACCCACTCGGTGCCGACCGCGATCGAGCGGATCCCCTGCTTCACCCAATCGACCGAACCGTCGTCCTCGTAGATGCGGTAGCTGCTGATGCTCTGGGCGAGGAACGGGCCCGCCTCGGCGGCGAGGAACACCGCGAAGCCCACGAGGCACGCGACCGGGAAGCTCAGGAACGACGCCATCGCCACGCCAAGCATCGCGAGGAAGGAGAGCTTGACGAGCGTGACGAGCATGCCGCGCAGGAAGTTCGCTTCGAAGGTCGAGACCGGATAGAGGAGTTCGAGCCCTTCGGGATCGAAGAAGATGGTGTGCTCGGCGGGAAAGACCGAGGCGGTCCCCGGCGCGGCTTGCGGATTGAACGCCGCATTGGCGATGCCCACCTCGAGGACGCCCTCCTCGCCGATCAGGTCCGCGGGGATCACGAGCACCATCGACTGCGCCGGCACGTAGCGGCGATCCGTCCACGTGCCGTTCTCCGGGAATCGGAAGATCACGGGGTACTGGACGTGAGGATCCGATTCACCGGCGTAGAACTTGTAGCGAAGCGTGAGGTTCGCCCCGAGCCGACGCGCCGCGTCGAGCCCCGGGAAGCGGTAGATCTTCTCGTCCCCGGGAGCGATCGAGCGCTGTCCGGCGAGGTTCTCCTTCTGATACTCGGCGAAGAGTTCGCGACGCACCTCGTACTCGTCGCGCTCGCCCTGGGCGATCTCGTCCCGCAGCATCGGGTCGTTCTCGATCGCCTCGTCGATCATCTCGAGCAGCCGAGCCCGGGGCAGCAGGTCGTACTGCGGCTCGATGCCCACGCGGGCGACGAGCACCTCGTCGCGCACCGCCTGCGCGTCGAAGGCGTCGGCGGCGGGACGGGTCTTGAGGTACTGGATGAACAGGAAGATCGAGAGCCCGCACACCGCTAGCAGCACCGCGTCGAGGAGCACGATGCCCGACCACTTGCCGAGCAGATAGCGGCTCCGCGCGAGCGGCTTGGTCATCAGCTGCAGGATCTGCCGGTCGCGGATCTCGAAGGCGACCGTGGCGCACGCGAGCACGAGCGTCATGCAGGCCGCCACGGCGTAGGTGATGCCGAGGCTTCGGCCGATGAAGACCTGCAGCTGGTAGCGAAGCGGCGTGGTGGGGTCGATCCAGAGCGGAATGAGCGGAAGCACCACGAGCAGCACCACGATGAAGCCTGCGAAGGCCTTCTGCCGCACCGCCTCGCGGATGACCGTCGCGGCCACCGCACCAGGCTGGCCGAGGCCGGAGACGCCGGCGATCACGAGCCGCACGAGCAGCACGAAGCTGAATCCGAGCAGGCCCATGCCGCCGATCGCGAAGGTCGCGCCGACCCGGCCGAAGAGGAGGAACGGGCCGGCCAGCACGATCGTGGCCAGCACCGCGAGGACCAGTTGCACCGTCGTCCCCGCCCAGACCGCGACGAACAGCCACGCGAGCACGAGCATCGCCCACGAGATCGTCGCCGAGGGCGACTGGACCAGGAACGTCGGCGCCCAGTCCGGGATCTCGTCGGCCGCGACGATCTCGCCGACCGACGCGGCCGCGAGCAGCGCGCCGGCTTCGTCGAAGAGCTGATCCACGCCGCGGAACCGTCCGTCGCCGTAGGTCGTGCCGTCGACGGTCACGGTGCCCTGTTCGTAGAGCTCGACCGCCGCCGCGTCCCGTTCGGCGAGGTTCGCATCCTTCAGGAGCTCGACGATCGACGCCTCGAGGCGGTCGAGTCGCGAGGCTTCCCGGTGCAGTGGCCAGAACGCGGCGACGACGAGGACAAGCATCGCGATCGAGCACGCGATCTTCGCGCCTCGGCCGTGCTGCCATCGATCGAGCCGACGCAGGATCTCGCGCAGCCTACGCCCCATCGCCGCCCTTCCTCGCGCCGTCGGAGGACTCGCCGCCGAGCAGTCCGTCGATCACCGACGAGTCGACGCCCTTGGGCGCTTCGGGCGCCTTGGCCGCCGGCTTCGCCGACGGCGCGGGACGCTCCGCCTGCAGCAGCTCCTCGAGCACCGACTCCTTGGCCGGCGCCGCGGACTCCGCCTTGACGGCCTTGACCGGCGCCGCCGGCATGGCCGGCTCGCCGCGCACGAGTCCTTCGATGAGCTCTTCGCCCTCGGAGGGCTCGTCGCCCATGAGGAACTTCGCGGTCGGGCCGCCGGCCGCCGCGCCCGAGGTCGCCGCCTGCTCGGCGCGAGCCCGTTCGACGATCTGCAGGAAGAACTCCTCGAGCTTCTGTCGCGGCAGTTCAACGCCGTCGATGCCGAAGCCCTCCTTCGTGGCGAGCACGCGTTCGATCTCCGCGAGCGTCGAGTCGTGCAGGCGACCCGTTCGGATGAGCGTGTGCGAACTGTCGCGGAGCAGCTCCTCGCCGGTGCCCGCGGCGCGGATCCGGCCTCCGTACAGGATCACCATGCGGTCGCAGACGTCCTCGACGTCGGCGAGAAGATGCGACGAGAGCAGGATCGTCTTGCCGCGCTTCTTGAGATCGACGAGCAGGTCCTTCACCTGCCGCGTGCCGATCGGATCGAGGCCCGAGGTCGGCTCGTCGAGGATGAGGAACTCCGGGTCGTTGATCAGCGCCTGCGCGATGCCGAGGCGGCGCGTCATGCCCTTGGAGTACTCGCCGACCGGGCGATGCCCGGCGCCGCCGAGGCCGACCATCTCGAGCAGCTCCTCGATGCGCCGCTTCCGCACCGCGCCCCGGAGCCCGAAGATCCGCCCGTAGTAGTCGAGCGTCTCGTGGGCGTTGAGGAAGCGGTACATGTACGACTCCTCGGGCAGGTATCCGATCCGCCGCTTGATCGAGACGTCCGAGGGGTCGCGACCGAAGACGGTCAGCCGGCCGCGGGTCTTGCGGAGCAGGCCGAGGATCAGCTTGATCGTCGTGCTCTTGCCCGAGCCGTTGGGCCCGAGCAGGCCGAAGATCTCGTGGCGCCGGATCGAGAAGTCGATGCCGTCGACGGCGCGAGCCTTCGCCCGCATCCAGAAGTCGCTGAAGACCTTGACGAGCCCGGCCGCCTCGACGACGGGGGTCTGGCTCTCGTTCGTGGTCACCATGTCGCGCGTGCTCCGCGGGGAAGTCGGGGGAATCGGGCGGTCCGCATCACTCGTTGCCGAAGCCGCGGCTCGCGTCGCGCTCGAGGCGTCGGCCCGCCTGGTTGATCATGATGTTTCGCGTGTCGAGGCGGAACGGCTGCAGCGTGAGCGCGGCGGCGTCGGCTTCGCGCTTCTTGCGCTCGAGTTCGGCGCGGCGGCGCAGCTGCATGACGTCGGGCGAACTCTCGATCGCCATGTCGACCAGGGCGAGGTTGCCAGGCACGGAGAAGACCTCCGCCTCGCCGTCCTCGAGCACGGTGCGGACCGCGTCGAGCCACAGCTGGCGGACGAGCTGCTCGGGATTCTCGCGGTAGGCCGGCAGCAGGCCCTGCAGGCGGCGCGCCTCCTTGGCGAGCGACGAACGCTTCGCGGAGATCGCCGCCTCGGCCCGTGCGACGATCATCGCGGCCTCGCCGCCGACGTCGCGCTGCGCAAACCGTTCGCCGATGCGGCCGAGCACCTCGTCGGCCACCGCCTGGTCGCCGAGCGTGAGCGCGTTCTCGTACTCGATGATCAGTCGGATCAGCTCGCCGGAGGCGAACTGCCCCGCCGCGGCGGTGAGCGTCGTCGCGGCCTGCTGCCGCGCCCGCTCGACGGCGGTCTTGGCCTCTTCGCGCTTGGTCTGAACCTGGGCGAAGTTGCGACGCACCGCGAGCGGCGCGATGCGGACCGGCAGCGTGACCGACGCGAGGCGCACTCCGCAGTCGAGCTCGTCGAGCACCGCCTGCGCATCGTCGCGAATCGCCAGCGCCGGCTGCTCGCGAAGTTCGGTGAGCTCCTCGAGGGAGAGCCGGGAGACCGCCGCGACGGCGCCACGCTCGAGCGCGAGCGCCACGACCTGCGGCAGCATCTCCGGACGCATCGTGCGAAGCAGGCTGACCGGATCCTCGACGACGTACTCGGCCTGGATCTGCAGGTGCGCGAGGTCGCCGTCGGCGGTGAGCAGCGAACCGTCCTCGCCGGGCTGCAGGTGCTTGGTGAGGTCGGCGCCGTCGGTCGCCTCTTCGAGAGTCTTCTCGCCGCGGCGATAGCGAGGCCAGAACGCCTCGCCGACTTCGACCGGGCGCTTCAGTTCGACCGTCACGATCTGTCCGACCGGATAGGGCCAGAAGGGATGGAGCCCCGGCGCGAGCTGCTCGTCGCCGGGCTCGCCGACGATCGCGCCGAAGAGCGTCTTCACGCCGGCGGATCCGTCCTGCACCGTCTGGAAGCCGGACAGCAGGAAGGTCGCGACGAGCGCAAGGATGCCCAGCTGCAGCACGCGGTACGAGAGCCGCAGCGCTTCGCCGAGGCTCTGGTTCGCCGGATCCATCGCATCGCGCAACGACGCCGCGGAGCCGGGCTCCGTCGCGACTTCGAATGCGGCGCTCGCGGCACGACGCGGCGCTTCGCCCGCCGGCAACTCCTCGCTCGGCATGCCGCCGGAGTTCAGTCCATCGTCGAGCTCCTCGCTCACGGAGTGCCCCCCGTGGAGGTGCTGGACGGATCGCCGCTCGGCTGCGGGATCCCGCCCGCATCGGTGGCGGCTCCGAGATCGAGCAGGTGGAACGGCGCCTGCGAGGTGTCGGTGACGAACGTCGTGCTGCCGCGCAGTCCCGCCTTCAGCGTGTCGAGCCACGAGAGGAAGACCGCGAGGCCGGCCTCGGACTTCATCTCCTGGTAGTACCGCGTCGCCTCCTCGTTGCCGACCGCCTCGATGCGGGCGGCCCACTGTTCGGCGAAGCTCCGGATCGCGTCGGCCTGCGCCGCGGCCTGGCTTCGCAGGGCCTCCGCCTCGCTCGCGCCTCGGGCGTCCTCGAGCTTGACGAGGGTGTTCTGCACCTCGGCCATGCGGCTGAGCACCGCGACGGTCGTCTTGGGCGGCAGCACCACGCGGCTGATTCCGACCGAGACCGGATCGATGCCCGCGACCGCGTTCGCCTGCAGGTCCGCGAGGATCGCGGTCTCGATCGCGGGCAGCCGGCTGTCGGCGCCGACGAGATCCTTGAACTCGTAGCCGCCGACGAGACGCACCGCGCCCTGCAGCCGCGTCTCGAGCTCGCGGCTCGCCGCGTCGGTGCCGCCGTAGCTCGTGAAGAAGCGCATCACCGCGTCCTCGGCGGGGTCGATCTTCCACAGCATGAACGCCTGCACCACGACCTGCTGGCCGTCGCGGGTGAGCACGGTCTCGAGCGGGCTCTCGACGAGCTGCAGACGCGTGTCGAGCTTCGACACCCGTTCCATGAAGAACGGCAGCTTGAAGTGCAGTCCCTCGCCGACGATGCCGGCGGGACGGCCGAAGCGGGTCTTCACGGCGAGTTCGTGGAAGTTGACGGTGTAGGTGGTGTTGAAGAGCACCAGCACCGCAAGGATCAGCAGGCCGAGGAGGATCGCGAAGGTTCGATTCATGGCGTCGGTGGGGAGAGGGAGTCGTCGGAAGCGTTCAGGCGCGAGGCGAGGTCACGGATTGAGCGACTCTCCGATCGTGTCGGCGAGGTTGAGTCCGGAGTCGGGCTGCTGCATGGAGAGATCGAGACGCACCCGCTCGGGGTCGGGCGAGAGCACGTACTTCACGCGAACGCGGGGCAGCGCCTCGGCGAGCGCCCGCATGAGCGCCCGTTGGCGGTAGAGCTCGGGATCCACGGAGTAGGCCGGCGCCTCGCCGAGGACCTCCTCGGCCTTGCGGCGGGCCTCCATGTGCAGCTGCCATCGACGCGCCCTCGCGGTGCTGATCACGCTCGCGGTCATCGCGCGGGAGTCGAGCAGCATCTGCTCGACCTCGACCTGCGCCTTCAGGTACGCCTCGCTCTCGGTGCCTTCGCGTCGCCCGAGATCGCGCAACGCGTCGATCGCAGCGACGATCGTGGCGGCGCGGCCGGCGTCCCCCACGAGGGTCGCCATCGTCGAGTTCACGGTCTGCTGGGCCTGCTCCACGATCTTCCGCGAGTTCTGCACCGCGATCGAGAACTCCTCGAAGCGGGCCGACTCCTCGCCCGGCGGGCGAAGCCGAGGAATCATGATCGAGACGACCTCGACGCCCGTCGAGTGCTCGTCGAAGGTCCGCTGGATGCGACGTCCAAGTTCGGTCGAGAGCGAATCGCCCTGCGGCGAGAGCACCGCATCGAGCGGCTGGGTCGAGAGCGCCTGCGTCACTTCGCGCACCGCGAGGTCGCGCAGCGCCCGCTCCCGCATGTCGAGCACGGAACGCCTCGTGCGCGTGTCGTTGCAGAACCCGAGCCAGTCGAGCAGGCCGTCGGGCTTGATGCGGTAGCGAAGCAGCACGTCGGCATCGACGAGGGCGAACTGGTTGGTGACCGAGCCCGAGCCGGCGTCGGGCGCCGGCGTGGGCGTGCCCGCGGCCAGGATCGAGCCGCCGCCTCCGAGCAGGCCGCCGGAGGCCGACGGCGTCCCGCCGCCGAACGAACCGCCGTCGAGGATCTCGAGCGCCGACTGCATCTCGGCGGCCTCGGCGCTCGCGCCGACGATGAAGGGACGCCGTTCCGGATCGATCGCCTCGGACTGCCCCCACAGGTTGACCTCGCGCGGTCGAGGCACCACGCCGCCGAGCGAGATCTCCCGGATCGTCGCGACGTCGTGCAGTTCCGCCTGCTCGAACGGCCAGGGCAACTTGAAGAGCACGCCGTCCCGCTTCACGTCCGCCTGCAGCCGCCCCTGCTTGAGGATGACCGCCTGCTGACCCGGCTCGACGACGACGACCGTCGAGAGCAGCAGCAGCACGACCGCCCCGAACCCGAGCAGCCAGGCCACGCTGCGGAGCAGCAGGCGATAGCCCCACGAGCTCGCGATGTCGAAGCCGAACTGGTAGTTGATCGCCTCGCCGACGCTCCGCGCGATCGAGTCCGGCGCCGCGAGCAGGCTCAGGACGCGGGAGTCGAACGCAGCCCGCGGCACCTCGCCCACGCGTCGCGGGCGGTAGAGATTCAGGACGAGGTTCAGGACGATCTCACCCGCGGCGGCGATCTGGAAGATCGCGAAGCCGTAGGCGATGTGCTCGATCACCGTGGGCTTCTGCAGCAGCTGGAAGACCAGGCCGATCGCGATCGCAAGGCTGATGAGGGCGTTGCCGACCATCGTGCCGGCGCCGCCGCGGAGGTTCTGCCACGCGGGCTGCTTCGACATGCCCGCCACGAACCGCGAGAAGATGAATGCCGCGAGCGACAGGCCCGTCGCCACCGCGAGCTGCCAGCCGAGCGCCTGGCCGACGGAGAAGTTCGAGATGTCGGCGTTGGGGTCGTCCTGCAGCGAGAACCACGCGAGGATCTGCCAGCCGAGCGTCGCGAGGATGCCCGCGAGCAGCAGGCTTGCCGCCGGCACCAGCCATCGGTGCATGAGTTCGAGCCGCCGCGCCGCGACCCGTGCCTCCCGCGCCTCGCCTTCGAAGATCGTGGTGCCGGACGCGGCCGCCGCCTCGATCTCCTCGAACTCCATCGCCTCGAGCCGCTCGAGCCGGTGCTGGTTGAAGACCAGGGCGAGCGTGGCCCAGACGATCGTGCCGGCGAGGGCGTAGGCCGAGCCGATCGTGAATGTGCTGTCGCCCGCGACGGTTCCGTAGATGAGCAGCGTCAGGCCGATGCCCAGCTGCAGCAGGAGGCCGATGCCGGCGATGCGGGTGGCCCGCTGATATGCGACGTGATCGATCCGCATGGAGTTCCGTGCCGCAGCGGCGGGAGTCGGGAGAACGATGCCGAGATTCCGCCTCGGAGTTGCCGGCCGAAGCGGCGAGAACCGAGCGAGGCGGGTCGGCCAGATGACCAAGCGATCGGGCTGACACGAACCCGATGCCCCCCGGGTTCGAAGTGGGCGGTACTTTACTCGCCCTGTCCACCCCCGTCGCCGCCTCGGCGCCTCCCTCGGAACCTTGCGTGATCGGATTCCTCGAACAGCTCTGGGCGATCGCCCGCACGACCTTCGCCGAGAGCATTCGGCAGCCGGTGCTGCTGGTGGTCCTGACCGCCGGCACCATCTTCGTCGTCCTCTCGAATCCCTTCTCCGGCTACACCCTCGAGGACGATCAGCGGCTCTTCATCGATCTCGGCCTCAGCACGATCTTCATCTGCGGGGTCGTCCTCGCGGCGTTCCTCGCCACGAGCGTGCTCAACCGTGAGATCGAGAATCGAACCGCACTGACGGTCCTCTCGAAGCCGGTGTCGCGACCGACGTTCATCCTCGGCAAGTACGTCGGCGTCTCCGGGGCCCTGCTCGCCGCCGTGGCGTTCCTCGGACTGGCGTTCCTCCTCGTCGAAGTCCACGGAACCATGCAGACCGTCAGGACGCCGTACCACCTGCCGGCGCTCACCTTCGGCATCTCCGCCCTCGTGCTCGCGGTGGCGGTCGCGGCGGCGGCGAACTTCCTCTACGGGTGGGCGTTCACGAGCACGGCGGTGCTGCTTGGGCTGCCGCTCCTGCTGCTCGCCTACGTGCTGACGCTGCTCTTCGCCCACGACTGGGCGCCGCAGGCCATCGGCACCGAGTTCGAGCCGCAGATCCTGCTCGCGATCGGCGGCATGGCGATGGCGCTTCTCATGCTCGTCGCGGTGGCGATCGCCGCGAGCACGCGGCTCGGCCAGCTGCCGACGCTTGCCATCACCATGGGCCTCTTCCTCATCGGCCTGCTCTCGGACTGGCTCTTCGGTCGGACGATCCTGCGGCTCGAGGAGGCGTTCGCCTCGGCTCCGGAGGCGGAGCGATCGCTCTTCGATGGAGCGCATCTGCTCTACGCGGCCTGCCGCGTCGCCTACGCCGTGGTGCCGGACTTCCAGGTCTTCTGGCTCGCCGATGCGTTGACGCAGAAGCGGGAGATCCCCTTCTCCTACTTCGCGGCGGTGCTGCCCTACGGCGTGCTGATGATCGCGGCCTCGCTGGCGATCGCAACGCTGCTCTTCCAGCGCCGCGAAGTGAGCTGAATCGCCTTCGAATCGTGGAAGACTTCGCGAGCGGTGGCGATCGCCGCTACCAGCCCGCGATCTCTTCGCGGCGCCGCCGGTTCGTGAGGATCCAGGCGGTGGCGACCGGCATGGCGCCCACCACGAACACGCCGGCGACGTAGGCCATCTTCGACCAGCGAAGCATCGCCTCGCGATCGAGGCCGCCGCCGCCCCCGCCGACCCTGACCGAGACCGACCGCGATCCGCCTCCGGACGAGCCTCTCGCCTCGGCCATCCGTTCGTCCATCAGCTCCATCTGCCGGTCGACCTGCGTGGGCAGGGTGAGCCAGCCGTAGATCGACGCCACGAGCAGCAGCACGAGCCTCGCCGCCGCCCACGTCAGCGAGGCCCGAACGCCGAAGCGGCGACGACGCAGCAGACCGATCGCGCCGACCGCCAGCACCAACCCGAGCAGGATCGCGACGCCGCCGAAGGCAAGGTTCGCCGGATTGATCCCGCCCGCCGCCGCACGGGCCTCCTCGCTCATGAAGAGCATGGCGATGCCGACGGCGTTGACGAGCACGCCGAGCCCCGCATAGACGAGCAGGACGATCCCGAGCCCGGTCGCCCAGCCGCTCGAAGACGAAGCGACCGCGCCGGAGGGCGGCGCGGTCTGCGGGGGAGCGATTGCAGGTTCGTCTGGCATCGGCTCAGTTGCGGCGACGCATCTGAGCGAGCTGGCGACGCATCTCCTCGAGCTGGCGCTCGAGGGGCGCCTTGTCGGGCGGCAGGCCAACCTCGTAGACGACCACCGGATAGCAGCGGTCGTACCAGCGAAGGAGTTCCTGGATGATCTGGATCTGCGTGCCGAGCATGACCGCGGCGTCGCCGCTGCCGCTGCCCTTGTAGTTGAGCCGCTGCACGAGCTTCGGCACTTCGTCCTTCGCCTTCTCGACGTTCGCGAGCCAGTCGGAGGAGATCTTCCGGCCGACGCCGTTGGCGGCCTCCTTCCACTCGGGAAGCTGCATCAGCTTCGCCAGCTCCTCCTCGGTGTCGGCGGTGCCCTGGCTGTAGCCGGAGTGGAGGGCGTTGCTCGCGTTCAGGGTCAGGTTGTTGACCTCGTCGGAGAGGTCGAACTCGCCCTCGAGCGTGTTGTAGTAGGTGATGTCGCCCGTCTCCTCGTCGCGGTCGTAGGACACGAGCAACGGCGCGTGGATCATCGCCTGCACGACGTAGCGATTTCGGCCACCGGCCTCGGCGACCTCGCCGCAGCGCTCGAGCCAGGCCTGCAGCTCAGCGCCGCTCGCGGCGGTCTGCCCGGAGAACATGGTGATCGCGCCGAGGGCCCCGAAGCTCATGTAGTAGTTCTCGTCGCAGTGCAGCGCCGTGAACGCGCCGCCCGAGATCGCCTCGCGGATCCACGCGACGACGCGGTGCCGCTTCTTCACGTCGTTGATGACGTCGCTGACCTTGTCGCCTTCGATGACGAGGCCGCCGGGGCTGTCGATGAGCAGCACGATGATCTGGCCCGGACCGTACTTGTCCGCCTCCGCCGCGATCTTCTTGATCTCGTCGTGCCGCATGCCGATGCCGAGCGTTCCCTTCAGGGGAAGCAGGAAGACGCCGGGCCAATCGCTCGAGGCGGCGCTCTGGTTCGCGCCTTCGACCGGCATCACCGCGGGCGAGGCCGACGGCCGATCGGCGGGCTTGCGGGCGGGCGCTGCCGGAGCGGAGGGCGTGGAGGTCGCCGGCGCCGCGCCAGCTCCCGTCGAGGTCATCGATCGGATGTCGCCGAGGATGATCGTCTTGGTCGCCTCGCGGCCCGCGATGGTGCCGCGAACCTGGATGAATCGCTTCTCGATCCGCTCGAGCGTTCCCTCGAGCGTCTGCACGACGCCGTTCTCGGTGAACTCGATCTGGACCTGATCGCCAACCTGCCCCCGCCAGGTGTTGCCGCTGCGGAAGACCAACTGCTCCTCCGCCGAGGCCGTCGCGCCGGCAAGCGGGGCCGAAGCCAGGATCGTCGCGGATACGGCGGACGAAACGGCGAGCGTGGCGCCAAACAGGATCGGGAGAAGGCTCTTCATCGTCTCAGGGCTCCTGCAGGCGCTACGCCTGTCACGGTGCGATCGTTCACGCTCCAACTAACCGCTCGAACTGCGGCGGGTTCCAAGTGCTCACGGCTCAGATCAGGGCCGCCCTGCCGGTCCGCCAGGACCAAGCCCGCCGCCACGCCCGCCGCCGCCACCGCCGACGTTGCCGCCGCGGCCGCCGCTGCGGATGCCCCGGATCTGCTCCTTGAGCTGCTCGACGAGCACCTCGAGCTGCATCAGGCTGACCCCATCCCGCTGCCAGCGGTTCGCGACCGCGGGGTACTGCTTCATCGCGCCGATCACCTTCTCGTAGAGGTTCTTGGCCTGCCCGAGGTAGCGGACCGCGTCCTGACCGCCCGCCCAGCCCATGGCCTGCTCGGCGTCCTGCATCCACTCCTTGGTGCGGTCGTAGGTGCGTCGCCAGTCCTCGACGTACTTCTCGATGATCTGCTGTCCGCTCTCGGCGAGCTCGTACTCCCGCCAACCGTTGAGGAACGCGACGTCGTCGAGCGAGTCCGCGAGGCCGTCGCAGAGGCCGAGGTCCTCCGCGAGCTCGGCGCGAAGGTTGGTGACGTCGCCCTCGGAGCTGTCGACGACCCAATGCCCGTTGGTGTCGAGCTTCCACGCGACGTTGCGACCTTCGAAGGTCGCGGAGAGCTTGTACTCCGGCCGCATCATCGCGAGACCGATCTCGATCGGGTAGCCGCCCTTCTGGAGGAAGCCGTTTCCGATGCCGGTCCACGCGGCCATCATCTTGGCGGCGACGTCCGGGTCCTGCCATCCGCCGGCCATGCGCGAGACGTTCTGCAGACCCCACAGGCGCGCCTTGGGCTTCATGTACATCTCGGGCCAGGACAACGCCATCAGCGATCCGAAGCCCACCGAGTCCTCGACCCACATCACCTGCGGGAACTCCGCCAGCTCGTCGCGGAGCGTCGAGACGAGGTCGCGGTACTCGCCGAGGAGCGCGAGCCCGGACTCGGCGCGGTCGTCGTCGCGGAGATAGAAGACGTTGTTGATGTCCGCCGACTCGAGCATGAACACGATCAGGTCGGGCTGGACCTTCTTCGCGTCCTCGACGATCGCCTCGTACGCCGACGGATGGATGTCCGTGCCCATCTGACCACGCATCGGTACGGGATAGATCACTGGAACGCGGGCCGCGGCGGCACCGGACGACTGTTCGGCGGCGGCGAACGACGACGAAGCCGTCGTGGCGGCGATCAGCGGAATCGCGAGGAGTGAACGGGAGATCGTGTCGCTCATGCGGGCTCCAGGGCGGATGGCGAAGCGGCC
Source organism: uncultured Isosphaeraceae bacterium (assembly GCA_964614695.1). Classification (GTDB taxonomy): domain Bacteria; phylum Planctomycetota; class Phycisphaerae; order Phycisphaerales; family SM1A02; genus VGXO01. Next base: position 51,273 of record CAZTMB010000001.1, on the reverse strand, counting down.
CCGAGCGGGGCACGCCGCCGACCTCGATCGAACGGGTGTCACGACAAAGTGGTTCCCGGTTTCACCCGCGTCGGCGAGCGATCCCAGACCCGTCATTGTGTCACCGCCCTTGGGGAGAGTCCAACGGCGGATCGATGTTGTCCGAAGACTTGCCGGCACGGTGAAGCCGCCGGACGAACTCGATCGCCTCCTCCCGCGAGGCGAGCCGTCCTTCCAACTGGGCGTCGAACGCGGCCTCGAGCATCTCCCCGAACCGCGGCCCCGGCGCCAACCCCGCGTCGATCAGGTCTCGACCTCGAACGAGCCGTTCAGGCGTTCGCGCCGGTCCGAACCCCGCCAGAAACGCCTCGACCTGATTCGCCTCGTCCAAGGACTCGGCTCGGCGGATCGCGATCGCCGCCTCGAATCCGGGCTCCATGCCCATCCGCCGCCGGGTCGCGACGCCCGCCCCAGCCCACGCCTGCCGCAGCGACGTGACGCTGCGAAGCACCGAAGCCAGTTCCTCCCGCTCGGCATTGGACAAGCCAAGCCCCGCCTGCAGTCGCTCCGCGACCGGCACCGGCTCGATCACCACCTCGCCGCGATCGAGCAGCCAGGCTGCGAGCGCCGTCATCGGGGAGACCTCCGCCGGCAGCGACGCCAGCCGTGGGCGCTCGCCCGAATCGCCGACCGATCCGAGCAGCACGCGATCGAGCCCCCACCGTTCCAGCAGTTCGGCGGCTCTCGACCGATGCCGCTCCGCGAACATGCGTCGCAGCTCCTGCCCGAGCCGCTCCCGGCTGACGCCTCGCAATTCGCCCCCAAGGGCGAGGATCGCGGCTTCGGTCGCCGGATCGATCGACAGTTCGAACCTCGCCGCGAACCGCACCGCCCGCAACGCGCGAAGGCGATCCTCGGCGAGTCGTGCCGCCGGATCGCCGATCGCCCGCAGCCGCCGGGCTTCGAGATCGCCGCAGCCGCCGACGAAGTCGACCACCTCGCCGCTCTCGGGACGCTCGAAGATCCCGTTGATCGTGAAGTCGCGGCGTCTGGCGTCCTCCTCGGCGCCGGCGAACCGGATCTCCGTCGGATGCCGGCCGTCGAGGTAGCCGCCGTCGGTGCGAAACGTGGCGATCTCGAAGGTCGCGCCGCCGCTTCGCAGGAGCATCACGCCGAACGCCTCGCCGACGCCGATCGCGCGAGGAAAGGCCCGCTTGACCTCCTCGGGAGTCGCCGAGGTCGCAATGTCGAACTCTCGCGGCTCGAGGCCGAGCAGCCGGTCGCGCACGCAGCCTCCGGCGAAGAGCGCCTCGTGACCGAAGCGACGCAGCCGCATTGCGACGCGAACCGCTTCGTCACGCATCGCTCGAGGACTTGGCGTCGAGGAAGCCACGCGGGGAGACTACTTTCCCGCCCGCGCCGCGGCCGCCCGAGCCGCCTCCTCGGAGACGCGGCGCTCGAGCGTCGCGAGCGTCTCCTCCGGAGGCATGGCGAGGAGCTCCTCGCTTGGGATCGGCTCGCCCACCGCCAGCACGATCCGCCCGAACAGCCGCGGACGCGAGCGTCCCTTCGGCCAGATCTCGTAGGTGCCCGCGACGCCCATCGGGAGCACCGCCGCCTTCGCCCTCTTGAGCAGCAGCAGGACTCCGCGGCGAAACGGCTGCATGGATCCGTCGGGCGATCGCGTGCCCTCGGGGAAGACCACCACGCATCGGCCCGCTTCGAGCTCCGCCAACGCCGCACGCATCGCCGCGGCATCGCCTCCCTCGCGACGGATCGGGATGCAGCCGTAGCTTCGAAGGAGCCATCCGAAGGGCCTGAACTGGAACAGGCTCTCCCGCGCAACCGGCGAGAACTGCCGGTCCTTCATGCCGGAGCCCACCACCATCGGATCGAGGAAGGAGACGTGGTTGCAGACGATGAGGACCGCGCCGCGTTCGGGAATGCGGCGGCGGTCGAGGACCCGGAATCGATGGAAGATCGTGAGCCACGACGCGACGAGGAATCGCCCGAGGTCGAACCAGACGATGGCCAGCACCGATCGTCCAGGGACTCGGCGGGCGAACTGGAACCGACGCGTGATCCCCATCAGGCGACCTGTCCCGCCAAGGCGAGCCGCTCCCGGACCGCCGTCTCGAGCCGGTCGACCACCTGCTCGAGCGAGAGCGTCGCGGTGTCGACGACGATCGCGCCGACCGGCTTGACGAGCGGGCCGACCTTGCGAGTCCGATCGAGTTCGTCGCGTTCGCGGATCGCCTCGCCGATCGCCGCCTCGTCGGCGACGCCACCGGCTTGGGCGATCTGCAACGCGCGGCGATGCGCCCGTTCCTCGACCGGTGCGTCGAGGAAGAATCGCACGGCCGCATCGGGGAAGACCAGCGAGCCCTGGTCCCGCCCCTCGCTGATCAGCTTGGGATGGCCGGCGGCGATCCTCCGCTGCGCCTCGACGAGCATCGCTCGAACCGCGGGCGATCCCGCGACGAGAGACGCCGCCTCGGTCGTCCTCGCGGTGCGGATCGCCTCGTCGACCGCGACGCCGTCGAGCAGGATCCGCGGAGGATCGCACGACCAGTCGAACCCGATCGACGCTTCGCGGAGCGCGGCCGCGACCCGATCGCCGTCGGCGGGGTCGATCCCACGTCCCAAGGCGAACAGCGCCGCGGCGCGATACATGGCCCCCGTGTCGAGCACCTGCCACCCCAGGCGTCTCGCGAGGCGTTGCGCGACGCTCGACTTGCCGCTGCCGGCAGGACCGTCGATCGTCACCACCGTCGCGACCGAAGCCTGACTCACGCCTCGGCTTCCTCCGCGGCGTTGGCCACGATCACCGGCTCGAGATGCTCGCGGGCGCGAACGATCCGCGCCGCTGCATCCTTCGCTCCGCTCGCGAGCGCGAGGGTGCTGGCGAAGCCGACCGTCCGCACCGCACGAACCCAGCCGGCGAGGCGTTCATCGAACGCTCCGCCCTTGGAGGACGTCAGCGGATCGAGATCCGCGACCATCGCCGAGGCGTAGGGCGCCAGCCGCCGCAGCGTCGCCTCGCCATCCTCGGTCGAGACCGCGTGTCCGAAGGTCGGCATGCATCCGATTCGGAAGCCGCCCACCCGGCGGATCAGGTCGATGACGCCCTCGGACGAGGCGAGAGGGCCGCGTGCGGCCGGGGTCACCAGCAGGTTGAGCTCGAAACGCTCGATCGTCTGCACGCCTTGGCGAAGGGCCGAGGCGACGCGGTCGGGATCGGCCTTCGCGTCGGACGCGACGGTGACCGCGAGTCCGCTGCAGCCGAGCCGTGACGCCGCGGCGGCCAGCCGCTGCAGGCGATCGTTCGCCGCTTCGGTGAACGCCCCGTCATTCGAATCGACCGCGAGCGGCGAGGTCTCCACCATCGTCAGGCACGGGCAGTGGGCGCGGTCCGCCGCGTCGCGCAGCCGATCGAGTTCGCGAGGCGAGCATCCCGACAGGATCGATGCGGCGATCGACAGTCCCCGGAGCCCGAGTTCTTCGATCGCGTACCGTGGCAGGTCGCTGCGTTCGAGCGGGTTCTTGCCGCCGGCCAGTCGTGCGGCAAGCGACCCCGTCTCGAGCGTGAGCATGATCGGGGCCTGCAAGTCGCGGATCTCCTGAGGGTCGCCGTCGTGACGCGGACCTCTCCTGCGGACCGTGTCCCGACGCCGCCACGGGCGAGCGAAGGGAGATTGGGAGTCTACTGAGAGCGGGTGCCCCGGCAACGATCCGATCGATCTTCAACGCCCCGGCGACTCGTCGTCTCGATGGACCCAGGTCCAGGCCGCCTCGATCAGTTCGGCGCATCCGGCGCCGGTTGCGCCGCTCACCAGTCGTACCCCGGCACTTGGAAGCCCGATCCTCGACGCGAACTCCCGACGAAGTTCCTCGAGATCCTCGCGTGGCACCAGATCGATCTTGTTCAGGGCGACGATCTCGCGCTTCGCCGCCAACTCGGGAGCGAACGCCTCGAGCTCGCGCCGAATCGTGCGGTAGTCCTCCACCGGATCGCGACCCTCGCCCGGCGCCGCGTCCACCAGATGAATCAGCAGCGAAGTCCGTTCCACATGCCGGAGGAAGTCGTGCCCAAGTCCCGCGCCCTCCGCGGCCCCTTCGATGAGTCCGGGGATGTCGGCGACCAGCAGACGCCGCTCACCGGACAGTTCGGCGATCCCTAGCTGCGGCGAAAGCGTCGTGAAGGGGTAGTCGGCGACCTTGGGGGTCGCGCGGCTGATGCTTCGAAGGAACGTGCTCTTTCCGGCATTCGGAAGCCCGACCAACCCGGCATCGGCGAGGAGCTTCAGTTCGAGGCGAAGGTGCCGTTCGATCGCCGGCCCGCCGGGCGTGGTCTTGGTGGGCGCCTGCTGCGTCGAGGTCTTGAAGCGGTCGTTGCCGAGCCCGCCCTGACCGCCCATGGCGACCACGAACTCCTGCCCAGCTTCGGTGAAGTCGGCGATCAGTTCATCCTGGTCGTCGAAGACCAGGCATCCCACCGGAACCTCGATCCGACACGCGGCACCGTCGCCGCCATGGCAGCGGGCCGCGCCGCCCGGTTCGCCGTCTTCGGCCAGGAAACGCCTCCGGTGCGCAAACGGCAGCAGCGTGTCGAGGTGCGGGTCGGCCACGAGCACCACATCGCCACCTCGACCGCCGTCGCCGCCGTCGGGACCGCCCTTGGGCACGAACTTCTCTCGGCGGAAGCTGCAGCGTCCGTTGCCGCCCTTGCCCGACCGCACCATGATCTCCGCGCGATCGATGAACATGCCCAGATGCCGTCCGTGCGGGAAACGAGGGGAACCGTTCACACAACGACCTCGCCGAAGCGAGGCCGAGGGGAGGTTTGAGAGGAGGCGGAGCCGAACTCGCGATCTGGCGGGTCGCTCAAGACGATCCGCCGCCGGTGCCGGTCAGCCCCCGATGCAGGTCAGCCGCGGCGTCGCCGGGTCCGCCGGAACGATGTCGACCTTGCGACCGCGGAATCGGACCTCGCCGTCGGCGAGCGCCATCAGGCAGTCGTCCTTGGCCCTCATCACCAGATAGCCCGGCTGGAACGGAGTCCCGCACTGCCGCACGATGATCGAGCCGGCCTTCGCGAACTGACCGCCGTACAACTTGATTCCGCGGAACTGCGGATTCGAGTCGCGACCGTTCTTGGTGGAACCCTGACCCTTCTTGTGCGCCACGACGACATCTCCACAGGGGCTACCCGGCCACGGGCCGAGTCGCTCTGCCGACGCCGGCGAGCGAGCCCCGCACTATAGCGGGGATTCGGACGGGTTCCAGCCCCCGAACAAGGTCTTCATCGACACCTTCGGGGAGCCGCCGATCCAGGGCCTCACGTCGAACACCGCGACCTCGCCTGGTGATCAGCGAAGCACCCACTCCTGCGAAGTCGGCTCGATCGGGGTGCCCTCGAGGAGGACGATCTCGCCGGGCGTGGTGAATCGGAGGGCCCGATTGCGCCGCAGCACCACCGGCTCGCCGGTCTCGGGATGGCTGACCGTCTCGCGATGGTTGGTCACGCCACCGACGTAGACCGTCAGTTCGGTGATGGTCGGATCGGCGACCCGCCACACGACGAGCCCCTCCCGCGAGTGCTCCGGACCGGTCGTGATCGGCCCGATCACCTGGTTCTGATCGAGCACCTTGTCGGTGCGTCGCCGGCTTCGCTCGCTGCTCAGCGTTCGCTGCAGGTCCTCGGTGACGAGCCTCGGCACCCCCTGCCCGGACGGCTGGATCTCCCCGGCATCGGACTGGAGTTCGATCCGCGGGGCCCACATCCGCTCACGCCCGGAACGGTTCGAGACCTCGTAGGTCATGAACCAGAACGCCTCTCCCGAGAAGGGATCCACGTACACCCGAAGCGGTCCGGGGCGGAAGTCCAACTGCCAGGTCTCCCCGGCGGGAACCCGACGGCTCGGAGGCGGTGCGACTTCGGCGTCGCTGGAGCTCTGGGCCATCGAGATCTGCGTTCCGAGGCCGACTCCGCCCACCGTCAGGGCAAGGGCGAGAGCTCCAAGGGTGGGCTTGAACGAGTCCAATCGCGTCGGGAACGAGTGCTTCACGGGGACGTCCTCGAAGGCGGGCTCGTCCGGAACGTCCGAGCCTGAAGGTCGCGAAGTGTACCGGAGGATCCTCGTCGATCCGAGACCCGAGACCTGTCGGTTGCTTCCGCCTTGCCCCCGTGCAGGCTTAGGCTTCGGACATGACGGATCCCGCGCCGCCAGCCGATGCCCCTGCTCCGGAGCGTCAAGACGACTCCGCGGCGGCGATCGCGTCCGCCGAACCGAGCGGCGAGGCGGGACGACTTGGCGACCCGGCCGTTTCGAACCCCGCGATTCACAGCGCAACCGTCGCGGCCGAGGAGTGGCCGGAGGCGTTTCGATGCCTCGTGGGCGGCGACTCCGGAACGGCCAGAAGAGTCCTCGAGCGAGTCGAGAGCGGTTCGCTGCGTCTTGAAGCCATCGAGGCGAGCCGCGGCGAGTCGGGCGCCTTCAGCGTCGTGGCCGTCGCGGTGCGAAACCCGGGACGGACGCTCGGACTGGTGCTGTCTCCGCTGCAAGGTCCGCAGGATCGCGTGAGAGCCTCCACCACGATCCGGCGGGTGCTCGATTCGGTCGCGGGTGGCGATGCGGCGCTCATCCAGGCGATGTTCGATCCCTCGCGTCGCCTCGAGATCGCCGCCGCGAGCGACGCCGGCCTGCGTCACCTCGCGAGGCTGCGGTTCATGGAGGCGGAACGAACGCGTCTGGTCCGCGATGAACTTCCGAGCCCCGATCGCGTTTCGATCGCGACTTGTGGGCAGGCGGCTCCGGCATCGCTGGCCTCGTTGCTCGCCCGGACCTACGAACGGACGCTCGATTGCCCCGGGCTCGCGGGCCTCCGTCGCACCGAGGATGTGCTCGAGGGCCATCGGGGATCCGGCTGCTTCGATCCCGACCTGTGGTTCAGCCTCGATCTCGGCGGGGTGCCGGCGGGGCTGGCGCTGCTCAATCCCAATCCCGAGGCCGGCTGCACCGAACTCGTCTACTTCGGACTGGTGCCTGAAGCCCGAGGCCGCGGACTTGGCGCCGTGCTCCTCCGTCACGCGCTCTCGCGGCTTGGCCCGGCGGAACCGCCGCGGGTGGCGTTGGCGGTCGACGACCGCAACACGCCGGCGCTGCGTCTCTACCGGCGTCATGGATTCGTGCCCGGAGGTCTGCGGGTGGCACTGGTTCGATCGCTCGCGTGAGTCGCGCCGCGGCGCTACGAGGAATCGCCGACCCCCGCAAGAGCGCGAGGTTGTCCACAACGTGCGGACAGCCGGGCGCCGATCCCGTGGAGAATTCGCTTCCGCCCGAGCGCCACCGGGGTTTGCGCATCGCGAGACCTCGACGCGACGAATTCTCGGCTTGAGCACGGAATCTCGCCGCGTAGATTTCCCGCCGACCCAGGGACGGGCACCCCGAGCCTTCCTCCTCCGCATCGACGCTTCTGTCGTTGGGGGCGGCGGCTCGGTGGTTCCGCCGCGTGTCGGATCGATCGGGCGTGTCGGCGAGGCGAAGCGTCTCGACCGCGACCGTTGGATCCACCCGCGTCGGCGAACGACTCGAGATGCCCGGCGAGCCATCGACTCGCGGCGCGTGGTCGGCAGACCACGCCTCCGCGAGGGCTCGCCGGTTCACCCGATCCGCCCGCCTCTCCCCTCACGGTCGCCCATGAGCCACACCGCCTCGATCGACCCCTCGCGAATCTCTCACGGGCTCGCTCGACGACTTGGCAACCGGAAGGTCGAGATGTGGTTCGGTCAAGGCACCCGCTACGCGGTGCGCAACGGTGACCTCGAAGTGGTGGCCACGTCGGGATACGCCGCGGACTGGATCGGCCGGAACTTCGCCGACGCGTTGCGGGACGTGGCCCGAGAAAGCCTTGGGCTCGGCGAGGCGGCTCGGATCGAAGTCCGAGCGCCCGCGGCACCGTCCCACCCGACGGAGGACGCCCCCGGTCGCGGACGCGGTCCATCCCGTGGCGAGGCCGACCCCACCCCGCGAGGCGAGACGACTTCGCGAGCGTCCTCCGCGTCCGAATCGCTCGCGATCGATCCGGTTCCGGCCCTCCTCGCGCCGGGGTCGTCCGTTCGCCCGGGCCCCCGTCCTCATCCCTCCGACACGTGGCGGCGGCTCGAGGACTTCGTGGTGGGAGACGGCAATCGACTCGCCTTCGACGCGGCCCGCCGCATCGCCGACGCCGACGATGCGGCCGACCGGATGCTCTTCCTGCATGGGGAGTGCGGGGTCGGCAAGACCCATCTGCTGCAGGCGATCTGCCGCCGACGCCGCGAGCGGATTCGATCCGCGAAGATCCGCTACACGACCGGCGAGGCGTTCACGAACGAGTTCATCGCCTCGGTCCGCAGCGGATCGCTCGAGTCCTTCCGTCGACGCTTCCGTGGTCTCGAGCTCCTTGCGATCGACGACGTCCACTTCCTCTCGAACAAGACCGCGACGCAGAGCGAGTTCCTGCACACCCTCGACTCGATCGCCCTCGGCGGGTCCCGGGTCGTGCTCGCCTCCGACGAGCACCCGCGTCAGATCGGCCGGTTCCATCGCTCGCTGGTGAGCCGTTTCCTCGCGGGCATGGTCGTCCGCGTCGAGTCGCCCGATCGCGAAACCCGCCGCACGCTGCTGCGTCGGCTGGCGATGCAGCGGGGACTGCGTCTCGGCGAAGCCGCGGAGGAGTGCCTCGTCGGCCGCTTCGTGGGCTCGGCCCGCGAACTCGAAGGCGCGATCGCGAAGCTCGCGGCGCTTGCCTCGCTCGGCGAAGGTTCGGGCGAGTTCCGCGGCGAGGTCGGCATGCTGCTCGTCGAGCAACTGCTCGAGGAGGACCGCCGCGTCGCGCGGCGCACGCCGATCCGACTCGGTTCGATCGTCGAGGCGGTCTCGGAGCATCTCGAGATCGACCGCGAGGAGATCCTCGGGGGCTCGAAGCTTCGCCGCGCCAGCGAAGCCCGAGGCATCGTCGCGCACCTCGCCCGCCGACTGACCACGCTGAGCTTCCCGGAGATCGCCCGCGGCCTCGGACGCCGCAATCACTCGGCGATCCATGCGGCCGAGGCGAGGACCCGCGAGGCGATGGAGGCTCCCGGAAGCGATGCGGAACGGCTTCGCGAGTCGGTCGACCGCTTGAGCCACGCCCTGCTTCGGAACCCGTGATGCTTCGGGGTCGATGACGGTCGCCGCGACCGCGTCGGCGGCGCCGCGACCGCCGCTACACTCGCCTCGTGACGACGAAGGAGATGCTCGTGCCCCTGCCATCGGCCTGCACCGGCCCGTCGCGGCGCTCCCGCCGCCGACGTGTTGCCCCGACCTTCCGCGGGACGATCTCCGCGGCGCTCTTCGCCGCGGCGATCCTCGCCGGGACGCATGACGGCTTCGCCGAGACGACGCCGTGGCAGTCGAAGCCGCCCTCGCCGTACGGACCGGTCGATCCGATCGAGGGCGCGACCCGCCAGATCCGCGACGCGGTGAACTACCGTCCCGACGGCGGGCATCACGTGCTGCTCACCTCGCTTCGCCAGCTCCGCGACCCGTCGCTCCGTCCGCTCTTCCAATCCCTGGTCCAGGCCTCGCACTGGACGCTGCAACTCGACGGGATCCTCGGCCTCGCGGAACTCTCCGACGGTTCGGTCGAGACCTTCCTGCTCGAGCAGATCGAGGATCCCCGCGAGCGCGCCGCGGGCATCCGGGCCGCGATCGCGCTCGATCGGGTCGGCGTCGACGAGACCACCGCCATGCTGCAGTGGAAGGGACTCGCGCCGGAGGATCGCCTCGCGATCCTCTCCACCCGCGTCCGTCGCGGCGGCGACGCGCCGATCGAGGAGCTTCGGCAACTGGTCGATCACGAGAACCCGGACATCTCGGTGGTGGCGGCGTTGCTGCTCGCCGATCGCCTCGACGAGGCATGGCATCTCGACCGGGTCCTTGAGCGCCTCGACCGTCTCGGCCCGGAGGCTCGCAACCGCGCGATCCTCACCTTCGCGCAGGAGGCCGAGCGGCTCAAGAGCCCCGAGGCGAAGGCGATCCTGGCGGAACTCGCGGTCGATGAGCGGAGCGACCGCTCGGCGAGCCTCGCGAGCCTCGCGGCGCTTCTCGCGATCGACGAAGTCGCGGGCGTCGATCTCTGGGAAGACGTCTTCGCCCGGGAAACCTCCGGCAGCGGTCGACTCCGGGCGGCCCTGCTGCTGCTCGCTTCGGAGATCCGGCTGCAGTCGGAGACCCTCGCGATGCTCGACGGTCAGGGCGCCGTGCTCGAGTCGCTCGCCACGGCGGCCCGAGCGATCGAGGCCGGCGAGGGCCAGGGCGAAGCGCTTCGCGCGGTGCTCGAAGGCGGCCATCGCCTCTCGGTCGCCTGGGCGATGACCGCCCTGCTCGACCAGCCGATCGAGGTCGCGGCGCCCTTCTACGAGTCGATCCTCCGGGATCTCGTCTCGCGCCAGCTCGATCCGTCCATGCTGCCGGTGGCGATCGAGGCGACGACCCGGCTCGCTTCGCTGGATCCAGATCGGCTCGCGCCGCTCGTCGAGGAGGCGGCCCGCAGCGACGAGGCGATTCTCGAAGCGATGCTCGTGGGAGTCCTCGCTGCCGAGGATCGCGCTGCCGCCGCGCGACTCGGTCGGGTCGTGCTCGGCAAGTCCGGCCGCCGGTGCGACTCGCTCGCGCTGCTCGCGATCGCCCGGACCGACGAGTCGCTCAGCCGCGAGGAGCTCGACCAGCTCGGCGTCGCCGCGGGCGGCGGCGGGCGACTCGATCCGGCATTGCAGGTGCAGGCGGCGTGGCTCTTCCTTCGCCGCAGCGGACGTCTCGATCAGGCGCTTGCGGGCGTCTTCGCCGAACCCTGAACGTCGCCATCGCTGGCGATTCGGACCACACGTGGCCCACCCGATCCCGCTGCATCTCCCGTTCGTCGACGAGCACGACCTCGAGTGCCTTCGCGCCGCGCTGCGGCCGAGCGCTGCCGGCTCGAGCGTGCGTTCGCTCGAGCATCAGGTCGCGGAGCTCGCGCGGCGGCCCTACGGCGTCGCCGCAGGCTCTCCCGGAGGCGGGCTCGAGATCGCCCTGCGGGCCCTCGGCATCGGCCCCGGCGACGAGGTGATCGTGCCCGCGCTCGGGGCGGTCGAGGCGGCCGACGCGGTGGTGCGGGCCCATGCGACGCCGGTCTTCGCCGACGTCGATCCGCGCAGCCTCGGCCTCACCGCCGAGATCGCCGATCGGCTCGTCACGGAGCGGACCCGCGCGGTGCTCGCATTCACCCTGCTCGGCGATGCGGGCGGACTCGAGGCCCTCGCGCGACTCTGCACCAAGCACGAGATCCCGCTCGTCGAGGACGCGAGCGATGCGATCGGCGCGACCGTCGGCGGCGAGCCGGTCGGACGCTTCGGCCGCATCGCGATCTTCGCGATGACCGACGAACGCGCCGTGCCGGCCTCGGGCGCGACGGTGCTCGTGACGCACGACGATCGCCTCGCCTCGCAGTGCCGCCGCTATCGCGATGGCGGCAGCGCCGACTCGGCGGCATCGCTCGAACGCGTCGGTGTCGACAGCCCGCTCGACGACCTCCGCGCCGCGATCGCGAGCAACCGGCTCCGTCGCATCGATGCGGCGATCGAGGCGCGACGCCGACTCGCGGACTTCTACGTGCGGCATCTCGCGAGCCAGACCGAACTGATCCTGCCGGCACCTCGGGGAGACGGCGGCGGCTGCTGGCCGCGATTCTGCATCCGCCTCTCCGACCGCTTCAGCCGGTTCGATCGCGACGAGATCCTCGCCGGCATGCGCCGGCACGAGATCGGCGCCAGCGAGGGTCCTCTCGCGGTCCCGACGCTGCCTCGCCACGGTCATCGCGTGGGGCATGCGTCGGGCAGTCATCCCGTGGCGGAGCGCGCCGCGGACCGCGCGATCTGCCTCCCTTTCTACGAAGGTCTCTCCGAGCGCGAGGTCGAACTGGTCTGCGCGACGCTCGAGCTCATGATCTCGCGGAACTCCTTCCGGCGGGATTGAGTCGACGCTTCGATCGTCGCCGACGCCGCGATCTCATCGTCCCGCGTCGCGCGGCGATCTCGCTCCGCGAACCGGTCACTCCCACTCGATCGTCGCGGGCGGCTTGCTCGAGATGTCGTAGACGACCCGGTTGACGCCGCGCACCTCGTTGATGATGCGGTTGCTGATCGAGGCGAGCACGTCGTAGGGAATGCGAGCCCAGTCGGCGGTCATGAAGTCCTGCGTCTCGACCGCGCGGATCGCCACCACCGAGTCGTAGGTGCGGCCGTCGCCCATCACGCCCACCGACCGCACCGGCAGCAGGACCGCGAAGGCCTGATCGGTGCTGCGGTAGAGGCTGTTGGCGACGATCTCCTCGAGCATGATCTCGTCGCACTGACGCAGCACCTCCAGGCGCTCTCTCGTCACCTCGCCCAGCACTCGCACCGCGAGGCCGGGCCCCGGGAAGGGATGCCGCCAGACCACCTGGCTCGGCAGGCCGAGCACTTCACCCAACGCTCGGACCTCGTCCTTGAAGAGCTCGCGCAGCGGCTCGACCAACTCGAACCCGAGCTTCTCCGGGAGCCCTCCGACGTTGTGGTGCAGCTTGATTCCCGCCGCGGTGCCGGCATGGCCGTGGCCGCTCTCGATGACGTCGGGGTAGAGCGTGCCCTGGGCAAGGAACTTCGCGCCGCCGACCTGCGCCGCAGCCTCGTGGAAGACGTCGATGAAGCGATGGCCGATGCGGCGTCGCTTCTCCTGAGGATCGACGACGCCCGCAAGATCGGCCAGGAACGCCTCGGACGCGTTGACGACGCGCAGATCCGCGTCGAAGTGGCCACGAAAGGTGCTCTCGACCAGTTCACGCTCGCTCGTCCGCAGCAGGCCGTTGTCGACGAAGATGCAGGTGAGCTGCGGGCCGATCGCCTTCTGCAGCAGCGCCGCCACCACCGAACTGTCGACTCCGCCGGAGAGCCCGCAGATCACGCGACCGTCGCCCACCTGGGTGCGGATCCGCTCGCAGGCGATGCCGAGGTAGTCGCTCATCCGCCACGAGCCGTCGCAGCGACAGATCGAGAAGAGGAAGTTCCGCAAGAGGTCCGCGCCGTGCGGCGTGTGCGTGACCTCCGGATGGAACTGCACTCCGTAGAAGGGCTTCGTCCGATGCCGCACGACGGCGTTGGGACAGGTCTCCGAGGAGGCAAGCACCTCGAAGTCCTCGCCGAGTTCCGAGACCTGATCGCCGTGGCTCATCCACACGCTGGTGCGGTCGGGCAATCCCGCGAGCAGGCCGGACGCCTCGCGGATCCGCAGCGCCGTGCGACCGAACTCCCGCGCTTCGGCGGCTTCGACGCGTCCCCCGAGGATCTGGCACCCGAGCTGCATGCCGTAGCAGATCCCCAGGACCGGCACGCCGAGGTCGAGGATGCGCGGATCGCAACGCGGTGCTTCGCGCTCGGTGACCGAGGACGGGCCTCCCGAGAGCACGATCCCCTTCGGCGAGAGCTTCGCGAACTCCTCGATCGGCCGATCCGGCGCCACGAGCAGGCTGTAGGCGCCCGCTTCACGGATCCTTCGCGCAATGAGCTGCGCGAACTGGCTTCCGAAGTCGAGGATGAGGACCGTGTCGACGCCGGGAGGCGGCGTCGGAATCGCGCTGGGCATGCGAAACTCCGCCGGGAACGACCGAAGCGGCGGAAGGTAGCAGAGGCGAGCGGCTCTCTGTCGCAATCGAACACGTCATCACATGGTTGCGGTGGCTGCCCGGACCGGTACCTTCTCCGTCCGCACCGGAACGCGGTGCGACGCAGACGACCCGAGTCGTCCGACGATCTCGACCTCCTTGGCCCCGGCGAGGCGACACGCATGAGGCACTTCGGCCGCTCTCTCCAGGTTGCAATCGCGGCTCCGGTGCTCCTGCTCGCCACACGAACCCTCGGCTCGGCGCCGCCGGCGCTCGCGCCCGACGCGATCTCGGAGATCTGCGATCCGAGCACCGGCCTGCCGATGCCGACGATCCCGACGATGTTCGATCCCGCGAGCCCGCCCGCGGCGGACATCGAGACGCTCAGTTGGCTGCTGCTGGCGATCTGCGCGGCGATCTTCGTGGTGGTGCAGGGCGCGCTCGTCCACGCGATCCTCAAGTACCGCGCCGCGAAGTCCGCCGCTGCCTCCGAAGGCGACGCGGAGCCTCGTCAGGTCTACGGCAGCAATCCGGTCGAACTCGCGTGGACGGTCATTCCGATCGTCATCGTGTTCGTGCTGACGCTCACGTCGGTGCGGCTCATCCGCGAGATCGAACGAAGCTCGCCGCCGGAGAACGCCCTCAAGGTCGTGGTCATCGGGCACCAGTGGTGGTGGGAGTACCGCTATCCGGACTTCGGCATCGTCACCGCGAACGAACTCGTCGTCCCCGCAGGCCGGCCGATCTGGCTCGAGCTGCACTCCGCCGACGTCAACCACTCCTGGTGGGTCCCGCAGCTCGCGGGCAAAATAGATTGCATTCCCGGCCATCCCAACAACCTGTGGTTCGAGGCGGAGAGGCCCGGGGTCTTCCTCGGCCAGTGCGCCGAGTACTGCGGCACCCAGCACGCGAACATGCTGCTGCGGGTCGAGGCTCGCGAACTGGACGGACCGCTCGGATTCGACGCCTGGGTCGCCAACCAGCAGCAGCCTCCGGTCGACGACGAGTCGACGCGGCGCGGCAAGGAGGTCTTCCTCGCCTTCGCGTGCCAGTCGTGCCACGACATCGCGGGCGTCTCCGACGGCGCCTTCGGTCCGAACCTCACCCACCTCATGAGCCGGGCGACGATCGGCGCGGGCGTCGCGCCGCTCGATCGCGACACGCTGCGACAGTGGATCGACGATCCGCAGACGCTCAAGCCCGGCTGCAACATGCCTTCCCTCAAGCTCGACGACGCGCAGCTCGACGCGGTGGTCGACTACCTCGCCTCGCTGCGATGACGCGACGCGGTCCCCGCGACAGGAGCCCTTCGATGCAGGAACCCGCGGCATGAGCACCCTGAGCACCACGCCCGTGCGGGTCGAGGAAGGCGCGTCGCGCGCCGTCCCCCTCGCGACGCGGCTTCACGCGTGGGCGGCGACGGTCGACCACAAGCGCCTCGGAATCATGTACGTGCTCTCGGGGCTCGTCTTCTTCGTGATCGGCGGCATCGAGGCCTCGATCATGCGGGCGCAGCTCGCGCGACCCGGCAACGACCTCGTGAGTCCGGAGGTCTTCAACCAGCTCTTCACCATGCACGGCACCACCATGGTCTTCCTGGTGGGCATGCCGATCCTGCTCGGGATGGGCAACTACCTGATCCCCCTCATGATCGGCGCGCGGGACATGGCCTTCCCGCGCCTGAACGCCTTCGGCTTCTGGCTGTTCCTCTTCGGCGGCCTCCTCCTCTACTTCAGCTACATCGGAGCGCAGGGGCTCTACGGGACCTCGGTCGCGCCCGACGTGGGCTGGTTCGCCTACGCCCCGCTCACCGACCGCACCTTCAGCCGCGGCAACAGCACCGACTACTGGATCCTCGGGATCATGGTGAGCGGCTTCGGATCGATCGCCACGGGGATCAACCTCGTCGTCACCATCCTGTCGATGCGCTGCAAGGGCATGACGCTCATGCGGATGCCGCTCATGGCCTGGATGATGCTGATCGTCGGCGTGCTGGTGATCACCGCCCTCGGGCCGCTCACCGCCGCGCAGGTGATGCTCCTCTTCGACCGCAACCTCGGGGCGCACTTCTTCGATCCGCAGGAGGGCGGCAGCGCGATCCTCTGGCAGCACTTCTTCTGGTTCTTCGGGCACCCGGAGGTCTACATCCTCATCCTGCCCGCCTTCGGCTTCGTGAGCGAGATCATCCCGACCTTCAGCCGCAAGGTGATCTTCGGCTACCCGCTCATGGTCGCCGCGACCGTGGCGATCGGCTTCATCTCGCTCAGCGTCTGGGCCCACCACATGTTCGCGGTCGGCATGGGCCCGGCCCTCAACGCCTTCTTCAGCGCGATGACCTTCATGATCGCGGTGCCGACGGGCATCAAGATCTTCAACTGGATCGGCACCATGTGGGGCGGCCGCATCCGCTTCGCGAGCCCCATGCTCTTCGCGACCGGCTTCGTCGCGATGTTCGTGATCGGCGGGCTCACCGGCATCATGCTCGCGATGGTGCCCTTCGACTGGCAGGTGAGCGACAGCTACTTCGTCGTCGGCCACTTCCACTACGTGCTCTTCGGCGGCACGGTGTTCGCGATCTTCGGCGCGATCCACTACTGGTATCCCAAGGCGTTCGGCCGCATGCTGAACGAGACGATCGCGAAGTGGTCGTTCTGGCTGCTCTTCGCCGGCTTCAACCTCACCTTCTTCCCCATGCACATCAGCGGTCTGCTCGGCATGCCGCGGCGGATCTACACCTTCCAGCCCGATCGCGGCCTCGAGCTGTGGAACCTGCTCTCCTCGAGCGGCGTTCCGCTGCAGGCCATCGGCGTGCTGCTGATCGTGTGGAACCTCGTCCGCTCGCTCCGCAAGGGAGCCGTCGCCGGCAACGATCCGTGGGACGCCTGGACGCTCGAGTGGGCGACCACGAGCCCGCCGCCCGAGCACAACTTCGACACGCCCCCCACCGTCGGCAGCCGCCGCCCGCTGTGGGACCTCAAGCACCCGGAGGATCCCGATGGCCGCTACGAGTGATGCCCTTCAGGCGGCGCCCGCCGACGACGCCGAATGGCGGCCGACCCGCGGCAAGACGGGCATGGCCTGCCTCATCGCCATGGAGAGCTTCTTCTTCGGGACCTTCATCGTCGCGTTCCTCTACTACGTCGGGAAGGACGTGAAGGGACCGACCGGCAAGGACTGTCTCGACGTCGGCCCGGTCGTCGTCTGGTCGATCTGCCTGCTTTCCTCGAGCGCAACGGTCGTCGCGGCCGTCAAGGCGCTCGCCCGCGGATCCAAGGCCGCCTTCGAGTTCTGGCTCGGCCTGACGCTGCTCCTCGGCGGCGCGTTCATCTACGGCACGGCGATGGAGTGGCGCGGCCTCATGCTCGACCACGACCTCTTCATCTCGACGAACCTCTTCGGAAGCACCTACTACAGCCTCGTCGGCTTCCATGCCTTCCACGTGGTCCTCGGCCTCACCGCGCTCGGGCTGATCTGGACGCTCTCGAAGCTCGGGCATCTGAAGGCCGCCGACGCGGAGAAGGTCGAGCTCGTCAGCTGGTACTGGCACTTCGTCGACGTGGTGTGGATCTTCGTCTTCACGTCGGTCTACCTCGTCGGCACGGGAATCCTCTCATGAGCGAGCCGCGAGAGACGCCCTACTCCCGGGCGATCCCCAAGCCGACCGCGGGACCGCTGATCGCGGCCTTCGGCGTCGCGATGCTCTTTGCGGGCGTGGTGACGAACGTCGCGGCGAGCGTCGTGGGCGCGGCGGCGCTGGTCTTCGGCGCCGTCCGGTGGTTCCGCGACGTGATGCCCGAGGAGTCGGTCGAGCCGATCGAGCCGACCGGCGGCCAGACCGACGTCGTGCCGCCGCCGCTTCCGCCGCGGACGGCACCGAGCCGCCGGCTCGTGCTGCCGGTCGAGATCCATCCCTACCGCGCGGGCGTCTTCGGCGGACTCGCAGGTGGCGTGGCGATGGCGGCCGTGGCCGCCGCGTGGGGGCTCGTCGAGCACGGCAGCCTGTGGCTTCCGATCAATCTGCTCGCCGGCGCCGTGAATCCGGCGATGGCCGAACTCGACGAGGCGCAGCTCGCGAGCTTCAACGGCGGCTGGCTCGCGATCGCCTCGCTCATCCACCTGGTGCTCTCGATCTCGACGGGCCTCCTCTTCACGGTGGCGCTTCCGATGATGCCGCGGCGCCCGATGCTCTTCGGCATCGTGGTCGCCCCGGTCATTCTCTCGGCGCTCTCGTGGGGCACGATGGGCATCATCAATCCGGCGCTCGAGGAGTTCATCTCCTGGCCGTGGTTCGTGGGAAGCCAGGTCGCCTTCGGCGGCGTCTGCGGCTTCTTCGTGAACCGCTTCGAGAAGGTCTCCACCATGCGCGACCTCGACTTCACCGAGCGGATCGGCGTCGAGCGAAGCGAAGGAGGCGCGTCGTGACGCGAGCCTCCCTCCTGCTTCCCCTCGCCGCCATCGGCCTCGCGTCGGCGCTCGCCGCCTGCGGCCGCGGACCGCTGCCGCCCGGCTCGGTCGAGAAGCCGGCGCCCGAGGCGCCGGGCCTCGACACCGCCGAAGGCGTCGCGGCGTTCTGGTCCAACAGCTGTGCCGGCTGCCACGGCGCCGACGGCACGCTCGGCGCCGCACGCCCGCTGAACGATCCGCTCTGGTGGCGCACCATGCCCGACACGCAGGTCGTCGAAGCGGTGGCGGTCGGGCTCGGCCGGCTGATGCCCGGCTTCTCGTCGCGGGCGAAGGGCGGCCCCTACATCGCCTACGAGAACTTCGGCGACAAGGAGATCGATCTCATCGTCAAGGGCCTTCGCGCGAAGTGGGAGACTCCCGGCGAACCCGCGGCCGCCGGCTCCGCGGTCAAGCTCGGCGACGCGACGCGGGGCGAGGCGGTCTTCGCGAACTCGTGCGTCTCCTGCCACGCCGAAGGCTCGCGCGACTCGGTGACGAGCCCGCTCTTTCTCGCCAACATCACCGATCAGGGCCTCTGGAGCGCCGTCGTCTTCGGCCGCCCGGATCTCGGAAAGCCCGCGTCGGATCTCGCCCCGGCGGAGATCGCGGACGTCGTGGCGTATCTCGCCTCGAAGCGCCCGACCTGGGCGTCGGAATCGGCGATGAACCCGCCGCTTCCGGCGGCCTCGTCGAGTGAAGGAGGAAGCGACTCGTGAGCGAATCGAACGAACCCAAGACCTCGCTGCCGCAGGTCGGCGGCGCCGAAGGCGAAAGCCCCTGCGCCGGCTGCGGCGGCGGCGATCGCCGCCAGTTCATGTTCAAGGTGGGACTCGGCCTGATGGGCGCCGGCGGCGCGGCCGCCGCGGTTCCGGTCGTCTCCGCGATGCTCGGCCCGGGCCTTCGCCAGTATCCCGAGCAGTGGGTCGATCTCGGCCCGGTCTCGCTCTATCCCCCGGGCGAGACGCGCTTCGCGACCTTCATCAATCCGTGGACGTCGCCGACCGACGGCCTCACCGCGAACACCGGCTGCTGGGTTCGCCACGTGCCGGCCGGCGACGTCGGCGACCGCGCGAAGGCGCAGCCGATGGACACCTCAAGCGGCGATCCGCCGCCGTCGAACGCCTTCAACCCGCAGGCGCCGAACTTCCAGGTCTTCGCGGTGAACTGCGCCCACCTCGGTTGTCCGGTGCGCTGGTTCCCGCAGTCGCGGCTCTTCATGTGTCCCTGCCACGGCGGGGTCTACTACGAGGACGGATCGCGGGCGAGCGGGCCGCCGCCGCGGAGCCTCTTCCCGTATCCGGCGAAGATCGAGGACGGGCATCTGTGGATCGACGCCGGGCGGCTGCCCGGCCTGCAGGAGGCGCCCTGAATGAGCGACGCCGCGTCTGGGCAGCGCAAGCCCGGTCCCCTGCTCGGCGCGATCCTCGTGCCGATCCGCTGGCTCGAGGACCGCACCGGCATCGGCGCGTTCCTCGCGCCGATCATGACCCACAAGGTGCCGCCGAGCGCCCGGTGGTTCTACGTCTTCGGCAGCGCGACGCTGATGTTCTTCTCGCTGCAGATCGTGACGGGCATCTGCCTCGGCACGCTCTACGCGCCAAGCGCCTCGAACGCCTACGAGAACCTGGTCTACATCGACACCGCCGTCCCGTTCGGCTGGATGCTGCGGGCGATCCACGGATGGTCGAGCAACGCGATGGTCGCGATGATGATCCTGCACATGGTGCAGGTCTTCCTGCACGCGACCTACAAGTTCCCGCGCGAGCTCACCTGGATCGTCGGCGTCTTCCTCTGCCTGCTGACGCTCGCCCTCGCCTTCACCGGCCAGGTGCTGCGGTGGGATCAGGACGCCTACTGGGGCATCGGCATCGGTGCCGCGATCGCCGATCGCATCCCCGTCTTCGGCAACCTCGCCCGCGACCTGCTGCTCGGCGGGCCGACCATCAGCGGCGAGACGCTCAACCGCTTCTTCGCCCTCCACGTCTTCGTGCTGCCGGGGATCACCATCGCCCTCGTCGGACTGCATCTGGTGCTCGTGCTGCGTCACGGCATCAGCGAGATGCCCAAGGTCGGCGAGCCGGTCGATCCTGCGACCTACCGCGAGACCTACGAGGCCCGCATCCACAAGCACGGCGTGCCGTTCTGGCCGGACGCGGCGAAGCGCGATCTCGTCTTCTGCGGCTCGATGCTCCTCGTGCTCGTCGCGGTCGCGCTCTGGCTCGGGCCGATCGGACCGAACGGCCTTCCCGACCCGACCGACATCGACACCAACCCGCGGCCCGACCTGCCGTTCCTCTGGATCTTCGGGCTCGTCTCGCTCATTCCGCCCGCGAGCGAGACGCTCGTGATGCTCGTGGCGCCGGGCGCGCTCATCCTCGGCCTCGTGCTGCTGCCGATCCTCTCCAACGGCGGCGAACGCGCCCCGAGCCGGCGTCCGCTCATGGTGCTCGGTGTGGTGCTTGCCGCGACGGCGCTCGGCATCCTCACGTGGGAAGGACGGCAGAGCCCGTGGAGTCCCGTCATGGACGCGTGGAGTTCGATTCCCACGCCGGTCGAGTACGTCAAGGATCGCGGCCCGCTCGAACTGCAGGGTGCGGTCGTCATCCAGAACGCCCAGTGCCGCAACTGCCACGAACTCGGCGGCCAGGGCGGCCTGCGCGGCCCGGCGCTCGACGACGTCGCCACGCGGCTCTCCTACGACCAGCTCGTGCGGCAGATCCAGCAGGGCGGCGGCAACATGCCGGCGTTCGGCAAGAGCCTGACGAGCGCCGAGACCGAGGCGGTCGCGCGCTTCCTGCTCACCATGCATCCCGAGAACGAGCAGACCTCGAACCCGCCCGGCGCGCTCCTGCCGATTCCGCCGCAGGCCGCCGAGCGTCGCTGAAGCCCGCAGAAGGTCGCAGGAGCTCCCTGAAGGTCGCTCAACATCGCGGGCGCGTCGCGGCGCGATGCGAACCAGTCCGCGTCGCCTCGTTTCGATCGAAGCTGCCGTTCCGGGCGTGGCACGAGGCGATCGATCGGGGCGCTTGCGCTCTCGGGTCGGCGGCCGCGCGAACACCGCGAGCCTCGTGAACTTCGCGAGACCGCGGGCTTCGACGCCCGCGACCGCTACCCTTCCCGCATGCTCTCCGCGTGGACGGTGCCTCCGTGGACGACGATCGCGATCGTCCTGCTCGCGGCGACCTACTTGCGCGGACGGATCGGCCTGCCCCCTCGCTTCTCCCGCGGACGCGCGGCGTGCTACCTCGCCGGCCTCGCGACGCTGTGGGCGGCGCTCGCGTCGCCCATCGACCTCTTCGCGAAGTACGCGCTCTGGCCGCACATGGCCCAGCACGTGCTGCTCTCGCTCGTCGCGGCGCCGCTTCTCGTCGCGGGCATGCCGGGCGTGCCGATCTTCCGCGGACTTCCGCGCCGCTGGCAGCGGACGCTCGGACCCTTCCTCGCAGCCGCTCCCTGCCGGAGCGCCTACCGCACGCTCATGCACCCGCTGACGGCGGGCGTCCTCTTCTCCGCGTCGATGTGGTTCTGGCACATCCCGGCGCTCTATGAACTGGCGATCGCCGATCCCTTCTGGCACGCGGTCGAGCACCTCTGCTTCCTCGGCACGGGAATCCTCGTCTGGTGGAACGTCTTCGAACCGTGGCCGTTCCGCTCCGCGTGGAGCCCGATGCCTCGCGTGCTGCTGCTGCTCGCGATCGACCTCCAGAACACCGTCTTCTGCGGCATCCTCGCCTTCGCGGGGCGACCGATCTACGCGTCCTACGAGACGACGGCCCCGATGCTGGGCGTCTCTCCGCTGCGCGATCAGGAGATCGCCGCGGGGCTCATGTGGTTCGCGAGCCAGGCCGCGATGCTGCCGATCGCGGGATGGCTCGTCGCACGAAGCCTGAGGAGACCGCGACGCGAAGCGCCTTGTTCGATTCCAGCCGCACCACGGCGCACGATGCCGCGCCCGACGCTCGCGTCGCTGCTGCTGCTTCCGGCGCTGCGGCAGCGCCGCGTGCGCGACGCGATCCGGTGGACCGCGTTCGCCCTCATGATCCTCGTCTGCCTCGACGGCTGGTTCGGCCCGCAGGAGGCGCCCGCCAACCTCGCGGGCACGCTGCCGTGGACGCATGCGCGGGGCTTCATCGTGCTCGGGATCATCCTCGCGGGGAATCTCGCGTGCATGGGCTGCCCGTTCATGGCGCCGCGCGGGCTGCTGCGGCGCTTCGTGCAGCCGACGCGTCCGTTCCCGAAGGCGCTTCGCTCGAAGTGGCTTGCGGTCGGGCTCGTCGCGCTGTGGCTTGCCTTCTACGAGGCGTTCGACCTCTGGGCGAGCCCGTGGGCGACCGCGTGGATCCTCGTCGGCTACGTCGCGGCGCTGCTTCTCGTCGACGCCTTCTTCGCCGGCGCCGCGTTCTGCAAGCACGTCTGCCCGCTCGGGCAACTGCATGGATCGCTCGCGGAGACCGCGCCGGTCGCGGTCGGCGTGCGGAACGCCGCGGTCTGCGGAACCTGCACCACGATGGAGTGCATTCGCGGCACCGGCCGCACCGCCGACCACGATCGACACCTCGCGCTGCCGGTGCTGGCGATGCCCTTCGCCGGCTCGCCTTCGCCGGCTCCGTCGATTCCCGGCTGCGAACTGCATCTGGCGCAGCCTCGCAAGCGCGGCAACCTCGACTGCACCTTCTGCATGGACTGTGCGCACGCGTGCCCGCACGACAACGTGACGCTCGTCGATCGCCGCACCATCGAGGATCTCGCCGACGACGGACCCCGATCGAACATCGGTCGAATCTCGAACCGCCTCGATCTGGCGATGCTCGCGGGCGTGCTCGTGTTCGGCGCGTTCGCGAATGCCGTCGGCATGACCGAGCCGGTGACCGCGTGGCTGCGGGAGATCTCGATGGCGCTCGGGCTCGCGAACGACCGGCTCGTCGCCTTCGTCGCCACGATCCTCGCCGCCGTCGCCGTCCCGGCCCTGCTCGGCGTGGCCGCGTCGGCCGCATCGCGGGAGCGGTTCTGCCGCGGGATGCGCGGACTGTTGCCGCTCGGCGCCGCGATGTGGGCGGTTCACTTCGGCTTCCACCTCGTCACCGGCTTCGCGGCGGGATGGGCGAGCCTGCAGCGGGCCGCCGGCGACCTCGGTGTTCATCTCGGCGAGCCGCAATGGGCGAAGGCCTGCTGCGCCGAGGTGCCCGACTGGCTTGTGCCGGCGGAACTGCTCGCGTTGCAACTCGGCGCTCTGGTGACGGCGGCGGCGCTCGTCAAGAGCCTCGGCCGCTGGTCGTGGCCGTGGATCGCGATCGCCGCGGCGCTCTGCCTGCTCGGCTTCTGGATCGTGCAGGTGCCGATGGACATGCGGGGGGCGGTGGCATGACGCGACGACGCCTCCCGCAAGTGCTCGCGACCGGACTGCTCGCCGCGACGCTCGCCGACTCGGGGGCCTTCGCCGATGGCGGCGCGCTCGTCGCCCGCGGCAGCCTCGACGACGGCTCGCCCGCCGCGGTCTTCGTCGCGCCGGTTCCGCCGCGGGTGGGACTCGTCTCGATCGAGGCGATCGCGGAGTCGTGGCGTGCGCGTCCGCCGCGCATCCGGCTCGAGCGCGACGGCGTCGTGCTCGGCGGCGTCTCCGCACCGTCTGCGATCGACCCGTTGGCGGCGTTCATCGAGTTCGAGGTGCCGAGCGAAGGCGAGTGGCGTCTCGTCGTCGAGAGCGATGCGGGCAGGCTCGAGGCGAACGTGCCGATCGCGGGCGAGCCGCCGCCGTGGCGCAAGCGTCTTCCGTGGATGCTTGCGTGGATCCCGGCCGCGGGGCTGCTCTGGCTTCGATCGAGATGGGTCCGCCGGTCCTGAGGCGTGCGAGACGCCCGCGGTCGACCGGGCGAACGCCACCCCAGCTCAGTCGTGACGCAGCGCCTCGATCGGATCCTTGCGGCTGGCGACCACCGCGGGGTAGATCCCGAAGATCAGGCCCACTCCGGCCGCCACCACGAAGCTGACCGCGATCGACCACACCGTGATCTGCGGCTCGAGGCGGAAGTTGCCGTCGGCGATGCCTTGGAAGATCGGCAGTTTCATGAGCCACGGCACGATCGTGCGAAGCCCGAGCGCCACGCCGATGCCTGCCCCGATGCCGATGAGGCCGCCCACGGTCGACAGCGTGCCGGTCTCGACGAGGAACTGGCTCACGATGTGGTGCCGCGTCGCCCCGAGCGCTCGTCGGATGCCGATCTCCCGAGTGCGTTCGGTGATCGAAGCGAGCATGATGTTCATGATGCCGATGCCGCCGACGAGCAGGCTGATCGCCGCGATCGCCACGAGCATGATGTTCCAGACGAGCAGCGCCTTCTTCGCGTTCTCGAGCAGTTCCCATGGCACGATGAGCTGGACGTCGGTCATGCCCGGGTGGCCGGTCGCCACGATCTGCTCGACTCGCTCGGCCATCGACAGCACGCTGTCGGTGTCGGGCGCCGAGAGGTAGATCTCGTAGAGCTCGACCTCCTCGCCCGAGAACGAACCGCTCTCCCGCCGCACGACCACGTCCCCGAAGCGCTGCTGCGCGGTCGACAAGGGGATGTGGATGTCCTTGTTGAGGTCGCGGTTGACGAGCGCCGAGCCCGCGCCGCCCGCGAAGCCGATCGGATCGAGCACGCCGACCACGCGGAAGATCGCGTCGTCGATGCGAAGGTCCTGGCCGAGGGGGTCCTCCAGCGGGAAGAACTGTTCGGCGATCGCGGAGCCGATCACCGCGACCGGGGCCGAACTCGAGAGGTCCTCCGGGCTCAGGTAGCGGCCGCGAGACTTGACCCGCAGGTTCGCCGCCCGCTCGAGCTCCGGCACCGTTCCAAAGGCCTGGCTCACGGTGCGGGAGGCCCCGCGGCGGATCTCCGACCCCACGCTCTTGAGCGGCACCACCTGCTTCGCGTCGCCGATCCACCGCTCGAGACGCCGCTGGTCCTGGTACTTGAGCCCGTAGTTCACCAGGAACGACTGCATGGTCGACACGCTGCCGGTCGCCGGCGGCTTCGACGATCGGACGATGATGTTGGTCGCACCAAGCGACTCGATGTCCCGCAGCGCGGATCGCTTGTTCCCTTCTCCGATCGCGACCACCACGATCACCGCGGCGACGCCGAGGATGATGCCGAGGCTCGTCAGCACCGAACGGAGCTTGTGGAGCCGGAGGTTGTTGAGGCCGAGACGCAGCGTCTCGATCAGGAAGGACATTGGCAGAGAGGTCGGCGGGCGCGGAGCGCGGATCGAGATGCCGGAAAGGCGCGGGAGGTTCGGTCGGCGACGAGGCGAGGCACGTCGGAGGATCGTGACGCGAGCGAGGGGGTTCGCCCGTCGCTGCGAGCGGTTGCAGCCGCCATCGGCGTCCGCCGTGCGTCGGCTCGAGGGCGAGGAGACGCATGCTACTCTCGACCCCGCCATGGCCGACGCGTTCGAGATCGTCTCGCAGGAGGAGCAGCCTGGCTGCTGGATCTTCCTGGTGCGACGCGAGAGTCCCGAGGGGATCCGCGATCATCGATTGCGGCTCGCGTGGCCCGACTACGACCTGCTCGCTCCCGGCGGCGAGGCGCCTCCGGAGCGCGTGGCGCTCGCGGTCGCACGCTTTCTCGCGAGCCGGCCCGAGTTCGCGCCGCTCGCCGAACGGCTCGACGCGAGTTGGGCCCGCCGCCGCGTGCCCGACGCGGACCGCCTGATCTCCGAAAGCCTCTGAACGGACGGCGGCGCTTGCCGCTACGCGACCTTCGTCGGACGTCGGCGATGAGCGGCCGCGTCACGACGGCATGAGCGGTTCGGGCGTCGCGCCGGCGAACGCGAGCGGCAGTTCGACCGAGAAGGTCGCGCCCTTGCCCGGCTCCGAGACGAGCGAGACCGTCGCCCCGAGCCTCACCGCGAGTTCCCGGCAGATCGCGAGGCCAAGCCCCGTGCCGCCGTGGGTGCGGGTGTGGCTCGCGTCGACCTGCCGGAACTTCTCGAAGATGCGGTCCTGCATGTCGTAGGGAATGCCCGGTCCCTCGTCGCGCACCGAGATCCGCACGCCCGCGCTGCGGTCGGGCCGCGTGAAGCGCTCCGCGGCGAGATGGACCGCCGCGCCTTCGGGCGAGAACTTCACGGCGTTGGAGAGGAAGTTGAAGAGGATCTGCTGCAGCTTTCCGGGATCGGTCTCGACCGGCGGCAGCTCCGCCGACACGCGACTCTCGATCCGGATGCCCTTCGCGTCGGCCTGCGGACGCATGATCCCCTCGAGGCCCTCGACGAGATCGGCCACGCTCGTCGGTTCGATCGAGAGCTCGACGCGGCCCGCCTCGATCTTCGCCATCTCGAGCAGCTCGCTGATCATCTCGAGCAGGCGGCGGCCGCTCGTGAGGATGTTCCCGAGGTAGCGGAAGCGCTTGGGATCGGCCTGCGGATCGCTGCGGGCGAGCTCTCCGAGCAGCTCCGCGAAGCCGATGATCGAGTTGAGCGGCGTCTTGAGTTCGTGGCTGACGTTCGCGAGGAACTCGCTCTTGAGCCGGTTCGACTCGTAGAGGCCGACGTTCGCCTCGGACAGTTCGCCCACCTTGAGGTCGAGAGACTCGTTCATCGCCTCGAGCCGCTCGCGGCTCGACTCGACCTGGTCGAGCATCGCGTCGAGGCCGGTGGCGAGGTCCTCGAAGTCGTCGCCGGTCCGCACCGTCGAGCGGGCCGAGAGGTCGCCGCGCTTCACGCGGTCGATCGTCTCCCGCAGTTGGCGGACCGGCGAGAGGATGAGCTTCGTGAGGATCACGTGGAAGACGAGGATCGCGAGCAGGCCGGCGCCGAGGCCGCTCGTCACGATCCAGATCCGGTTGCGGAGCAGCTGACCCGCCGCGGCGGGGCTGGTGCGGTCGATGACCAGAAGTCCCCGCAGCGGGTCGACCACCGACGGAGTCTCGACCCGTGGCGAGAACTCGAGCAGATCGACGTCCTGCAGGCGGGAGCGATCGCTCTGCCGGATCGCCCGGACGTAGCGGTAGACGGTGCGGCCCTCGACGACGGCCTCCTGGAAGGCGTCCTCGAGTTCGGGCTCGCGCTCGAAGTTGCGGAGACTTGCGGCCAGGAAGGCGTCCTGCTCGAGATTCTCCGGCGGGGTGTCGAGTTCGATCACCCGCATCGGGATCGCAAGTCCCTCGGAGCGGCCGAGCGTGAAGCCGTTCTCGAGCCAGGTCTCGGCGAGTTGCCGCGAGACCTCGAGCTGGTTCTCGCGAACGAGCCGCTGGGTGCGGACCCACGGGACGCTCAGCGCCGCGGCGAGGATCACGAGCACCGCCACCGAGAAGATCAGCTGGCACTTGTTCGCGAGGGAGAGCCCTCGGTTCATGCTCGGGCTCCGGTCGAGGCGGCTCGTAGCATACGGCTCGCGCGATCGCCGACCATTCCGTACCCGCCGCCCCTCCCAAGGACCCGATCACCCGTGCACAAGCCAGGCACCGATCCGCTCGACGTGCAGATGACCGACGTCCTCTGCGACTACTGCCACCGCGAGTGGACCGAGACGATCCCGATGATCGAGGGGCACCACGGCTCCTGCGTCTGCGGGCGATGCCTCTCGACCGCCTACGCCGCGGTGGTGCACGGCGGAGTCGACGACGGTCAGGGCGCGTTCAAGTGCCGGATGTGCCTCGAGGAGCGGAGCGACGCGTCGTGGGCGAGCCCGATCGATTCGGAAGCGTTCCTCTGCCTGCGGTGCATCAAGCTCGCCGCGAGAGCCCTCGAGAAGGATCCCGACTCGGGTTGGCGACGGCCCGAGGCGGCGACGCCCGAGGCGTGAGCGATCGGAGGTCGGGCGCTGCCGCACCCGGAGACGCCGGGGAGGCGTCTCGTCGCGGCGAGCGAGGCCGCACCGTCGCCGGCGAGTTCGCGCGGCGAACGAAGCCCCCGCACGCCCGCTGTTAGCATCCGCTCTTCGGCCCTGCGAGGAACCCCATGAGCACGCATCAGCACGACCGCGATCACCCCCACCACCAGAGCCATGGCAACGGAGCGCCGGCGTCGGGTTCGCGAAAGCCGCTGATCGTGATCGTCGGGGTGATCCTCATGCTCGTGGCGCTCGTCGCCTACGTGATGAGCGTGGACGAGTCGCTCGCCCCGGGCGAGCAGGGCCAGGAGATGCCGGCGGCGGAGTGACGCATCACGCGGCGAGTGCCCGCTTCGCTCGGCGGGCGGTCACTTGGACTCGATGGACGTGATGGACCCGGAGGGCGAAGCGCTGCGCCTGATGCGCAAATGGGTCGTGGTAACCCGCGCTCGTGCTGCGGGCGCGGTCCTCGTCACGCGCTGGTCGCTCGTTTCGCTTGACCGGCGGCCACGTGGTCGTGATGGACGGGATGGAATCCGAACCGCGAAGCGCTGCAGCTGGTTCCGAACCTCGGCGTGGTGAATCACGGCGGTGCTTCGCAGGTGGATCTACCCGCGGCGCCGAAGGGTCATCGCGTGGAATGATCGGCCCTCGACGCGGAACTTCCGCTCGAAGTTCGTTCCGACCAGTTCACCTTCGCTCGCGTGCGCCGGGCGCGAGAACTCCTGCCGCTCCCACTGCGCCGCGTGGCGCGCCGCGTGCTCCTCGTACCACGCCCACAGCTCCGCGTGATCGGTGACGAGCCGAAGTTCGCCGTCGGCGACGAGCACCCGATGGAACTCCGCAAGGCTGCGGTCCTGCAGGACGCGACGCTTGTGGTGGCGCGACTTCGGCCACGGGTCGGAGAAGTAGAGGTGGATCGTGCGAACGACCCCGTCCGGAAGGCGGTGTTGGATGAACTCGACCGCGTCGCCCCACAGGACCTTCACGTTCGCGAGGCCGTGGCGACGAAGGCGATCGGCGGCGTAGCGCCAGAACTCTCCAGCATGCTCGATGCCGAAGTAGTTGGCCCCGGGATTCGCCGACGCCTCGGCGAGCAGGAAGGTGCCCTTGCCGGAGCCGATCTCGATCTCGAAGGGCCGATCCGGATGCGCGAAGAACGACCGCGGATCGAAGCGGCCCGACTCGAAGGGAGGAAGGTCGTCGCGATCGAGGCCGACGCCCTCGACGTTGGGATCGCGTCCTCGCATGAGGCCGAAGCTCATGGCGCCGCCTCCGCGGCAGGCGAAGCCGGGCTCGCGGCGGCGCCGCCTTGCTCGAGCCCCGTCGTCGCCCGGACCCACGCGACGATCTCCGCGAGCGCGGCGGGATCGAAGGTGGTCTCGATCGAGCCGTACTCGTCGATCGCTCCGGTCGTCGCAGGCTGGAAGAGATGGTTCAAGCCATCGAGTCGCCGCGCTCGGAACGGCGCGCCGCCCAATCGCAGCGCCGCCTCGATGACGGGAAGGTTCTGATCGGCATCGACCTGGCGATCGAGCGTGCCGATCAGCGCAAGCGTGGGGATCCGCATCTCGACGAGCAGCGGACGCGGGTCGAGCGAGAGGAACGTCTGCATCCAGGGCGACTGCATCTGCGCGACCATCGCCTCGGCGCTCGCGAGGAGCACTTCCTCGTCGATCGCACCCTCCGCGGCGATCGAGGTCTGCGCGGCCGCGAGATCCCGCGCGGCCTGCTGCATCTCGGCGAGGTCGTTCGCCTTCGCGGCATCGATCAGGCGAGCCTGGCTCTCGAGCACCGGCGCGAGGTCCTCCTCGGAGGCGCCCGACGCTTCGAGCAGACGCCGCATCTGCACGCGCAGGATCGCGTCGCCCGGCACGCCCGGACCCGCAAGCAGCACCCCGAAGGCGAGCATCGTTTCGGGATCCCCCTGCTCCCGCTGCCACTTCGCGACGATCGGCACGACGAGCCCGCCTTCGCTGTGGCCGAGCAGTCCGACCTTCGCGGCATCGACCTCGGGAAGCGCCTTCAGATACTCCGTCGCCGCGTCGGCGTCGGTCGCGAACTCGTAGGTGGTCGCGCTCGCGAAGTCGCCCCCCGATCCGCCGACGCCGCGATCGTCGTAGCGAAGCACCGCGACTCCGCCGCGGGTGAGCGCATCGGCGAGCACGAAGAACGGCTTGTGGCCGAAGACGGTCTCGTCGCGATCCTGCGGACCGCTGCCCGAGACGAGCACGATGCCCGGCACCGGTGACTCGGCGCTGGCGTCCGTGGGAAGCGTGAGCGTTCCGGAGAGGCGGTGACCGTGCGGGTGTCGGAACTCGACATCGCGCACGACATACGGATACGGCGGCTGCGGATGCTGCGGGCGACGCAGGCCCGCGCGGTCGTAGGAGCCGAGCCGCGTCATCGCGAGCGGGAGCACCGCGCCAGCCTGCTTGAGCACGCCCTCGAGCCGGATTCCCTCCTCGACCTCCGCGAGTTCGAACGACGGGCCCGCCATGCCGACCGGAAGGCGCAGCCGCCAGGCGCCGTCCTCGACCCCGTCGACGACGAGCGGCCAGCCATCGACGCCCTGCGCGGGAATGTCGATCGACGCGACCGGGCCGAACGGCGACTCCTTCGCGAGCACGATCGTCATGTCGATGCCGCCTCCGCCGGCCTGCAGGCGCCCGCGATAGGCGACGAAGCCCTCGACCTCGGGCGCAAAGGCGGTCTGCGCGAGCGAGAACGTCGCGTTCATGTCCGGCTGCTGCGGCGCCGAGAGCACGAGTTCGCCGGCGTACTTGGTGTCGCGCACCGTGCCGTCGAAGCGCCCGGTGACGCCGAGGCTCGCGACGGTGAAGGCCAGGCGATCGCCTTCGATCGAAACGTCTTGCGCGGCTTGCCCGACCGCACCGGCGGCCGGCATGGTCACGACGACCTTCGGCGTCGCATCGCCCTCAGGCGCCTCGACACGAAACGAGACGAAGAGCGAACCGGGCCCCGCGGCGATCTCGCCCATGAACATCGAGGGCATCGGCACCGATGGAGGAGGAGGCGGCGGCGACTGCGCGAGCGCGACGGCGAGCGTGAGAAGCGTCAGCATGGCGGGAACGGTACGCGGAGCGGGCGAGCGATGCGGACCGCGGGCCCGTCGACGGCTCGGCGTTCAGCGACTCGAGCGACGCAGGGCGGGCGGGACGCCCGCGGTCCACCGGACACCGACGAACGGCTCGACCAGCGGCGGACCGCGGGACTCTCGCGCTCTCTCCTGCCGAGCGTCGCGAGGCCGGGGAGGTGCCGAGCGAAACGAGGCGGAGGCGCACCGGCGGACTCGGCAGTCGTCGTTCGCGCCACGACCGCGGGCGGACGGGACGCCCGCGGTCCACCCCCGGCCCGCTTCAGGTCGCCCGCAGTCCCCCGGCTTGAAGTCCTACGACGCGCCGCCCTCGGTCCGCCGCCACGCGACCCGCGGCGCTCCCTGCCAGAGCGTCTCGATGTCGTAGTAGCCCCGCTGCTGCGGCTCGAACAGGTGGACCACCACGTCCACGAAGTCCGCGACCACCCAGCTGATCGAGGGATCGCGGCTCTCGCGGAAGGGCGGGAAGCCCATCTCCTTGCCGAGCTTCTCGACCTCGGTCGCAACCGACTTCATCTGACGACCGCTCGTGCCCGAAGCGAGCACCACGTACTCGCAGACGTTGCTCAAGCCCCGCACGTCGAGGACGAGCACGTCCTCGAGCTTGCGGTCGTGCAGCAGCCGCGCCGCCTCGATCGCGAAGGCGAGAACCTTCTCGGGATCGGTCGAACTGGTCGACCGGCTCATCGGAGGCCTTCGATCACGAGAGCTTCAGCCACGCGGCGAAGAACGGGTGGTACTTGACGACGAGACCCGCGAAGACGACCGACACCACGCTCACGAGCTTGATCAGGATGTTGAGCGAGGGGCCGGAGGTGTCCTTGAAGGGATCGCCCACGGTGTCGCCGACGACCGCGGCCTTGTGGGCGTCGGACCCCTTGCCGCCGAACTGCCCGGTCTCGATCCACTTCTTGGCGTTGTCCCACGCGCCGCCGGCGTTGGCCATGAAGATCGCCACCGCGAAGCCCGAGACGAGGGCGCCCGCGAGCATGCCGACCACGCCCGCGACACCGAGCAGCAGACCGACCACGATCGGCACGAGCACCGCCATGATCGAGGGGACGACCATCTCGCGGAGCGCGCCGGTCGTCGAGATCGCCACGCAGTTGGCGTAGTCGGGGTACTGCTTGCCGTCGACGGTCACCTCGAAGGGCCACTTGTTCGGGTCGGCGATGTCGGCATCGCTCATGCCGTTCCGCTTGAAGCCGCTCTTCATGATGCCGAACTGGCGGCGGCACTCCATCATCATCGCGTAGGCGGCGCGGCCCACGGCGTTCATGGTCATCGCACAGAAGACGAAGACGAGCATGACGCCCACGAACAGGCCGCACAGGACCTGCGGGTTGAGGAGCGTGACGTTGAACTCGTTGAGCAGCTGCGGGAGCGAGGCCTTCACCGTCTCGACCGTCTCGCCGCCGACGGTGATCTCGGGCTTGATCTCGGCGTAGTAGGCCTGCACCGTGATCACGTAGGCCGCGAGAAGGGCGAGCGCCGTGAGCGCCGCGGAACCGATGGCGAAGCCCTTGCCGGTCGCCGCGGTGGTGTTGCCGAGCGAATCGAGCATGTCGGTCCGCTCGCGGACGAACTTGGGCTGGTGGGTCATCTCGGCGTTGCCGCCGGCGTTGTCGGCGATCGGGCCGTAGGCGTCGGTGGCGAGGGTGATCGCGAGCGTCGAGAGCATGCCGACCGCGGCGATCGCGACGCCGAAGACGCCGAGCAGGAACACCTCGTTGCCGCCGGCGGAGATGAACGCCACGAGGATCGCGACGACGGTGGTGAGCATCGGAATCCACGTGCTCACCATGCCCTCGGCGATGCCCGAGATGATCACGGTCGCGGGGCCGGTCTGGGCCTGCTCGCTGATGCGTCGGGTCGGGGCGTGCTCGTAGGACGTGTAGCGCTCGGTGCCCCACGCGATCACGAGGCCCGCGACGAGGCCTGCGATGATCGCCGCCCACATGCCCAGGTAGCTGATGCCCGGCACATCGC
Organism: uncultured Isosphaeraceae bacterium; assembly: GCA_964614695.1. Lineage (GTDB taxonomy): Bacteria > Planctomycetota > Phycisphaerae > Phycisphaerales > SM1A02 > VGXO01. The sequence continues at coordinate 18,229 of CAZTMB010000001.1, read as the reverse complement.
CGAGGAGGTACCGGAAGAGGAAGAAGGAGCCGATCACGATCATGCCGCTCGAGGCCCACACGCCCAGGTGCAGGCTCTTGAGCAGTTCGCCCATCGTCGCGCCCTCGCGGGTGCGGACGAGGAAGATCGCGATGATCGAAGTGATGATGCCGAGGCCCGCCAACGCCGCAGGCAGCGCCACGAGGTTGATGGCGTGCTCGGCGCCGAAGCCCTCGAACTCGCCGCCGACCCCGGAAAGGCGGAACGCCGCGGCGGCCGCGAGGGCCATCGCCGCGAGGATCGAGCCGTAGTAGCTCTCGTAGAGGTCCGCGCCCATGCCGGCCACGTCGCCGACGTTGTCGCCCACGTTGTCGGCGATGGTGGCGGGGTTGCGGGCGTCGTCCTCGGGGATGCCCGCCTCGACCTTGCCGACGAGGTCGGCACCGACGTCGGCGGCCTTGGTGTAGATGCCGCCGCCCACCCGGCTGAAGAGCGCTTGGAGACTCGCGCCCATCGCGAAGCTGAGGGTGGCCGTCGTGACCGCGACGAGATTCGTGAAGCCGAAGACCTGCGTCAGCAGGTAGAACCAGATCGAGACGTCGAGCAGGGCGAAGCCGGTCACGCACAGACCCATGACGCCGCCGGCTCGGAAGGCGACCTTGAGACCGTCGTTGAGCGAGTTCTTCGCCGCCGCCGCCGTGCGGGCAGAGGCGTTGGTGGCGGTCTTCATGCCGAAGAAGCCGCAGATCCCCGAGAGCAGGCCCGCGATCGGCACGCCGATCGCCGCGACCTTCTCCTGCAGCCCTGCGAAGCCCATCACGATCAGGGCGATCACCAGCAGCACGAAGACGATCGAGACGACCTTCCACTGCTGACGGAGGTAGGCGTACGCGCCGGCCCGCACCGCCGCAGCCACGCGGACCATGTTGTCGTCACCCTCGCTGTGGGAGACGACCGAGCGGTAGAAGACGAAGGCCATCACCAGCGCCACCACGCCGCCGATCGGGGCGAGGTACCAGGCGGTCGGGATCACGATCGTGGGAGCCGCCGCCTCGGCGGCCTGGAGAGCGAGAGTCGTCAAGTTGGGCATGGGGCTCATGCTCGTGAAGCAGGGATGCCGTGCCCAGACCGTCCGGGATCACGGCGAGAACCGATGGAGGAAGGCGGGAAGGATCGACCGAATCGCCTCGAATCCCGCAGCGGACGCTCCAACCGACTCCCCGCGGGAGAAGGGATCGCCGTCCGTTCGAAGCGACGGAGTACCGGATTCTCAGCGAGGGGCCATCGGCGGCATCCCCTCGCGGGCGACGCGGACAACGCGTCGGCGAAGGTCACGGCGACGACGCTCCGACGGCTTCTCGTAGTACTGCCGCTTCTTGATGTCCTTGGTGAGACCTTCCTTCTCGCACAACTTCTTGAAGCGGCGAAGCATCTGCTCCGCGGTCTCGCCACCACGCGCCTTGATCCGAATCGCCATGAAACTGCCCTGAGGGTTCGCGAAATCGACGTCTTCAACATCCCGCGGCCGGGAACCGGGGAATCGGGCATTACAACGAGAGCGGGGCGTCTTGGCAAGATGCTGATCCAATCCATCCGCTTCTCGCGACGCCGACCCGACGATCGCCCCCTCCCCGACCGCCTCCGAGCCATCCTCCCCCGCCCATGCTGATCCTCATCGACGGCTGCAACGTGCTCCATGTCGAGGGGGTCCTGCCTCCCGAGATCGCGGGCCTCGAGGCGGCGGAGCTGGCCGCCTTGGTCGCAGAGAGCCGGTACCGCCTCGACGAGGTCCTGATCGTGATGGACGGGCCTCGCGGCGACCGGGGCGGTTGCGGAGGAGTTCGGATCGTCCATTCCGGGCCGGGCCGGACCGCGGACGAGGTGATCATCGATCTGGTCCGGCGGAGTTCGACCCCTCGGTCGATCCTCGTGGTCACGTCCGACCGGGAGATCCGCCGGGAGGCGACCCGTCGCCGTTCGAAGACGCTCTCTTCCGAGGCATTTCTGGCTCAGCTCGGGCGGGACGGGCTGGCGGCGCGTCCCGGCAAGCCCTCGCCGTCGCCGGCCTCGGACTTCACACCGAACCCCACGACCGAGCGGTGGATCGCGGCCTTTGGAGTCACCGACGCCGATCTGGTCCTGCCGCCCGAGGCGGAGGAGCCGGGCACGGGCGAGCCCCGCGATTCCGCCGGACCTCGGCCGTCTTCAGGCCGGGCGGAACGCGAGCCCGCGGCGGCACGACCATTGGCCGAGTCTTCCTCCCGCCCCGCGAGCGAGCCGGATCGAGCCCCGAGCGAATCGGCGGGTGGCACGAGCGAAGAGCGAACGACCGCCGGCCCGGGTGTTCCGGACCGCCCGATCGGTCCGCCTGAATCGAAGCGACCGAAGCGAGCCCTCGAGGACGTGCGATCGCTCGACGAGATCGATCCGCGCGAACTCGAACGGTTCGACATGGGCGAGTGGATCGACGGCGAATCGTGAGTTGATGCTGGCGGCCACCGCGGTTCGCCTCCCGACGAGCCGTGCGGCCGTCCGACCGCCAGGGACTCGACACGCCGGCCTGCATCTCATCCGAGGCGGCCCGACTCGAACGACGCTCGGCGGGCGAGGCGTCCGCGGTCCACATCACGCGGCCGACGCTCGCCTCGCTCGGCGGGTCGTGACATGGACGTGATGGACTCGATGGTGGTGATGGACCCGGGAAGCGCTGCAACGTTTGGCGCCCGCGATCCACCGACTCCCGAGCCCGACCAGCCCCCGGGGGCTTCCCTCATACTCTTGCCCTCCCACGAAGGCCCCCGCATGCACCCCGACTTCGACTTCGACCATCCCCCGACCGATCCGATCGCCGCGGCCCGAGCGTGGTTCAAGGACGCCGAATCGACCGGCCTGCCCAACCCCAACGCCATGACCCTCGCGACGATCGATCCAGACGGCCACCCGTCGGCCCGAATCGTGCTGCTCCGGGGCTTCGACGAGCGAGGCGCGGTGTTCTTCACGAACCGCGAGAGCCGCAAGGGCGTCGGGCTCGAGGCGCATCCGCGGGCGGCGCTTCTCTTCCACTGGGATCCGCTCGATCGGCAGATCCGCATCGAGGGACGGGTCTCGCATGCGAGCGAGGAGGAGTCCGACGCCTACTTCGCCAAGCGGCCCCGCGAGAGCCAGGTGAACGCGTGGGCGAGCAGCCAGTCGCGGCCGGTCGCCGATCGTGCGGCGCTCGAGGCGATGCAGCAGTCGATGCTCGATCGCTTCGGCGACGGACCCGTGCCGCGACCGCCGCACTGGGGCGGCTACCGCGTCTCGCTCGATCGCATCGAGTTCTGGTTCGGCAACCCCTACCGCCTGCACGACCGAGTGGTCTACACCGCCCGCGAGGGCGGCGGTTTCGCGGTGCAACGCCTCTGTCCGTAGCGTCGCCGTCGGGTCAGCGATGGGGATCGAGGCGATCGAGCTTCGGCCGCACCACCGAGTGCACCAATCCGACGCGCTCGAGCACGCGGATCGTCCACCACGTCGGATCAAGTTCCCACCAGCGCATGCCGTGCGCGGCGGACCGCTGCTGCGCGTGGTGATTGTTGTGCCACCCTTCGCCGAAGGAGAGCAGTGCCACCCACCAGGTGTTGCGGCTTCCATCGGTCGTGCGGAAGTTGCGATAGCCCCAGGTGTGCGCCGCGGAGTTGACGAACCACGTCGCGTGGTAGCAGAAGATGGTGCGGACGCAGACGCCCCAGATCACGTAGCCGAGCGCTCCCATCGCGGTGCCGGTCGCCCAGAAGCCGATCCCATAGAGCACGCCCGCCAACGCGACCTGCGGCAGCAGGAACCAGCGATCGAGCCAGACGAGGTAGGGATCGCGGGCGAGATCCTTGGTGACCGCGAACGGATCGCGGCCGTCCGGGCGTCGATGGAAGCACCACAGGATGTGGGACCACGTGAAGCCGTGCTGCGGCGAATGCGGATCGAGGTCGCCGTCCGATTCGGCGTGATGCAGTCGGTGCGTGCCGACCCAGTGCAGGGGCCCGCCCTGCCAGCAGAGCGCCCCGAGCGTCGCGAAGACATGCTCGAGGAACTTCGAGGTCTTGAAGCTGCGGTGCGTGAGCAGCCGGTGGTATCCGAGGCAGATGCCCAGTCCGCCGGTGATCCACCAGAGGAGGGGCAGCGTGGCCGCGGCGCCCCACGAGAAGGTCCCGGGGATCAAGGCGGCCAGGGCACCGAGGTGAAGGACGAGGATGCCGATGGCCGTCGGCCATTGCACGCCACCTCGCACGAAGGTCCACTTGGGATCGGCGGATTCGGAAGCGGCGGCGGCGTCCGCCGACGCGACGGCGGGAGCGATCAAGGTGTCTTGCATGGAGAGTGGGGTGATGCGTTCGCGGGACCGAGCTGCGGTCCGAACGGTCGGCGATCCGTCGCCGAACGAACGCCACATCAAGGACCCCCACTGTAGGGGCGACGGCGTCCGCGGTCGAACGCCGCAGCCGAATCCGACCTCATTCTCCGTCGGTCATTCCTGCTCGTCGCGCGACCGGCGCGGCGCCGAGTGGACCCCCTCCTCGCCACATGGGCCCGTCGAGCCTCACGCGTACGCCGGCTCCTCGCTTCGCACCGGCGCGCCGCGCCGCGGCCGCGTCCGCTGCGGGCGGAAGCCGCCACGCACCCGCACGTGTCCGGCGCCGAGCATCTCCTCGAGCCTCAGAAGCAGACCAGGCTCCGCGACGACCCGCATGCCGCGAGGCGCGAGCGCCACCGCGTCGCGACCGAGGCCGATCGACAGGCCGATCTCGACCGGTCGCCCCCGCAGCGCCGCGACGCTCGAGGACGCCTGCTTGAGCATGCCGTGCAGCATGCGCAACGTCGCATCGGGGCTCGGGCCGTCGTCCGAGGTCGCATCGAGCAGCAGGTCGAGACGCGTCGCGAGATGGATCGGCGCCTCCTCGATCGGCAGCACGCGATCGGCGAGCACCTGCACCTCGCCTCGCGAGCGATCGATGAAGCCGACCACGATCACGATGCGGTCGCCCGAAAGAAGTTCCGCGTGGCGGCTGAAGACTTCCGGGAACGCGATCACGTCGACGACGCCGGACTGGTCCTCGAGCCGCACGCGGGCCATGCGCTCGCCGCGCTTGGTCGGCAGCACGCGACATTGCGCCACCGTGCCGCCGAGGAGCACCGCGGCACCTTCGGGCATCTCCGCGACGTCGCACGCCCGCGCGTTGCAGAACTCGACGAGCCACGATCGCCATTCGTCGAGCGGATGCCCGGAGACGTGGAAGCCGAGCGCCTCCTTCTCGAAGGCGAGGCTCTCGGCCCGGCTCCACGGATCCGCCTTGCGAAGCGGAACCTCCGGCAGTTCGATCGCCGCCTCGCCACCCCCGCCGCCGAAGAGGCTGTCCTGCCCGCTGCGGCGGGCCTCCGCGGCGCGTCGCGATGCCGCCATGCAGTCGGGGATCGTCGCCACCATCGCGGCCCGATCGGCGATCGAGTGCAGCGCGTCGAAGCATCCCGCCTTGACGAGCAGTTCGACGGTCTTCGGCGTCACCTTCGCCGGATCGATCCGCTCGCAGAAGTCGAAGAGCGAGGTGAACGCGCCGCGGGCCTCGCGCTCGGCGAGGATCTCTCGGATCGCGCCCTGCGGCAGGTTCTTCACTGCGCTCAGGCCGAAGCGGATGTGCCCGCTGGTGTTCGTCCGCGCCTCGTCGGCGGCGAAGACGACCGCGAAGTCCGACTCGGAGAGATTCACCTCGGGCGGCCTCACCTCGACGCCCACGTGCGGCTTCGCGGGATCGTGGTCGGGCCATGGCACGCGGCGGCACTCGTCGAGGTAGACCGACCACTCCTCGACCTTCTTCGCCTGGCTCTCGAAGGAGAGCACCGCCGCGAGGTACTGCGCAGGGAAGTAGGTCTTCAGGTACGCGGTCTGGTAGGCGACGATCGCGTAGCCGGAGGAGTGGCTCTTGTTGAAGCCGTATCCGGCGAAGGCGAGGATCAGGTCGAAGAGTTCGTTCGAGGCCTTCTCCTCGACGCCTCGCTCGGCGGCGCCTCGCGTGAAGTCGGCGCGGGCCGAATCGATGACCGACGCCTTCTTCTTGCTGATCGCCTTGATGATCGAGTACGCGCCGCGCAGCGGGATCCCGCCGAGGCGATGCAGCACCTGCATCACCTGCTCCTGGTAGACCATGATGCCGTAGGTCTCCGCGACGAGCTCGTCGACGATCGGATGGACCTTCGGCACCGACTGCTTGCCGTGCTTGCGGGCGTTGTAGTCCGGGATCAGATCCATGGGCCCCGGGCGGTACAGCGCGTTGGCGGCGATGAGATCCTCGATGCGGTCGGGCTGCATCTCGAGCAGCAGCCGGCGCATTCCGCCGGATTCGAACTGGAAGATGCCGGCGGTGTCGCCGCGCCGGAACAGTTCGAGCACCTTCTGATCGGTGAAGTCGATGCGGTCGAGCTCGAGCGGATGCGGCTCGCGAACGCCCTTGCCCTTCGCCGCCGGCGGCTGCTTGCCGACCGCCCGCCAGATCGCCTCGTCGGGAAGCCCTTCTCGCACGAGGCGCTTCGCCATCTCGATCGTCGAGAGCGTGCGCAGCCCGAGGAAGTCCATCTTGAGCAGGCCGACCTTCTCGCAGGTCGGTCCGTCCCACTGCGTGACCACCGCCTCGGAGTCTCCGCCCGACGCGCGGCACAGCGGCACGATGTTGTCGAGCGGCTGCGTCGCGATCACCACGCCCGCGGCGTGGATGCCCGCGTGACGGGCGTGGTCCTCGAGGGCCTGCGCGGTGTCGACGATGCGCCGGACGACCGGGTCCTCGGCCGCCTCGCGCAGATCGGGCGACTTCTCGAGCGCCTCCTCGACGGTGATGTGGAGCTCGGGCGGCACGAGGTTCGCAAGCCGCTGGCCGTCCGCGGGCGCGAGCCCCATGACCCGCGCCACGTCCTTGATCGCGGCCTTCGCCTTGAGCCTTCCGAAGGTGACGATCTGCGCGACGTGCCCGTACTTGCGGCGCACGTGATCGATGACCGCGGCGCGGCCGTTCTGGCAGATGTCGATGTCGATGTCGGGGTACTCGCTGCGGTCCGGGTCGGTGAACCGCTCGAAGAGCAGTCCGTACCGCTCCGGACAGGCGTTCGAAAGCCCGAGCACGTAGCCGACCATCGTGCCGACGCCCGAGCCTCTCGCGACCGCGGGAATCCCCTGCTGCCGGGCCCAGTTGACGAAGTCCCAGACGATCAGGAAGTACGGCGTGATCAGCTTCGCGGAGAGGATCCCGAGTTCCCGCTCGAGCCGCGCCCGAATCGCGTCGCCGCCGCCCTCCGACCCGTAGCGCCACTTCAGTCCCGCCTCGCAGAGGTCCCGCAGAGCGCGGTCGCTCTCGGCGCGGAGCGCGTCGAGCTCCTTCTCCGCCGCCTTGGCGCTCTTCGCCGAATCGGCCTGGAACGGCTGCACCTCGACGGTGGCGCACGCCTTCGCGAACCAGCCCTCGACGTCCGCCGCATCGAACTTCGGCATCGCGCCGTGACGGAGCACCCGCACCATCGGGGCGTGGTTCGCGGAGAAGTCGAGTTCGAGGTTGCAGCGGTCGGCGATGCGCACCGTGTTGCGGACCGCCTCGAGATCCTCGGGAAAGAGTGCCGCCATCTCCGCGGGGCTCTTGAGATGGAGCTCTTCCGGATATCGCAGACGATCCGCGGAGTCCTTGGTCTTGCCGAGCGAGATGCAGCAGAGGGTGTCGTGGACGTCGTGGTCCTCGAGGCGCAGGAAGTGCACGTCGTTGTCGACGACGAGCGGCAGCGAGAGCTCCGCGGCAAGCTTTCGCAGCAGCGGGTTGATCCGCTCCTGCTCGGGCACGTGGCGTTGCAGCTCGACGTAGAAGCGTGGCTCGCCTTGCTCGTCGGGACCGAAGTTTTCCGCGTGCCAGCGGGCTTCAGTGATCGCGGCCTGCCAGTGGGCGTCGTCGCCGGAGTCGGCGAAGCGGGTCAGGTGATGGGCGATCGACGAGCCGAGGTGGCCGTTGATCGCGATCAGGCCCTCGCCCCACTCGGCGAGGGTCGACTTGTCCATGCGCGGCTTGTAGTAGAAGCCGTTGAGGTAGGCGTCCGAGGACAGCTTGAGGAGGTTCGACCAGCCGGTCGCGTTCTGCGCAAGCAGCACGAGGTGGAAGCCGCCGTCGGCGACGCCGGTGTGCGTGCGGTCGCGGCGATCGCCAGGCTTGCCGTCGCGATCGGGCGCGACGTACGCCTCGATGCCGAGGATCGGCTTGATCCCCGCCTCCCGCGCCTTCAGATAGAACTCCGCCGCCCCGTAGAGGTTGCCGTGGTCGGTCACGGCGACGGCGGTCATCCCGAGTTCCTTCACGCGATCGACGAGCCGGGCGATCCGGTTGCCGCCGTCGAGCAGCGAGTACTCGGTGTGCAGGTGGAGATGGACGAATCCCTCCGCCGCCGCTGCGTCCACGGCCATCGAGGGCCCGTTCGAGGTCTCCTGCTCCGCGCGCGATCGTCGAGCCATCCGTCGAGCAACCTCCTTGCCGTCCGAGTTCGGCGAACCCCGCCGCTTCGAAGACATGCTACGACGCGGGGGCGCGGCCGTGTGCCTCCGACGCCGCGGCGCGCGGAAACCGGCGGGGCCTCGGCGTCACGACGGGACCGCGATGCCGGACGTCGGCTCGGAGGCCCCGCTCCGCCGGCCTCCGCGTGGACGCGAACGCAGATCGGGTCTCGACCGCGTGTCGATCCTGCGTTCAGCGATCGCCATCGCGTCCCGCTCCACCCGCGACTTCACGTCGCCGCCGACCTACCCTCGTTGTCGATCGAGAGCCCGAGACGTCGACTCCCCATCCCATGCACGCCGACTCCGCCTTCATCCGCCGCTTGACGATCGTCCGGAACCACGGCGAGGCGTGGTCGGCGCGGTTTCGGACGGCGACCGCGCGACGCGAGGGCTTTGCGTCCTCGGCCGCGCGGCTGCTGATCGCGATCCCGGTCCTCCTGCTCGTCGGCCTCGTCCTGCTCGTGGCGCTCTCGCTCGCCATGGCCTTCGGCGTCGTCGCGATCGCCGTCGGCCTGATCGTCGCGGCGGCACGATGGGTGCGACGCACGCTCGGACTTGGAACCGTCGCGAACCGCGACACCGAGTTCGAGCACCCCGATCGCGTCAATGTGCGGGTGATCCGCCGCTCCTGAGAAGGAACGTTCACGCGTCGCCGCGAAGCCAGCGATCACGCCAGACCGTGGTTCGCGGGCCGGGTCGACCGTCGCCGATCTCCGCCGCCTCGACCGCCACGAGCGGCAGGACGCCCCAGCCCGAGTTCGTGAGGCAGGCCTCCTCGGCCTTGAGGAGATCCTCGATCGAGAGCATGCGGCGTTCGACCTCGAGGCCCTCCTCCTCGGCCCATTGCAGCACCGCCGCGCGGGTGACCCCGGGCAGGATGGGCGAGCGGAGGCCGCCGGCGGGCTCCTCCCCACGGGCGATCGGCGCGACCACTCGCCCGTCGCGGACGAGGATGAGGCTGCTGACCGAGCCGCCGCACAGGTGGTTCGTGACCGAGAGCCACAGCGCCTCGTCGCAGCGATGCGAAAGCGCCTCCTGCAGCGCCGCGAGGCGCGACCAGTAGTTCAGCGTCTTGTGCGCGGCGAAGGCGTCGAGCGGGTTGAGGCGTCCGTCGGCGATCCTCACACGAGCGCCGCGTTCGAAGAGCGCCGTCGGATACGGCGTCGCCGGCTGCACCGCGATCAGGATCGTCGGATCGCCGCCCTTGCCGCCGCTGCGGGAGAGCAGGTTGAGATCGCCCCCCGAGATCGTCACCCGAATGCGGGCGTCGGCGAGCCCGGACTTCTCGAGCGTCGCTTCGACCGCGTCGGCAAGCGGATCGACACGCAGTTGCGAGCTGAGATGGAGTTCCCTCGCCGAGGTCGCGAGCCGATCGAGATGCGCTTCGAGCATGCGGGGCTTCCCGCCGCTGGCGGCGATCGTCTCGAAGAGGCCGACGCCATGCTGGAACCCGGCGTCGAAGGCGGAGATCCTCGCCTCGTCGAGCGTGGTGAATCGCCCGTTCAGCCAGGCGGTCGCCTGTCCAGCCGCAGGTTCCGCCGCACCGGACGGCGCGGGTTGCTCGCGATCGATCATGACTCGTCGGACTCCTCTCCGGTCGGCTCGAAGCCGACGCCGCTCACCTCGATCGAGGCTCCGTCGCAGCGAAGCTCGATCCACCGCGACACGCCGTCGCGATCCCGCCAGCGGGCCCGCGCGAACCCGGTCGACTCGCCCGGCTCGATCGTCGCCGCGGACTCCGCGTGGTCCGCCGCCACGCCGGCGGCAAGCGCCGACTCGATCGGCGCCGTCAGCAGCGGATCGGCGAGGTTCGCGGGGGAGGGCAGACGCGGCTCGCCCTCGCGAATCGAACGATCGAACGCGGCGATCCAGGCGGCGAAGTGCGATTCGCAGCGGATCGACCGGGCGTGCGACCACCAGGCGATCCCGCCCGCGACGAGCAGGACCGGCACGACCCGCAGCGCCGCGCGGCGGATGCGGGCGGCGATCGTCGGTGGTCCCGAAGCAGATCCGTCGTGCACGCCGCGAGTGTACCGGTCGCTCGTACACTTCCCGATTCGCCTCGCCCCCGGCGAATCGCCTCCCGACGAGTTCTCCCCCGCCCATGCCTCTGCTCTCCGTCAACGCGCTTCGCTTCGGTCACGGCTCGGTCAACATCCTCGAGGAGATCACCTTCTCGATGGAGTCCGGAGAGAAGATCGGTCTCGTCGGCCGCAACGGGTGCGGCAAGAGCACGCTGATGAAGTGCATCGCCGGCCTCATGAAGGCCGACTCCGGCACGATCGGCATGTCGCGCGGCTGCAGGGTGGGATACCTGTCGCAGGATCCGCGCCTCGATCCGGACGAGACGCTTCGCGGAGCCGCCGAGGGCGCCTTCGCCGATCTCCACGCGGCGCATCAGGAGCTCGACGCGGTGTTCGCGGCGATGGCCGGCCCCGAGGGCGAGGATCCCGACGGACTCGATCGCCTGCTCAAGCGCCAGGCGGAGATCGAATCGCGCATCGAGACGCTCGGCGGATACGCGGTCGACCACAAGGTCGATGCGACGCTGCACGGCCTGGGCTTCACCGACGCGCAGTTCTCGCAGAAGGTCAGCACGCTCTCGGGCGGTCAGAAGGCGCGGCTCGGTCTCGCGCGGCTGCTGCTCGAACAGCCGGATCTGCTGCTCCTCGACGAGCCGACGAACCACCTCGACATCGAGGGAAGGCAGTGGCTCGAGACCTTCCTCGCCGAGGAGTTTCCCGGCGCGGTGATCGTCGTGAGCCACGACCGCTGGCTGCTCGACCGCGTCGTGTCGCGGATCATCGAGATCGACCAGGGGCGGCTTCGCGAGTATCCGGGCAACTACCAGGACTTCATCGCGCTTCGAGCCGAGCGCCTGCTCACCCAGACCCGCAACTACGAGAAGCAGCTCGATCGGATCCGCAGCGAGGAGCAGTTCATCGCCCGCTACAAGGCCGGCCAGCGGGCCAAGCAGGCCCGCGGTCGCGAGTCCCGGCTCGAGCGATTCAAGCGCGACGAGCTCGGCGAGCGCCCCGTCGAGCAGGACGTGATGAACCTGCTGCTTCCCAAGGCGCCGCGGGTCGGAGACTTCCTCCTTTCCGCCGAAGGCCTGTCGAAGCGCTACGGCGACAAGCGGCTCTTCGAGGCGCTGGCGCTGCTCGTCAAGCCCGGCGAGCGGCTTGGGATCATCGGCCCCAACGGCGCGGGCAAGACCACCCTCGTGAAGGCGCTGCTCGGCGAGCTCGAGGCGGATGCGGGCGAGGTGAAGACGAGCCCGAGGCTGAGCGTCGGCTGGTTCCGCCAGACGCAGGAGCACCTCGACCTGAGCCTGCCGGTCTACCGATACCTGCAGTCGGTGATCCTCTCGCTCGACGGTTCAGCGAAGGCGAGCGAGCAGCAGGCCCGCAACCTCGCCGGCGCGTTCCTCTTCTCCGGCTCGGATCAGGAGAAGCCGCTCGCGGACCTCTCCGGCGGCGAGCGAGGCCGCGCGGTCCTCGCGGGCCTCGTCTCGGCGGCGCACAACCTGATCGTCCTCGACGAGCCGAGCAACCACCTCGACATCCCCTCCGCCGAACGTCTCGAACACGCCATCATCGAGTTCGGCAAGCAGAGCGCAGGTTCGCTCATCCTGATCAGCCACGATCGCGCGCTGCTCGAGGCGACCTGCGACCGACTGCTCGTGCTCGACGGGAACGGCGGCGCGATCGAGTTCTCCGGCCGCTACTCGCAGTGGCTCGAGAAGCAGCGTGCCGCGGCCGCGCAGGCGGCGAGGGACTCGGACATCCGCGGGCTCCGATCATCGGCCGCCAAGCCCGGAAAGCCGAGCGACAAGGCCGCCTCCACCAAGGCTTCCTCCTCCAGGGCCTCCTCGAGCGATCCGTTCGCGAAGGTCGCGACGAGCGAGCTCGAGAAGCGGATCGAGCGGCTCGAGCGGCGGATCCGCGAGATCGACGACAAGCTCATGGATCCGAAGACGCTCGCCGATGGCGACGCAAGTCGGCGACTCTCCCGCGAGCGCGACGCGGCGACCGCGGAACTCGAGCCGATCGAGTTCGAGTGGTCGCGCCGCGCCGACGCCGAGCCGACCTGATCGATCGACGTCCGCGCGAGCGGCAAGCGCATGCCGCGCAACACCGTCGGCGCAATCCGGCATGGGATCGGCATCGATCGCTGTCTGGGCGTCGCGAACCCATCGACGCGGGCCAACGCAGACGCGTCGACGCGGTCTCCGCAAGTCGAACGACAGCGAGCCGCCGGCGGTCGGTCTCGTCGTCCCGTCAGGCCGATCGCAGCACGACCTGGCCGCTGCCGTCGACGATCTCCCAGCGGGCGCCGCCCGCGAGGCCCGCGAGCCGCTCGGCAGAAAGCCTGAATCCCGACGCCGCCTCGAGCGGCTCGAAGGAGAGGATCGACTCGGAGTCGGCCCCTTCATCGCAGCAGATCGCCCGCAGTTCGTAGGGGCCGGCGGCCGACGGAAGTCCGAGGACGAGCAGGAAGCCGTCGCCATCGGGATGGACGTAGATCGTCGCCGAGCCTCGACCGCCTTCCGCCGCGGCCGCGAGCCCGGTCACCGAGCAGCGAGGCACGAGGAATCGCTCGAAGCCCTCGCCGATCAAGGCGCGGATCTGCTCGTCGGTCTGACGCTGCATGGAGAGTTCGGCGATCTCGGTCACACGATCGCTCATGCGGATCTGGAACCAGGCGCTGATGAGCAGCCCTGCCCCGAGGATCAGGCTCGCCGCCCGCCAGAGCCAGGGCGCCGAGCGTGAACGGCGTTCCGCCTCCTGACGGATCCGCAACTGTTCGACGATCTGCCGCAGCGGACCCGACACCGACTCCTCGCTCTGCGAGGGCCGCGAAGCCGAATCGCCCCACGCCTCCGCGGAACCGCCGCCGACCGCGACGGGAATCGACGAGGCAGCGAGGATCTCGCGCGAGACCGCCGCGAGCGTACGGGCCCGAAGTTCGGCCGAAGGCGTCGACGAGGCAAGGAACCTCGGATCGGTCGCCCACTCCGCCTGACGTTCGATCACTTCCTCGCGCCATCGCTCGGGCGCCTGCTCCAGGGCCCGATGGAAGGCGGACGCCGTGTCGCGGTCGAGCAACCCAAGCACCTCGAGCGACGCGAGATCCAACAGCGCCTCGCGGTCCATCGGCGTCTCGCCGGCATCTTCGTTCGACCTGTCGCTGCTCATCGGACTGCGACCACCCTTTCGTGCCCACACCAGCCAGCACCCGCCGGATCAGACTTCACCGAGGCCACCGCGACCCCGATCGGCTCGAGTCGATCCCCCGACAATCCCCACGAACCCCTTCGGGTCTCCGCGAGCCTCGGAGAGCCGCACCATTCGTCCGTCGCCCGCGAAGCGTTCCCACTCAAAGGCGACTTCGCCGCGCCTTCGCCCGAACGCTTCGGAAAGTCCGACTGGACGGCCGCCCATCCGAAGGACGGGGCATCGGGGTTCCAACGGGGCGAACGAAATGGCCGGGCGATGAAGCGAGTTCCCGACTCCCCCCGCCTGCGGAACGCGATCGCGGGTCCGGAAACCGGGGTTGGTGAATCGTGGGGACGGTCGCACTGCAGTCTCATGGATTGATCCCCGGATCCTCGAGGCGATCCCGAAGGCGACCGAGACCGCGACTGAGGGCCGACTTGACGGTCCCGAGCGGCGCCTGAAGCTGTTCGGAGATCTCCCGAAGCGTGAAGCCTTGCAGATAGGCCCGCTCGATCACGGTCCGCTGCAACGTGGGCAGCTCCGCGATCCTCGCGCGGATCTTCTCGCGCTCGCTCTCCTCCGGCCCGGTTTGCTCACGCTCGGCGGCGGGCGACTGATCCAGCGCCGGCCCCTCGCCGGCCCCGTGATCGGGACGAACCCCCCGCCTACGAAGCCGATCGATCACGTGTCGACGGGCGATGAGCATGACCCATGTCACCAGCTTGGCTCGGGACGGGTCGTAGCGGTCGGCGGTCCGCCAGAGCCGTACGAAGATCTCCTGAACCGCGTCCTCGGCCTCGGCCCGCGAGTTCAAGACCTGCCTCGCGGCCTGGAAGACGAGCACGTTGAAACGGTCGTAGAGCTCGGAGACCGCCGCCTCGTCCCCCTCCGCCACCCGCTGCATCAGGCGCCAGTCCTCTTCGGGGGTGGGAGCGTTGGGCGTTGATGGCATCGCGGATCCCGACGGACCGTCGCTCGCCGCCAAGTCTCCGGCGAACCGGCACCTGAGGCGGGACGTCGGAATATACCGATCGATCCCGGGTTGCCGGTTTGGTCTCCCCTTGGAGGCTTTTGGGTTTAGACTCCTTTGACGAACTGCCGCGGCGGTCCCGACGGAAGCCCTCGTGAACCTCGATTCGCCTCGCTACCCGCGATCTCGAGTCGGGTCGCTCCTGCGACCCCATGGGGAGCGTGCTTTCCAAGGTCGACGCGGCTTCAACCTGATCGAACTTCTGGCGGTGCTCTCGATCGCGGTGATTCTCACGGCGACGTTGATGCCCGGACTTCGCGCGGCCCGCGCCACGACCCATCGCATCGGCTGCGCGTCCAACCTGCGGCAGTTCGGAACGGCGATGCAGGCCTACGCCGGGGACTTCAACGAACGGCTGCCCTCGTCGGTGCATCTGACGGCGACGAACTGGGAGCCGCAGGAGATGATGGCGGCCAGCGCGGGTCCCGATGAACTCGGGATGACGAAGTGGGATGGGCTCGGGCTGCTCTCGAACCCCTGGAACCCCTACGTGGACGTTCCGCGGGCCTGCTACTGCCCGAGCCATCTTGGCGATCATGCGATCGAGCGTTACTCGATCGCCTTCACCAAGCCGGCCTTCACGCAGGACGTCTACACGAACTATCACTACCGGGGCGACTTCGACCGGCGGCTCGGTCGGCACTTCGGCAGCACGGGGCCTCGTCGGGTGCTCGTCGTCGACGGCATGCGGACGCGCCGTGACTTCAATCACGGCGACGGCACCAATCGGCTGCACTCGGACAGCTCGGTCGACTGGCTCGTGGATGCCGATCGCAGCATCGCCTCGAGTCTTCCGCTGCAGATGGTGTCCGACCCGCTCACTCAGGACACGCTCTACACGTGGCTGTGGGACCACATCTCGCGTGACGCTCGCTGACGGGAGGTCCGAAGAGGTTCAGGGCGTCTCCGCAGTTGGCACCGGCAGTCGCAGTTCCTGCGCTCGATGGGTACCGATGCCAAGATCGATCAGGCGATAGCCGCACGGGGAGATCGAGTCGCCGATGAGGATCTGATCGGGATGCCAGAGCGGAAACCGCCGCGGATAGCTCGCCGCGTAGCCCTGCCCGACCACATCGAACGCCGAGCGATGATCGGGGAACGCCCGGGCGAGCGAAGCGCTCGACGCGTCCATGTTGAAGTCGCCGACGACGAGGTCGATCGGCGGGAGATCGAGACTCTCGAGATCGGATCGCAATCGCGTCGCCAGTTCGCGACGCGAGAGTTCCGTCGACGAGGGCAGGTCGACCGCGAGGATCGAGAGCTCGCCCCGCGGCGCCCACGCTGCCTCGACACGAAAGAGTCCCGCCCATCGTCCTTGCGAAGCGAGCACCAGCCGCGCCTCCCGCATCGGAAGCTCGGTCACGAGGGCGAACGGGCCGGCCCGATGGACCACGCGCTCTTCGTCCTTCCACTGCCGGGTGAACGGGCGGCCGAACAGCCACCAGTCGTTCGAGACGACGAGGATCTCCGCATCGAGTGCCGCGAGCGCCCGCGAGGCGGTCGGCGCGTCGCGTTCGGAGGGACTCGCCGCATTCCAGTGCACCACGCGGATCGACTCGCGGCAGTTTCGCGGCAGCCCCCACCGCAGGAGCAGATGGTCGGCGACCAGGAGCGAAAGCAAGGCGATCGCCACCACCGCCGTGCCGCCAAAGGCCTTGGGGCGTGGCGTGCCCGACTGCGCTGCGACATCGTCGCCGACGGCCCTGCGGCGCCCCCACCTCGTGCATGCGATGCCGACGATTGCCAGCCCCATCACGACGGCGAGCATCGGGACCGGGATCCATGCAAGCTTCTGAAGCGAGGGAATCGAGTCGGAGACCACCCGCCCCGCCACCCCGACCGACCATGCGGCGACCGCCACGATCGCGAAGCACGCCTCCGCGATTCGAAGCGACAGGATCGCGAGTCGTCGTCGGCCGCTCATCCTCGCCGCGGCCCGGTCTGGAACCGCCGGCATCGACCGTGTGCCAGAACGGCAGTTCCCTCGGCATCGTCTGCCGGGTGAACGCCTTGCGGACGCTCAGATCCCTCGGATCTCGGCTTCACGTTGGCATCGAGGTTGCATGACCCGACACGACTCCGTACCCGCGCGACCGCGTCCACGCGAGTCTCCGGCGACGGTGCTCTCAGGAAAGGAACCTTCAGCATGTCCAAGATCATCGGCATCGACCTCGGCACCACCAACTCCGTGGTGGCGGTCATGGAAGGCGGCCAGCCCAAGGTCATCATCAACGCCTCTGGCAACCGGACGACCCCGTCGGTCGTGGGGTTCACCGAGAAGGGCGATCGTCTCGTCGGCCAGCCCGCTCGCCACCAGCAGGTCACCAATCCCAGGAACACGATCTTCTCCATCAAGCGATTCATGGGCCGACGTCACGGCGAGGTCGAAGCGGAGCAGAAGATCGTCCCCTACGAGGTGGTCGGCGGGGGAGACGAACTCGTCAAGGTGAAGGTCCGCGACAAGACCTACACCCCGCCCGAGGTGAGCGCCATGATCCTCGCGGATCTCAAGAAGACCGCCGAGGACTATCTCGGCGAGAAGGTCGACCGCGCGGTCATCACCGTGCCGGCCTACTTCAACGACTCCCAGCGGCAGGCGACCAAGGACGCGGGCGAGATCGCCGGCCTCAAGGTCGAGCGGATCATCAACGAGCCGACCGCCGCGGCCCTCGCCTACGGCCTCGAGAAGAAGAAGAACGCCCGGATCGCGGTCTTCGACCTCGGCGGCGGCACCTTCGACATCTCGATCCTCGACGTCGGCGACGGCGTCTTCGAGGTGAAGTCGACCAACGGCGACGGCCACCTCGGAGGAGACGACTTCGACCAGCGACTGATCGACCACCTCGCCGAGCAGTTCCGCAAGGCCGAGGGCATCGACGTCCGCAAGGATGCGATGGCGCTGCAGCGGCTCAAGGAGGCCGCCGAGAAGGCGAAGATGGAACTCTCCAATCAGATGGAGACGACCGTCAACCTGCCCTTCATCACCGCAGACCAGAACGGCCCCAAGCACCTCCAGATCACCGTCACCCGCGCGACCTTCGAGTCGATCTGCAGCGATCTCTTCGATCGCCTCCGCGGACCGTGCGAGGCGGCGCTTCGCGACTCGAAGCTCTCGCCCTCGGAGATCCAGGAAGTGGTGATGGTCGGCGGCTCGACCCGCATCCCCAAGGTGCAGGAGATCGCCAAGCAGATCTTCAAGACCCAGGAGCTCGACAAGAGCATCAATCCCGACGAGGTCGTCGCGATCGGCGCCGCCATCCAGGGCGGCGTCCTGCAGGGCGAGGTCAAGGACGTGCTGCTTCTCGACGTGACGCCGCTCTCGCTCGGCGTCGAGACCCTCGGAGGGGTGATGACCGTGCTCATCCCTCGGAACACCACGATCCCGACCTCCCGCAAGGAGACCTTCTCGACCGCCGCGGACAACCAGAACGCGGTGACCATCCACGTCCT